>JAGGXB010000014.1 GCA_021163245.1 Thermoproteales archaeon
ATCCATAAGTAGCATTTGCTATAATTTTCAATGCTTTTTGTCTTTCATCAAGAATCCTGTATTCAATACTTGATGGATCTAGCTTTTTCATTTTATTTCTTATTTCTTTACGTGCTTTCAATAAACGTTCTAATATTTTCTTATAAAAACCCGGTGGGTTTTTTAAAAATCTATGACCTACCTCAGGAGCAATATAAACTTTGCTTTCGTCGATTTTTTCATAAGGTGGTACATAAGTATCTGGAGATATATTTTTCTGTATCATGATATTAGGATACATAGAAGAAAAATCTAGTACTGCGACATTTTTATGGATGCCGGGCTTTGGTTTTAATACGATAGCTCCTTTATATGTTTCATATGGACGTTCTATTCGATTAGGTATTAGTTCATTAAATTTATACGCCTGTCTCATTAGATGCCATTCAACTCTGTATCCCACAGATGCGGAACCAACTTGGTCTAATGGTAAACCAACAATGTTTGAAAGCTGTATAGCAAAAGGAAGAAACTTTTCAGCTAATCCATATGTGCTTTCTACATCATCTTTAGAATATTCAACTAATATTTTTCTTTTCTCGAGCTTGTCCCAGTATTCATAGATAAATGCTCCCTCTATCAAAACTCTTTCATTCTTCTTTTTCACACCCAAATAGTCTGCTATATTTTCTAATGTTTTTACTTTTACTTCGTTTATCTCTTCAGCAAAATCAAATAAATCGATGTTAGCTCTCCCCACGATTGAGAAATGACCATAAACACTTTGAGTTGGTTGACCACCAGCTCTCGAAACGTCTAATCTTATCTTTAGATGTTTTGTTCTCTCACGTAAATATGGCCAGTCAAACCTATTAGAGTTGTATCCTACGATAATATCTGGATCATATTCCTTTATATCTTTTATAAAATTCTTGATTAGTTCTTCATCATCTTTATCTCTTGCCTGAAAAATTTTGATTTCTTTATTTTTATTCAACGTAGCAATAATTATAACAGGATCCCTTAGAGGATTAGGTTCTCCAAGAACATTATAACATTCTATGTCAAAAGCAAATATCCTTAAATCAGGAGGATTTTCATATGATACGAATATCGGTGTCTTCTTAGCAATGTATACATGATCTACATCCCATCTATTTTTATTGGATACTTCCTCTACTTCAACATCATGCCATGCACTGGGATATATATCATTATCTATCATGTACCTCATGTAAAATCTTATATCAGCTTCTAGGACTTCTTTTATTCCTCTAATTTTCGATAAGTCTTCACGGAAACGGGGAACGTTTCTTGGGTTTAGTAAAGTTACCTTTAAAACTTTTAATATTTTCCCAAAATATTTTTTCTCGGCAACATCTATCTCTAAAATTTTATACTTGTTTCTAAGTTTATCGATTTCTTCAGTAATTTTTTCAAGAAATTGTTCATTTATTGGAAGTATATACACATATGGTCTAAAATTTCGTTCCAGTATAACAACTCTTTTGCCTTTATCATCAATGCCCCACAACCTTATTTCAGGTATTCCTCCGACTAGATCATAGTTTATATCTAGTAGCCAGAAACGTATTATCAAAAATACCCCCTATTTTAATATGAGGGGTTATTTCTAAAAAATATTTTATATTACTTTAATGAATTCTTCCTTTATTCCTTTTTTACTTATGACTAAAACATCAATACCATCTCCACTCATTGCATCTCTACTAAAAGCGGATTTTACTGATTTAATAGCTAGGTTATATGCTTCTTGTATAGATATATCGTCTTTGTATCCTTCTTCGATTATACCTATAGCTATTTGGGCTCCGGAGCCAAGAGCAGTATAATCATCTTCAATAACTGCACCTATTGGATCAAGAATAAATAGATGAGGTCCTTTGTCATCAATGCCTCCAACTATGGTCTCTACCATATATGGATATAGTCTTCTGTTGAATAGAATGATTGATAATAATTTGGCTACACCGTTTATACGTATTGGTGAACCGGTCTCCAATTCATAAAGTCGGATCTCTGCCTCTAATGTTCTAGCTATGCTCTGCATATCTGAAATAAATCCGGCACTAGCTATACCAACTTTATCTGTTATTCTAAAAACTTTTTTGCCTGCTTTGCTCATTAACATAAATCCATATGTAACTCTCTTATCAGCGGCGAGAACTACTCCATCTACTGTCTTTATGCCTACTGATGTTGCACCAGGATAATATTCCATGTTTTACACCCATCTATAATCTACATTTTTTATAAATGTAAGTCTAAGATATACTTGTTGTCTAAATATATCTGCAATGAGTTGCTTTAGATTGGTTTAAATGGTTGATAGAATTGAGATATACCGATATAGAAAAAGTTATTAAAAAGATGTATATAGCACCTGGTAGCTCGGATAAGTTATTCGAAATAGCTGTTAATAGGTCTAAAAGGGCTGAGGGTAGGGGAAGGAAAGGTTTAGAAAAAATTAAAAATAAGGAAATTAGAAGAATTGAGATAGCCGCGGATTATGTTGCTAAAACTTTAAGAAAGATTGCTCTTTCCAGTCCCTTTATTGAAGAATTACACCCATTTTATCAGGAATTATTTTCTATTATAATTAATTCGTATTCATATAGACGTTGTCTAAGCTTTTTATATAAATCTTCAAGACTTATTGAAAGAATTTCAAAAAAGTATATAAAGGATATTATTCATTGTAATGAAAAAAATAGTATATTAAGAATAAGGAAGAGTTTCTTTGGAAGACTTAAATCTATATTAGAAGACTTAGATGATTGTATGAGAAAGATCAGGGTTTATCAACTTGAGATTCTTAAGCTTCCAGCTCTTAATCCAGAAATTTCTTCTATAATTATAGCTGGTGCACCTAATGTTGGTAAATCATCTATATTAAAGGTTTTGACTAGAGCTAAACCCGAAATAAAACCTTATCCATTTACAACTAAAGAAATTATAGTTGGTCATATTGAGTCTAATGGAAAAAGGATACAAGTTATTGATACACCTGGACTTCTAGATAGACCTCTGGAGGAAAAAAATAACATTGAGAAAAGAGCTATACTTGCAATGAAACATTTTAAAGGATTGTTATTGTATGTTTTTGACCCAACGGAGACATGTGGCTTTACTATAAAGTATCAATGTTCTATTCTGACCGATATAATAGAGATGTTCCCAAGAGTTGAAAAAATTATTATTTTTAATAAGATGGATGTATTTAACAAGGAACATATAAATAGGATTTTTTTAATTTGCGATGTTGTAAAAAGATATAATATTGTGGAGATATCTGCTTTAAAAGGATTAAATATTGAAGAGCTTAAGCGGATTATCCATGAAAAAATTAAATGATGATGTTTTTCAAAGAGTATATGTAAAGGAAGCTTTTGAACAGATAGCTTCGACATATGATAGAGGACGAAGGATATGGTATGAAATTATTTTATTACTTATACAGAACATGGAAAATATAGGTGGTTTTATAGCAGATATAGGCTGTGGTACTGGAAAAAATACTGTAGAGTTAGCGAAGATGGATGATACTATTGGGTTAGATATCTCTAAAAATATGGTTAAGATTCTTAGAAGAAGAGCGTATAGGAAAAAGATTTCAGAGCGGATATATCCCATTGTTGCATCTATGATGCTTTTACCCTTTAGGAAGAATATTTTTAAGGCAGTAACTTTACTTGCTACTATACATAATGTTCCTGGAAAACAAAATAGGGAAAAAGCTTTTAAAGAATTATGGAGAACATGTAGGTCGAAGTGTATAATAATAGTTACAGCCTGGAAGCTTTTTTATCCTAAGAATTTTTTAAAAGCTCTTTTCTATTGGTTAAGGTATCGATACACTTTTGGAGATGCATTTGTTGAATGGAGAAGGGAGGATAAAGTTATCTATAGATTTTATCATTTTTTTACTAGAGGTGAGTTGGCAACGCTTATCAAGAAGCATGGATTTAAAATATTGAAGATTTTTGTATGGTCTCCAAAGAAAAAAATTTTGAAAGATAATATTGTTGTTATTGCTGTAAAAAATGATGAGAAAGGATATGTCTCTTCATAAAAAGTTTTTTCCAAAAATTAAGAAGCCTACTAGGATGTTATCAGGAGTTATAGTTGTTGCTGTTATGACAGCTCCCTATCCATGTCCTCATGGAAAATGTATCTATTGTCCAGGAGGTCCAGAATATAACACTCCACAGAGCTATATTACGCGTTCTCCAGCTGTAATGAGGGCATTAAACTACAGTTATGATCCTTATAAGCAGACATGGTATAGATTAAAGCAGTATGAAGCTATGGGACATACACCTTCTAAAATTGAAGTAATTATAATGGGTGGTACTTTTCCAGCTATGCCTTTAAAATATCAAGAATGGTTTATTACAAAAGTTATTCAAGCACTTAATGACTATCCCAGATATTTACCTCAAAAATATACTAATTTACTTTATGAGATTAGAAGAAATGAGTATGCTAAGGCTAGATGTGTTGGATTGACTATTGAAACTAGACCTGATTGGAGTAAAGAGAAGCACGTAGATTTATTCTTAAAACTGGCTGCTACACGTGTAGAACTAGGTGTACAATCTATCTATGATGATGTGCTTAAAAAGATTCAACGAGGGCATACTGTTAAAGATTCTGTTAATGCTACTAGGATACTAAAAGATGCAGGATATAAAGTAGTATATCATATGATGCCCGGATTACCTGGTTCGGATATAGACAAAGATTATGAGATGTTTGTTGAATTATTTGATAACCCAGATTTTAGGCCTGATATGCTGAAAATATATCCAACCTTGGTTATGCCTGACACAGTTCTTTATACTATGTGGAAAAGAGGATTATATAAACCTTATAGTGATGAAGAGCTTATAGAGTTAGTTGCTAAAATTAAGAATATTATTCCACCATACGTTAGGATTATGAGGGTTCAAAGGGATGTTCCTGTTTCAAGTGTATCAGCTGGCTTAAAAATAGGGAATTTTAGGGAAGTAGTAAAAAAATACATGAAGAAAAAAGGATTAAAATGTAGATGTATTAGATGTAGAGAGATTGGAAGATATATTATTCAGAGGGGAAATGTACCACAGGAAACAAATCTCAAAATGATAAAATATTATTATGAGGCTAGTAAAGGGATAGAAATTTTTATTTCGTTTGAGGATCCTACATTGGATGTATTATATGCTTTTCTTAGATTAAGAAAGCCGTCTGAATTAGCTCATAGACATGAGATTGATGAAAGATCCGTCATTGTTAGGGAGTTACATGTATATGGTCCTCAGATACCTCTTGGGAAAACTGAGAGGTTATGGTGGCAACATAAAGGTCTTGGTAGAACTCTTCTAAAGGAGGCTGAGAGAATAGCGGTTGAAGAGTTTGATGCTAAGAGGTTATTTATAATATCTGGTATTGGGGTTAGAGAATATTATAGGAAGATGGGATATAGAAAATTTAGAGGGTCCTTTTATATGTATAAAAACTTGGCTAGATAGGTCTTACGGGAGACGTTGCGCCACACGCCATGCATTTTAAATACATTATCTTTCTTTCTTTTATAAGAATAGTATCTGGACTATTGCATACTGGGCATATTACATAGTCTTTTACAAATCTGTTCACTAATGTATTAATTGTTTTTGAAGGAAATTCTCCCTGTATTATAGCTGCTTGGTCGGTAAATTCTCCTGGTGAGCCAAGTTCCTTAAGTAAAAATTTGAGAACTATTTTAGGATCTCTATTAACAGTTTCACATATTTGCTTAAAGTTTGTAATAAATGTTTTCTTACCAGATATTATAACTTCTGCTCTAGGTATTACGAATCTTTCTTTTCTTTTCATAAATGCTTTTTTAGGTAATGAGCTATAGGCACGGTTTAGTAACCATTCATAATTATAATAGTTTTGTTCACTTGTCATGATATCACTCTTTTAACAAAAACGTAAAAATGTTTATATAAGTAGTGCTAAAAGATGTTCAAGATTTTTAGAGGGTGGTTATAGTGAAGTTTTGTCCGAAGTGTGGGGGTATAATGATACCTGCCGTTGTTGATGGTAAAAAGGTTTTGAGATGCAGGGTATGTGGCTTTGTCTTAGAGCCAAATGATGAGAAAAGTAGAAGTATTTATAGGGTTCAGTCAAGGCTTAAAAAGGGTCCTCGGGATAAGATAATTATTATTGAGAAAAATCAAAGAATTGAGGCTCTTCCTAAAGCTAAGATTACTTGTCCTAAATGTGGTAACAGTGAGGCATATTATTGGGAGGTGCAGACGCGTAGTGCTGATGAACCAGCCACACGATTTTTTAAATGTACGAAATGCGGGTATATTTGGAGAGAGTATCAATAATTTCTCCCTAATTATTAATAATTAAGTTATTTAGGATAACTTGAATTATTATAAATGGGATTAATATGAAGATAAGATTTTTGTTCCCAGATGCGAAAGAATGGAGATATTTAATAGAAAGTCTTTCTGCATTAATAGATGAAGCCAACTTTATTGCGACAAATGATGGTTTAATGTTAAGAGCACTTGATCCGAGCAGGATAGCTATGGTTGATCTATTTATACCTAAGGATGCTTTTGAAGAATATGAAATTGAAGGAGATAGTGTAAGGATAGGTGTTAATTTTGACGATTTAACAAAAATAATTCGTAGGAGTAAAAGTGACGAAAGAGTTGTTTTCGAGACCACGGATGGTAGGTTAAAGATAAGCTTCGTGGGAAGAGCAGAGAGATCTTTTTCTCTTCCTTTATTGGATGTTGTCGGTGAAGAGCTTCCTTCACCAAAGGTTACTTTTAATGTATTGGCTAAAATGTTAAGTGATGCTTTGAGAGATGTCTTAAAGGACGCTGAACTTGTTAGTGATACTATAAAATTTATCGCTGAGGAAGATGTTTTCATTGTTCAGGCAAAAAGCGATAAGGGAGAAGTTGAAGCAAAGTTTTCTTTAGAAGCAGGTTCATTGCTTGAATATGATGTAAAAGAATCTTCAACGGCATTATATGGTCTTAGTTATCTGACTGACATTGTGGGAAAGGCTTATAGAGTAAGTGATATTGCGGCACTGGAATTTTCAACGAATAAACCGTTGCTTTTAACTTTTGAAATTGCTGCTGGAGGTACGCTGAGATACTATTTAGCTCCTAGAATGGAGGCATAATGGCAAAAATAGAAGTTACTTTAACTAAAGGATATTTTTTAAAGTATCCTTTTTTGCCTGATGCTTTAAAGTATATTAGTGAACTAGGCCTAACTTTAGAGGATCTTAGCTACGATACCCTTGGTAATGAGGTTATACGGAGAGTAAAGGAGATATTTGATGCCGTAATAAATTCTTTACCTATACCTCCTTCAGGTGATGATCCTGACATTGAGGTTCTTTCATATCTAGTTGCGTTAATAGTTCTAAAAATAATAGGAGATCGCAGTCTTATTGAGAAATTCGTGGTAGTGCTATCTAAAAAATATAGTGAGTATATAAATGTTGAAGAAAATAATTTTCTTCTTTATTTGGCTACGACTTTTGGTTGGAAAATTGCATATGGTTCTGAAGGAAAGTATATGATGTTTTTTATAGATTATTTAGAAAATATACCAGAGTATAGGGGACGTTGGAAACTTGTTCATAGACAAGTATCTAAAGGCTGGGTTTATTTAGAGAAGATAGAGTTACTACGGCTTATAGAAAGTGGCTTGAAAAAATATATGGCTAAGCAAATATCGAATGTTAATATTAGTGAGGTTCAGTTGCCGGATCCGGTATATACTTTAGTTGAAGAAATCAGTATGGTATGGAATCGTAAAGTTAAGGAGTATGAGAAAGTCAGATCAAGATATTTGAAAAAGGGTGAAAAATATTATCCACCTTGTATAAGGAGTATCATAGAAGATCTAAAAAATGGTAGAAATTTATCCCATAGTGCAAGATTTGCTCTTGCATCATTTTTATTAAATATTGGTATGGATGTCGAGGAAGTATTAGGGATATTTAGATTTTCTCCAGATTTTCGAGAAGATTTAGCAAGGTATCAGATTGAGCACATTGCAGGACTTAGGGGATCTAAAACAAAATACGTTACTTATAAATGTGATAGTATGAGAAGCTTAGGTCTTTGTTATTGGGAATGTGAAGGAATATCACATCCTCTTCAATATTATTATAAAGCTGTAAGAGGTATGCTTCCTAATGTTAAGAAGAGAATTTAACTTAAGTTTATTTGTAAGAGAAATGTTTCGTAAATATTATCTTTCTCATCATGAGTTTTATATTCCTAAGAAGTTAGAAGAAAGGGAGTTTGGTTTTGTATTTTTTGATAATGGGACTATGCACAGACATATTTCTTTTAAAAATATAGATGAACTTGTTAGATATATTAGAAAGATTATTCCTAGCCATGTATTTTACTCGTCAGCATATTATGAGTATCCGAATGCAGACAGTATGAATCAAAAAGGTTGGCTTGGAGCAGATCTTATATTTGATATAGATGTTGACCATATACCAACTTTATGTAAGAAATATCATGATTCTTGGAAATGTTTGAATTGTGGAAAAGAAGGTACAGGAAGTATTGATATATGTCCATTTTGCGGTAGTGAAAGAATAAAGAAAAAAACGTGGGTTTGTAACAAGTGTATAGAAACGGCAAAAGATGAGACATTAAAGCTTATAGATTTTTTAAGCGAAGATTTTGGTTTTAGTCATAAGGAACTAGAGATTTTCTTTTCTGGTCATAGAGGTTTTCATATTCATATAGATAAAAAAGATGTTTTAGAGATGGATCAAGATGCTAGAAGAGAGATCGCTGATTATATACGTGGAGTTGGAATAGATACTGATTTTTTTCTTAAGAGGGTTCAAAAAGATCTTTATGAATATATTTGGAGTCTTGATTCTAAGGGATGGCATAAAAGATTGATTAGAGGAATGTATTCATTTTTATTGAAAATGTCTCGTGATGATTTAATGTTAGCTGGGTTAAATTCTGAGAGAATAAATATTTTGATAGATAAATTAAGTGTTCATGGTCCCGATGCTTTAAATGAGGTTGTTCTTACTCTTAATGAGTGGAAAATTTTATTTCACAATGCTATCAAAGAAGAACAATGTATTATTGATGAAAAGGTTACTATAGATATTAAGAGGCTTATTAGATTACCTGATTCGCTTCATGGAAAAACAGGATTAAGAGTAATAAAACTTTCCTATAAAGAGCTTGAAAATGAGGATGTTTTAAAGAAATCTATTGTGTTTAATGACGGTTATATTAGACTATATGTCAAAAGGATACCTGAGAAAGTTTTAGACTGGAAATTTGAGAATGTTAGAAATAAAGTGATAGATGTACCAATGTATTTAGGTATATATTTATTACAGAATGGTGGTGATGATATTAGTTTAATTAAAATTTTATGAGAAAAGGGTTATAGCCGTGGATTATTCGGAGATTGCCAATGCATTAGTAAGAGAAATTGAAAGTAGTATACTTTTGGGACTCGATACAAATTTCTATAAGGAAGCCAGAGAATTTATTGAAAACTTGGAAAAAAAACATAGTGATGTAAGTGATTATGAAGTAAAAATATTGAGATTATCTTTAGAGAAATTATTTCTTATTCGGATAAAGAAAGCAGTAGAATATATATGGAGAACTGGAGAGAAGCCTAATATTCAGTTACCTTCGGAAGAGGCTGAGATTATAGACAGAGTAATGACTTATCTGGAGGAATTTAAAGGTATAAGTAAAGAGTCTCAGGTTGGAATTTTTCCACAAATAGGTGGAAAAGAGATTGTTAAAAAAATAGATAGAGAGGAAAAAAAGAAGAGAGTACAAAATATACTGGTTTTCTTTATTCAACCTTATACAAAATTATCTATAGGTGAAGGTAGAATTTTGGGACCTTTTGCAAAAGGTGATTTGGCTTTCATACCATTGACTATAGCGAAGGAATTAGAAAAAAAGGGTGTAGTTGAAATATTAGGATGATAGAATTAGAAAAATATAATATAGGGCTTTAATCTTATTTATGGAGTAGGATGGTGGCTATTTCATGAAGGTTCCTAATAAAATTAGGACATATTGTCCAAAATGTAGGAAATACACTGTTCATACAGTAATGTTATATAAGCCGGGTAAGCGTAGAACATTGGCAGCTGGACAGAGACGCTATTTAGCTAAGCAAAAGGGTTATGGATCTCAAAGGAAGCCTGAACAAAAGAGGACTGCTAAGGTTACAAAGAAACAAGTATTAAAGCTTAAGTGTGATGAATGTGGATATATAATTCATAAGAAAGGATTAAGATTAAAGAAGCTTGAAATTGTTGAGAAAATAAGGTGATTACTAAATGAAGAAACGAAAGATATTGATACCTTATCCGAAAAGTAGGTTTTTGCTAGTTAAATGTCCGGACTGTGAGAATGAACAAGTGATTTTTGATAGAGTATCTACTACGGTGGAATGCTTGATGTGTGGACGTATACTTGCGAGACCTACTGGAGGCAAAGCATTGATAGAGGGAAAAATTTTAAAGGTTTTTGATTAGTAATTTCTTTAGTAGAAGCCTTATATACTTTTAATGCTTTTTATTTGACATGTTATTTTAGTGATCAGTTATTGTTGGGTGGTTGATTATGAGAAAGAGAAAAAGACTTCCGTCCTATAATGAGTTAGTTATAGGTACAGTTGAAGAGATATATGATCACGGTGCATTTATACTGTTAGATGAATATGGTGGACTAAAAGCATATATTCCTTTAAATGAGGTTTCTCATTCATGGTTTAGGGGTATAAGAGAGGTTTTAAAGAAGGGTCAAAAACGAGTTTTTAAGGTTATACGGCTGGACAGAAAGAGGGGTATTGTAGATGTATCTTTAAAAAGGGTTAGTGAAAGCGAAAGGAAACAAAAGTTATATGAGTGGAAGCGTTTACAACGAGCTGATAAATTATTAGAAATAGCTGCAAAGAAGGTAGGTAAGTCTTTAGAGGAAGCTTATAAGGAGGCAGGTTGGAAGTTAGAAGATTATTATGGCGAAATATTTGCTGGATTAGAGGAAGCGGCATTAAGAGGAGATAAAGCATTAGAAGAAGCGGGAATAAAAGAGCCATGGAAGGGCGTTCTGACAGAATTAGCTAAAGCGCATATCAAGTTCTCGATAGCTAAGATTAGCGGTATATTTCATTTAGAATGTTATCAGAGTGATGGTATTGAAAGAATTAAAAGAATTCTCTTATCTTGGCGTAGTGTTGTTAAAGAGGATAGAAATATAAAGATTAGGATGTATACTCTAGGGTCTCCAAAATATAAACTTGATATTGAAAGCTTGGATTATAAAACGGCTGAGGGTATTCTGAAAAAGATTTTAAGCACTGTTCAAAAAGAGGCTAATAATGAGAATTGCTCTATCGAATTTGAGAGGTTAAAGAGGTAATATGCCTAAGGGAGTTTTTCTTAAAAAATGTATGAAATGTGGTAGATATACGTTAGAGCAAGAAATATGTTTGTATTGTGGTGGAAAACTAGTTTCTGCTCATCCCCCTAAATTTTCTCCTGAGGATAAGTATGGGAGGTATAGAAGAAAAATGAAGCTTCTTTATTTTAAAAACGATCCCTAAGGAGTGCTTGTACTATCAGTGTTTTCTGTCTGATTATATAATACTTTGAATACTAGTACCCACCCGTTCGGTTGTGATGCATAGACTAACTTGAAATATTTTGGTGGAGGTATCATCAATACAGGTCCATTGTATCCTTGTATTGGCTGTCCTCCGAAGAATGGTTCAAAAATGAATCTTGTTCTATCATGGGTTTTTGCAAATAATAAATGATATAGCGTAGCATTTTTTGCTTCAGGCGTATTTGCAGGAACAAGTATAGGTATTCTTCGACCTTGTGCATCGATATATGCATATTTACCCTCTCCATAACCATATATATATTTTGCAGGATCTCTGCCTATCCATCGTGCCATCTGGACACTTTTCGCTAAATCTCCACCTAGTGTAGGATAGAGTAATGACATGTATACCTTTACACCAAAATACTGTAAAGTCTGGGATTGGAATGGCTCATATACGACTACATAATCTACTCCTAATTCTTTGAAGATCTTTAATGCTTCTTCTTCGGGAGATAGGAATGCTGTTGCTATTCTCTTTATCTGTTTTGAGTCTAGTGTTGCGTTATCACAAGTGGTTTTTCTTCTAGTATTTACTGAAATCCAGTAACCATAGTCCCACCAAGTAGCTATAGTTGCGTCTTTTGGAACATTATTTTTAATCCATTCAAGGGCTGAAAGCCAATCTGTAAATTGGTAATTATATCTTAATAGGGGTACTGATGAGGAAAGTATTAGTGGTGGTTGATGTGAATTTGTTATGGCTTTAGTATTTGCAAATGGAGGTAATAAAAGTAAAGTTATAATAATAAATGCTAATGCAAGAGGTTCTTTACTAATTTTTCTCCGTTTTAATGTTCTGTATTTTTCTTTTGCAAAAAGGATGGGAAATATCGAGTCTAAGATCTCAATATACCCATAAGCTCCTAGAAGTGTGACTGATGGTGCTAGAAGTAGTGTAAGACGAGCCATTGAAGAAGCAGCATACGCGGCTGATAAAACAAATAGTGACGAAAATAATTTTGAAAGAGAGTGTCTTGCATGTAGAAAAGCTATAAATCCTCCAAATATAGCGAATAATATAATTGTGCTGTAATCGCTATAAAATGACGCCCATCCAGGCACAGCATGTTCTGCAACAGTGGTAACGCCTACTTCACGATATATTGGTAGAACAATCGCTAATATTCTTCCAGCTACTGAAGCTATAAGTCCTAACTTCCACGCTATTAGCATTATGGCTGTTAATACAAAAGATGTTGATATTACTACTATTTTTAGATTTTTACGGGAAACAACTTTTGACATTTGGCCTATTATTACAAGAGCGGAGATGATATTTGTTACCATAGGTATTACAGAGACAATATTGTAGAAGGCAATTTTTGGTCCGAATCGAGGAGTTATAGCTATGAAAAGTTGAGTTATAATGTTTGATATTAGAAAAACCTTTGCCATTCGTATGTCCGTCGGATGTAGTATTAACCATATAAATCCTATTAGTGCAACTAGGTTCCAGGGGTAGAGATAGGCACCCCATGAGAGCACAACAAAGCCAAGAGATAGGCCAGATAAAAATGCATATAGAGTCGATGATTTATTATAGGCTTTTAAATATAGGAGGAATCCAAGTAACATAAATGGGATAGCAATACCTTCATGTTTCGCGCCCAGATTTGTTCTATATATGTATGACCAGCTTAGAGACAGCATCAGTGATGAAAGTATTCCAACACGTTCATCCTTTATTTCTTTTCCTAATAAATATGCAATAAATATAGCAAGTGATGCACCTATTGGGGGAATAAATGCATGAACCGTGTAAAGTGATGTATTAAAGCCTAGTTTTGATAGGATCCAGTATATGGTAGAGGAAAAGAGAGCTGCTCCAGGCTGACTAGTTTTTCTTATATCTCTTCCGAAAGGAGCCCAGAAAAGTGTATCCTTTGTATGTTCATCGAACCACCAGCTAAACCACCATACAATGCCATCTATAATAGTGTTTTTGCTGTGTTCAATTACTTTCTCCGCAAGATAATATTCATAGTATGGATCGAATTCATTTAAGTAAATTCCCCATTTCATTGGAATAAGTCTTAATAGTATAGCGATTGAAAATGCAAACAATAGTATTAGTGTGATTACGGTTTTTTTATTAGAAACTAGATTAAGATAAAATATGATTATTTTTTTCCCCATATCGAAAATTTTTTCTAGCTGTTCTGGCATTTTTGGCATTTTCTAATCCCTTATATTCTTTAATCGGATAGATTATTTAAACTCTTAATAATAAATAAATACTTCGTATTAGATTTGGGACTATATTTTTATTTTTATTCGTATTGAGTTAACGGAGAGTTTCTTTAAACATCGTGGGCATTTTCCTCCATATTTATTTATTATTTCCCTTACGCTAACTGGAGTATTACCCGTATAAAAAACGTAAGAGCATCTTTCGCACATAATCTTATATGTCATCATATAAGCTAACTACATTTGAAAAATAAATTTTAATGTTATTATTATTTACTCGTTATGGTCTTTCCAAATTTGCCAGAGAGCTATTTGTAGGGCTGAGAAAATATGGGGATTTTTTCTAATTTTATTTATGTAGGGTTTTATTATGTGTTCTTTTAGTTTATTTTCCTTTACAAATATAATCTTGTAG
>JAGGXB010000104.1 GCA_021163245.1 Thermoproteales archaeon
ATCCATAGTTTTATTAATTATTAAAGAATAACTTGAACCTATATATATGGCTGGATTAAAAACAAGAAAACCATAAATTAAACCCGGAAAATTTACCACTATTGTATATGAAGAAGATATAAGATTTAATAGATAAATAGATGAATCCGAATAAGAAATCGGAATATTATCTGATATACTATATGTTAGTGGAAACATATATTGTCCTTCAATTCTTGAAATTAAAAATGCTGAAATTAGAGAAATCAAACTTAGAAAGAAGAATATGTATATAGCGTTAAATTCAAAGAAAAGAAAGGAAATAAGCAGTAGAAGAATAAATATTATACCGAAAGGTAATACATATTCCATATCTATTTCCTCAAAATAATGCTTTAGCTTCTCCCACAAGGGTAGTATTATTAAAATAAAAATAAACAACGCTAACTCTGCCCCTAATGAATAACTATTTAATAATATATCCTTATCAATAAACACTAAGCGTCCTATAGTAAATAATGAGCTGTACTTAAATATATAAAAAAATAATATTGAGAAACTTACAGAAATAGGAACAAGTAACGTCCATAAATCAATGAAGAGATTATTATAACCATATTTAGATGAAAGAAAAGCAAGTAATATACCCAAAGCAGCACTTATCATCTTTAACAACAAGTTTTTCTTGTTTTTATTATCATTATATTCGTTAAATGTAATGATTGATATCAGAGGATATCTTATTTTTTCTACATTATCCCAACTTGAAACAACTCGAAACAATATTAGCATGAAAAATCCATATATTGAAACTGAAAGAGTTGTAAGGAATAAAATTATAAGAATATTGTTCAATGAATAGTAATTTACAAGATCTATGTTTCGTGATAAAAACTCTAACAGAGATTTAGAAGGAGTTTCACCACCAGCCATATAAAAAAGAAAAACCAAAGGAATTATTGTTAATGTTGGAATTCCGCCTAAAAAGGCGGCAAGAAAAACAGATATAAAAATCTTTCTATGTGATCTATAAGAAATTATACTTGAACTTATAATAGGAATTATAAGAAAAACTATCATCTGAATATATATTTTTTGATTTTCCATAAAATAACTCTTTATCGTTTGTGATATACCAATACCTAACATAAATGCTGCTAAAACTAACAAAAATATTTGAATATTCTCTTTAAAATTCTTGTCTAAAAACAATTTTTCTCACTTCCTTAAGATAAATCATATCTTTCTTATTAGAGTTTAAAAACTGAGCCAGTATAGGACAACCCATACCTTTGTTTTTACAATATTGTTTATATCTTGAACCTATTTTATGCCATTCATCTACTCCTATCAAAAGACACCTTGCACCATACGCTGTCAATTTATAGAATTTACAATTATTCACCTCACTCATGAACCTCACATAACCTTAATTTCTTAATTAAAATCAAAACCTACATAGAATATAAAATTTAAGTGGATATTATTATCAGTAACTAATAGATATAAACAATTTTCTAGTGAGAATCATGCCGGCAAATCTTCCAGCTGAAGCTAAAGCAAAATGGCTAAAGGTTTCTGAAGCAAAGACACCAGAGGAAAAACTTAAAGCATTAAGAGATTTTTTGTCATCTGTTCCTAGACATAAAGGAACTGAAAGAATTATAATGCAGGCTAGAAGACAAATGGGTATTCTCAGGAAACAGATTCAGGAAGAAAAGAAAAAGCGACAGCAAAGAAAAAGCGGCCCAAGCTTTTTCATAGAGAAAGAAGGAGCAGCTCAGATAATATTGGTAGGAGAACCTAATACAGGTAAAAGTGCTTTAATGCGATGTCTAACTAAAGTTAATACAATATCATCAGAAAATGCATTTGAAACAAGAAGACCAATACCAGGTATTCTTGAGTGGAAAGGCGTTTATTTACAAATAGTTGATTCTCCCTCCATAGTGAAAGGTTCATCAAAAGGATTTATGAACGGTCTACAAGTACTTACATTAATCAAAAATTCTGATGGAATAATTATAGTACTTGACGCATTGAAAAATCCGCTAAATCAGATAAAAAACATAGAAAATGAATTAAAGGAAGCAAAAATAATCTTAAGAAAGAAAAATTATAAGATTGTTATTGAGAAGAAAAGATTTGGAGGAATAAATATATTTGGAAGAGTAAAAGATGCGTCAGAATCGGAGATTCAATCATTATTGCGTTCTTATGGAATAAATCATGCTAACATATGGATTAAAGGTGAAGCTACTATAAGTAATATAGAGGAACAAATACTATTTTCCTATACTTACAAGCCTTCTATTATCTTTATAAATAAAATTGATCTCCTCGACAAAGATTCTATAGACAAAATTATACAGAAAGCCAAAATGTATTTGGATAATAAAATTCCTGTTTTTCCCTGTTCCTCAATTAGATGTGAATTACCTGAAGTGGATAGAATATTCGAGTTTTTCCTAAAGGAACTTGAACTAATAAGAGTTTATACAAGAAATCCCCGCACAGGCGTTATCGAAAGAAAGCCTATTATATTAAGAAAAAATTCAAAGGTTATTGATGCTGCAAAAATGGTTCATAGTAGACTTTATAAAAACTTTAAGTATGCAAAGATTTGGAGTCCACGTCTAAGATTTAGTCCTCAAAAGGTTGGAAAAGATTTTGTATTGGAAGATGGTGACATTATAGAAATTATTGCATAGCCATAATAAACTATCTAAAATGCTATAAAGTTATGAACATAAAAAATAAATTAGATAACTTATTAGCATATGTCGTGTGTCATGGTGATTAATGATGCCAAGGATTTACAAATGTAGTTTTTGTGGTAGAGTAATACAACCTGGTACAGGTTTAATGTATGTTCGAAACGATGGTAGTATTCTACGTTTTTGCTCAAGTAAATGTTATAAAAGCATGCTAAAACTCCGTAGAAATCCCAAAAAACTTAAATGGACAACAACTAAACTTAGCTAATTCCATACTAATTAAATTTATAACTTCCTTAAAAGTTATTAAGAGCCAGTGACTATTTTATAAAGTGATTTATGATGGATGAATATATACGGTCTCCTATTGTTGTAGTTTTAGGACATGTTGATGTTGGTAAAACAACATTACTAGATAAGATAAGAGGAACTGCTGTTACTAAACGAGAACCAGGAACAATGACCCAACATATTGGTGCTTCATTCTTACCATGGAAAGCATTAGAGTTATTATGTGGACCCCTTGCATCGAGTTTAAGAACAGATATAAAAATACCTGGAATACTTGTTATCGATACTCCAGGACATGAAGCATTCGCCAATCTCAGAACGAGAGGAGGAAGTATAGCCGATATTGCGATACTCGTAATAGATATAAATAAAGGATTTGAGAATCAGACTTATGAGGCTCTAGAAATCTTGAAAAGTCGTAAGACACCATTTATTGTTGCCGCTAATAAAATTGATAGAATTCCTGGATGGAATTCACAAAATAACTATCCATTCATACAAAATTTAAAAAATCAGGATCCTGAAACTATCGCAAGATTTGAAGAACGTCTCGCTGTCCTTATACGACAGTTTAATAGAGAAGGATTTAGAGCTGATAGATATGATAGAATAAGAGATTTTTCAAAAATTGTAGCCATTGTACCTGTAAGCGCTAAAACTGGGGAGGGAGTCCCTGACCTTTTGTTAGTATTAGCAGGTATTGCACAAAGATTTTTATTAAAGCGACTTAAAACTCGAGAAGGTCCAGGAAAAGCTGTAATATTAGAAGTTAAAGAAGAGATCGGTTTAGGTACGACAGCTGCTATCATTTTGTACCAAGGTGTAATTAAGAAAGGAGATCTTATAGTGTTAGGTGGTATGGACGGCCCAATCACGACACGTATTAAAACTATCCTTATGCCTAAGCCTCTTGATGAAATGAGATCACCCGAAGACCGATTTATACAAATAGATAAGGTTAGAGCCGCAGCCGGTGTCTTGCTTGTAGCCCATGGTTTAGACTTAGCAATTGCAGGGGCTCCAGTTAAGGTTGTTGAAGATAAAGAAAAACTTGATGATATTCTAAAAGAAGTTGAAGAAGAAATAGAAAGTTTAAAAATTGCAAGAGATCAAGCCGGAGTTGTTGTAAAAGCAGATACCTTAGGTACTTTAGAAGCCTTAGTGAATTATCTTAAAAGGGAAAATATACCTATACGGTTTGCTGATGTAGGACCCGTAGTTAGAAGAGATGTAATAGAGGCATCCTTGTCAAAAAATATTAATAGATTTTATGCCGTTATTTTAGCTTTTAATGTAAAAGTTAATCAAGAAGCTGAGGAGGAAGCAAAAGCATACAATATAAAAATATTTAGGGGAAATATTATCTATCGTTTAGTGGAAGATTTTCTTGAATGGTATAGAACAGAAACAGAAAAAGAAAAAAAGATAACTTTAGAGAAACTTGTTTTACCGGCGTCTATTCAAATATTGCCTGGTTATGTCTTTAGAAGAAGTAATCCAGCAATCGTAGGTATAAAGGTATTGGTTGGTAAATTAAGACGTGGTACTCCTCTAATGACTCAAGAAGGATTAAATATAGGTGAGATTATGCAGATACAGAAACATGGAGCATCAATAGATATAGCAGAAACAGGCGACGAAGTAGCTGTTTCAATAAGAGGAAAAGTCACAGTGGGAAGACAAATAAAAGAAGGTGATATACTTTTTTCAGATATACCTCTCGATAATATAGATATACTTATGGATAAATTCGTCGAAGATCTCTCAGAAGAAGAAATAAAATTGTTAAGAAAAATAAGAAAGATAAAGATAGCTAAAACAAGAAAGAAATTACTATAAATATGAAAATACTAATAACTAAGTGTTTAGAAAATTTTAAGTATTCTTAAATTTTTAGATGGTAGGTGAATAATTAATGCCTGAGTTTAAAGTAGTTATTTCTGATCCAAAAACTGGAAAAGCTGAACAATTAGAGATTAAAGATGAAAAAGCTGCACGTCTAATAGGTCTAAAGATAGGGGATATAATTGATGGTGGCTTATTTGGAAAAGCAGGTATAAAATTAAGGATTACAGGTGGTTCGGGAAAGGCTGGTGAACCAATGCGTCCCGATATCAGAGGAGGAATCAAAAAAATGGCACTTCTTTCATCTCCGCCAGGATACCATCCTAAAGAAAAAGGTGGAAGGAAAAGAAAATTTGTTAGAGGTAACACTATAACAGAGGACATAGTCCAAATAAATACCGTTATCGTTTACAACGAGTAAAAACTGATAATTCAAGAACAATATTTAACTTTTTAAATCTGTATTCATATAGTTTAGCAGTTATTAATGATTAAACGAGGTATTTTTATGACATATCAAGAAGATTTAGAAACAGCTAAGAAATTACAGCCTCTAACTAATATTGGTACTGCGGGTCATGTAGATCATGGGAAAACTACCCTAATTGAGGCATTAACAGGAGTTTGGGCTTCACGTTATTCTGAAGAATTGCGAAGAGGTATTACACTTAAGATTGGTTATGCTGATACCGCTATTTATAAGTGTCCAAAGTGTCAACCACCACGCTCTTATTTTACAGATATTATGGTTCCTGATTTAAAATGTAAATATTGTAAAAGCGAATTAGATTTCCAAAGAAGAATATCCTTTGTAGATGTTCCTGGACACGAAATGCTAATGGCAGTAATGCTTTCAGGAGCCGCACTGATGGACGGGGTAATATTTCTCATTGATGCATCACAGCCATGTCCTCGACCTCAAACAAGAGAACATTTTATGGCTTTAACAGTTATAGGTATTAGAAACATAGTAGTTGTACAAAATAAAATCGATATTGTGACTAAAGAAAGAGCAAAAGAAAGTTACAATGAAATAAAAGACTTTTTAAACGATACATGGGCCCAGGATGCACCTATCATTCCTGTATCAGCACTTCATAAAGTTAATATTGATGTTCTTTTATGGGCAATCGAAGAAAAAATACCTACTCCTCAAAGAGATCCTACTAAGAAACCATTAATGCTTGTAGCTCGATCATTCGATGTAAATAAGCCGGGCACTCCTATCGAGGAGTTACGCGGTGGTGTCATTGGTGGAACTATTGTCCAGGGTAGATTTAAAATAGGAGATGAGATCGAATTGCGGCCTGGAAGAAAGGTCAAAGATAAACACGGTGTGCATTACGAGGAACTCTATGCGACTATAACAAGTTTGAAATCTGGAAAAAATGAATTAAAAGTTGCTTATCCTGGGGGTCTTGTTGGAGTTGGTACTACACTTGATCCAAGTTTAACTAAAAGCGATAATTTAATAGGAAATGTTGTAGGTTTACCGGGTGAACTTCCACCTACTTGGGATGAATTGAGAATTGAATATCATTTACTTGAAAGAATTGTTGGTCTGGAAGAACTAAAAAAGGTTGAACCCATTCGTAGAAATGAAGTGTTAATGATTAACATAGGTACAGCCGTAACTCTCGGTCAAGTCTTAACGACTAAAAAGGATGAAATTGAAATAAAATTACATATTCCAGTCTGTGCTGAAGAAAAATCAAGAGTAGCATTAAGTAGACAAATAGGAGGAAGATGGAGACTCATAGGATACGGATACATTAGTTGAATTTTTCTCTATTTCTATAGCATTCCTACTGCATGAAAAGCCGACTCAATCAGATATATTATAATCATTGATATTAATCCACCAAGTATCGCTTTTTTCCAAGTAGTTTCTCCCAAACTTTTTACTAAACATACAGATAAAAAGGCAGTCCATAACGTTCCATACCAGAAGAAGATTTGAGTTAAAGAATATAGAGGAATCATAAATATTTTCTGTGCAAAATAGAATTTCATGAAAAGCGTAGCAGCTGCATAAGTCTCATGTTGTAAGAAATTATGATATAAAAGGAAAATTTGTGGTGTTGTTAAATCAGCTATACCGTATGCAATTATTGAAAGAGTATATATTAAAAATGGACTCCCCAAGAAATATCCACTTGCACTAAACACTATAAATCCATCAATTGTTATCTTCATGAAATATAAAGTAAACCAAAAAATGATAAAAGAAAGAAACCATAAAGAGATAATGCTTGCAAACTTTAAAGCTACAGAAGATGTAAGATTATACATTTCCATAAATGTCTTCTCTTTCCCGTCAGGATAGATAACCTTAATGTTTCCCATAAGAAGAATAACCATCGCAGTATGAAGAATTAAAGCAATAATAAGCAGAGAAAGGGGTGTAAGAATATCTGGTTTTTCCTTAACCTCATTAAAAACATTCATAGGATTATAATAAAGTCTTAATCCTCGTATAAGAGAAAATTTAAAAGCTTGTACTAACCTTTTACCTGCTCCCAGTAGCTTCGAACTTAAATTATTTATATCTATATTTAACTCAACCATCATATCCCAACCAATGTAGCTGTTTGTTCAACTCCTTCTATGCTTCTTATAGTAAAAACAATTTTATCTAATTCACTCATAGAACCTACTTCAATTTTTGCAACTATATCCCATAAACCATATGTTATTGTAACTTCTTTTATTGACTCAATATTCTTTAATTTATCAGCAATTTCATATTCCTTGCCGGTTCTGATATTAAGTAAAATGTATGCCGTTATTGGCACTATATCCCCACTAATCAAAACCCATATCCTAATTTAAATTTATTTTTATCACTTCTATGTTAAAATTTTGTAGGAATTATCCCAAGACTTCTCATAATTAGAAATAATCCATCTCTAGTAATTCGTCCGTTTATATCAACAACTTTATCTCTAGGAGGTATTATCAATCTTCCCTTATAAAGACCTGAAGGATTTACAAAATAAAATAAATGGACCGCAAAAATTAGTAAGTTAAGCTGTCTAGCTGAATATATTTTTTCAATTTTTTTAGCATCCTCATATGATATATTGACTCTTTTTAGCAGTGATTTTATAATATCCTCCTTTGTCTCATCCATAGAGTCAAGTATATCATCAATTGTTAATTGTTGTTCTCTAAGAAAATCTTTAAGTGCCTCCATTAATGTTATGACACTCATTGCCATCTATATGTATAATAACAATAATAGATATTAACATAATCAGCTGATTATTATATAATATTATTATAGTTTTGTTTGAGATAAGAGGGATTAATCTTGCAATCTGATATATGTCCCGCATTATATCGAGATGAAAAGGGTAATTTTTATTGTACTTATGCGGATAGGGAAGTTGATCCAGGAATAATGCCATGTTTATCTAACTACTGGGAATGTCCCATTTACATTAAAGCTCAAAGAGAAGGAATAATATCAAAAGAAGAAGAAAAAGAAGTAGTGGTAGAAGAAGAACAAATACCGACCGAAGAACAAATAGCACCTGAAGTAGAAGAAATAACTGAAGTAGAAGAAGTGACAAAACCGAAAGTAGAGATAGAAGAAGAAGTCCTAGATAAGCTCCGTGAAATTCAAGAAGAAATAATTTATTTAAATAAGAGTTGGGAAGAATATGAAAATAGTGCAAAGGATCTTCTAGAAAGATGGATGGAGTTGAGAGACGAAGCATATCAAATATTACATGGAATAGAAAGCTCAATTGAGTCTCATTCACGTGAACTTGAAGAGTTAGAAATAAGAAAAAGACTAAACCTTATATCAGACGAATTATACCAGGATATAAAAAATGAAACACAGGAAACTGTCGATAGGTATATTGCGTTCAAAAATGAAATTAAGAAATTTATCGATAATATAGAAAGACTAATCTTACCTCATTATAAAAGAGTAAAAGCTTCCGAAGCAAAACCAGATATAGCAAAATTAAGGCTAAGTTTAATGAAGCTTGAACAAATATATAAAGAAGGAAAAATTGATGAGGCAACATACTCAAGAATAAAGGAAGAGATACAGAATGAAATAACTAAGTTAGAAAGATTACTTGAAGAGGTGACATAATATGGTTGAAGCCGAGTATAATAGTCTAAACTTAGAACCAGATGAAAAAGAATCATATAGTAGATTTGAAGAAGAATTTAGAGAGTTAGATAATCTTTGGGATACATATAAGAATACGGGAATGGATCTTATAAGTAGATGGGACAAATATAGAGTAAGAGTGCTTGACAAAGTTTCTAAACTTGCAGGGATAGTTTCAAGCATACAAAGAGAACTTAACGAACTCAAAATAAAAGTTGAATTAGGGCTTTTAGATGAGGAAAAAGCTAATCGTAGAATAGAGAGACTTGAGGAAAAACTTAAAACACTGGAATCTCGACTAATCTCTCTTCGTAATTTCTTGGAAACCTTTGAAAAATGGTCATTGACGCATAGAAGAAGAATAGGACCATTACCTACTATTAGTGGTGCAGAAGAAATTCGTGAAAAAATAAATGAATTAGAAAACCTTTATAAAAACAAACAAGTACGAGAAGACGTATATAAACGAATCAAAGCCGAGTTAGAGACCTTATTAGCAATTTTAGAAGAATAAACTGGAAATACTTACTTCTTTTTTCTTATAGGTTTTTTAGATACGAATCTTACTCTTCCTCTAATTTTCTTTACATAAATATCTTCATTTAATGAAGCCTTCTTATATTTCAAAGCTATTTTATTCAAGGTGTTTACAAGCCTCGTATAATGTTTCCTACATAAGGCTATCTGTTGACCTTCTAACTGGATCAAATATTCTGGAGCTGTATCACAGTTAACATACATACATTTCATATCTTATCAATCATTTTTTGGAGATATAATTTATATAATTATTGGAAGTTTTATATGAAATAGTAGATTTTTAATATATTAATGGGGATTTATATGAACTCATTTAAAATAGATATTATCAATATCGATGTTCCAGAGAACACAAATGTAATTATTGGACAGTCACACTTCATTAAAACTGTTGAAGATATCTATGAAACTTTAATCACAAGTTCTAATGGAATAAGATTTGGTTTAGCCTTTTGTGAAGCATCAGGTGATAGATTAATAAGGTTTGATGGCAATGATGAAGAATTAGTACAATTATCTATAAAGAATGCTCAAAAAATAGGCGCAGGGCATACTTTTATAATTTACATACGGAACGCTTGGCCTATAAATGTTTTAAATAGTCTAAAGAATGTCCAAGAAATAACCACTATCTTCTGTGCTACAGCCAATCCTCTTCAAGTTATTATCATCGAAACGAATCAAGGTCGTGGTATCATAGGAGTAATTGACGGGTTTAAACCTGTTGGAATTGAAGACGCAAAAAAGAAAAAGGAGCGGATTGACTTTCTAAGGAAAATTGGCTATAAGAGAGGATAAATCAAGATATGAGAAATGAGATGAAACAAGTTATAGTAGTTAGAATAGATTTAAAGATGGGGAAAGGAAAACTTGCTACTCAAGTTGCCCATGCAGCAGTTACAGCATATGAAACAGTGAGAAACATTAAATATAAATGGGCCATTGATTGGCTTACCCAAGGGCAAAGAAAAATAGTTCTAAAAGTTGAGAATCTCGAAATATTGTTAAAGATTTACAACGAAGTAGTCGCAATGGGATTACCCGCAGTATTAATTAGAGATAGTGGCCTTACTCAACTAAAACCAGGAACAATAACCGCTTTAGGTATAGGTCCAGTGCCATCGGAATTAATTGATCCTATAACCGGTAAACTAAAGCTTTTATGAAAGGTATTTATTGTGGTTACTATAAGTAGAAATTTCTTAGATATTTTTCTTGGACTAGAAGTATATGTTTCTGATTCTCCTGGCATAGGTGGTAAAATAAAAGAAGAAATAACTGACTTTATAGTTAGAGAAATTACACTAGATGGAAAGATATGTTCTGGTAAACTTGAAATCCAAGAATCAAAGGGCGATTATACATGCTTTGTAATGGAAAAAAGAGGCATTGATACACTAACAGCTTTTAGAATAATAGCTAGATTCTTTGGGATTAGTTCGAAAAGATTTAGTGCAGCAGGACTTAAAGATGCAAAAGCTATAACATTTCAACTCGTGTGTGTAGATAATATTTCTCCAGAAAACTTAAAAAAATTCCATGATACAGGAAATAAAGTATTTATTCATAGTATTTTTAAACTTCCTTTTAAGATAAAACCTGGTATGCTCTTAGGGAATCAATTTGAAATAACTATAAGAAATCTAATAGTAAAGCAACATAGTGAATTAGAGAAAAGAATTAAGGATATTCTCGATGAGATAAAAGTTGCTGGTGGGATTCCGAATTATTACGGATATCAACGCTTTGGCACTATTAGACCTAATACTCATATCATCGGTAAATATATAATTAGCAAACAATTTGAAGAAGCTGTCAAAGAAATTCTAACTCATATCTATCCCTATGAATCACCAAAAGTTAAAGAAGCAAGAAAATTTTTACATGAAACATGGAACTTTAAGAAAGCCTTAGACCTTTTTCCAAAAAGACTTCATCATGAACGAAAACTAATATACTACCTAGCTGATCACCCTAATGATTATATAGGTGCGCTCCGTAATCTTCCTATACAAGTCAGAAGATTATATATAGGAGCATATCAAGCATATCTTTTTAATAAAGTCATTAGTAGAAGATTAAAGAAAGGTTATTTATTCAATGAAGTTTTATCAGGAGATATAGTAATTCTAAAGTATAAAAATTATGATTATAGAGGAAGAATTTTAAGAGTTACCGAAGGTATGATTAATAGAATTAACAAATTACTTAAGGATCGTCAAGCCGTTATAGCACACAATGTTTTTGGTTATAAGAGTATTATTTCACATGGAATACCAGGTGAGATAGAACTTGAAATTTTAGAAGAAGAAAATGTATCCATAGATGATTTTAAAATAAAACACATGCCAGAGGTTTCCTCAAAAGGAAATCTAAGACCCGCATCTTTTTATCCAAAGGATTTTACATATGAAATATTCTCAATTAATGATAATTTTAGAATTAATACAAAATTTATTTTAGGTAAAGGTATATATGCTACAGTATTTCTTAGAGAATTAATGAAACCTAATAATATTATTGAAGCAGGTTTTTAATTCAAATCCATTTTAATTAATATAGATCTATATGGCGCAGAACATTTTATTGTCCAAAGAAGATACGATAAAGATTACAAAGGAAATAAAGACAGCAACTAGACATAATCATAGACGAATAATAGTGCTAACTGGTAAAAACGAAGGAAATATAGTTATAGCATCAATTGAGATACTTTATCTTTATGTTAAAAAATTTTGCGAAAACACGTGTAAAATCCTATATGTATATAATCCCTTCTATGATGATGGAGTAGCTAGACGAAATATGTTCGAAAAAGGAGTAAAGGGAAGATTTAATGTAGAATATGTGCCATTTCATGAATGTGATAAGATACTTGGACAGACCTATGATCTAACAATAATAGATTTTATAAATAATCTTGAACCTAACGATATAGGTAAACTAGCTGGAATCGTGAGAGGAGGAGGTTTATATATTTTTATGCTACCTATATTTGATGTTCTTCTATCTTCACTTACACGTTTTCAAACTCTTTTAATAACACCTCAGTATAAACCTGAAAACATAAGACATCTGTTTGCCCGGAGATTTATTAAAAAACTTTATGAACATTATGGAATCGCGATATATGATGTTGATAAAAAAATATTCATACAGAATTTTAGAGAATATAGTATATCCAAAAAACAAAAACATAAGTTGATTATACCTAAAAAAACAAGAATTCCACAAATAATATATGAAAATGCTTTAACACAGGATCAAATTGACGCATTAAGGCTCTTAGAAACATTATATACGAAACCTGAGAAAGAAGAAAAAAAAGTCATAGTTCTTACAGCCGATAGGGGTAGAGGTAAATCTTCAGTTATTGGATTAGCTATAGGAGGACTAGCACATAAAATAAGAAGAGCTAAAGGCAAATGTAAAATCTTAGTAACTGCATCTTCTGAAACCAATGTTCAAGAGGTATTTAAATTTGCTAAAAAAGCTTTAGAACTCCTTGGTCATGAAGTAAAAATCTCTTCAGGACAATATATCACAAGCCTTAGAAGCAAAAACATAGAAATTGAATTCTCACCTCCTTTAAATTGCATTAAAAAACAAGCAGATATCCTAGTTGTTGACGAGGCAGCCGCTCTCCATGTCCCAATGTTATTTGCATTTCTCAAAAAATTCAATCGCATAGTTTATTCATCTACTATTCACGGATATGAGGGTAGTGGTAGGGGTTTCTCAATTAGATTTCTTACAAGACTTAGAAAGTTGAAAAACGTAAAAGTTATTGAATATGAAATGAATGAACCGATTAGATATTCTTCAGACGACCCTATTGAAAAATGGGTTTTTGACTTTTTGCTACTTGATGCTGAACCTGCAAAACTTGATCAGGACGATATTAGACTCATAGAGAATAAAGAAGTACAATATTTTGTACCTAAACTCAAAAAATTTTTCCTTGAACAAGAAGAGATGCTGAGACAATTTGTTGGAATATATGTTATGGCTCATTATAGGAATAACCCCAACGACTTAGGAATGATGATGGATGCACCTCATCATTTCGTAAGAGCAGTAATTCTACCGACCAATAAAATCGTCGTATCTTTAGAAGTAGCAGAGGAAGGACCTCTAAACGAAAACATGGCTAAGGAATGTGCAATAGGTGCATGGATACTTGGAAACATAATACCAGATAGACTTATCAAACATTATAAGATCATAGATTTTGGTAAGTTTAAAGGCTTAAGAATAGTCAGAATAGCTACCCATCCAGATGTTATGAGAAAGGGACTGGGATCCATCGCTTTAAAATTCCTTGAGGAAGAAGCAAAAGAAAAAGGCTACGATTGGATTGGTGCTGGATTTGGAGTAACACGAGAATTATTAAACTTCTGGCTAAAAAATGGATATATACCGGTTCATTTAAGTCCGGAAAGAAATGTTGTTAGCGGGGAATATTCACTTTTGGTAATAAAACCCTTGAATGAAAAAGCTAAAAAGTATATCAATGTTTTTTCAAAAGAATTTCTAAGAAAACTAATTTATTCTTTACCTGAACCTTATCATGACCTAAATCCTAATACAGCAAGAATTCTTCTTAACTCAACAAATAATATTGAACTAAAATTAGAATTATCACCACCTCAAATAGGTAGATTTATGTCATATGCTTGGGGAGATATGACTCTCGAAAATTGTATGGATACGATGCAAATTCTAGCAAAAAAATATTTTATGATGAAAGATAATGAGAGACTATCAGAGTTACAGGAATTATTATTAATTACAAAGATTTTACAAGCCAAGAGTTGGCGTGTAACATGTAATGAACTAAATATTATCCCTCCCAAGGCTATGGAAGAATTAAGAAAAATTGCTCAAATCTTTGCGAGAAAATTTTTCGGTATCAAGAATAAAGAAGAATCAATTAATTATTTATTCTTAAAATTGGATAAAGTTCTCAAATAGGCGAAAATATTTTTGCCTTCTTGACTGCATTCTTAGGGCACAGCGATAAACATAATCCACAAAATTCACATTGTTCCGATACTTCAATAGTATTATCTTTACTTTTTTCTGGTATAGCATCAAAAGGACAAACTTTGAAGCATTTATCAAGATAATTTGCATCTATTAAAAGATTAAAGTCTTTTCTTATTGACTGCCATCTAACTGGAAATTCATGTAAATCCTTTTTGAAAAATTGGATACCTTTTTTAAAATAAAGTAGATACGATACATCATACAGTAAAACATTAAATATCTTATAGATAAATGGTTTCTGTATTTTATTAAACGTAAATGCATCATCAATATATGCTATATCTATTTCTTCAAACTGTGTTAAGACCTTCGCCAATATGTTTATATTCACATGCGAAACTGCGGTTGAATGGACCCTGAAAATATGAGATCCTATACTATATATTGGATGAGGAGAAATAACTATTGCGTTAATATTGGTTTTGAGAAGATCATTCATTATTTCAGTATTTATAGCCATCGAAACAGGAATCTTGGCAAGCAATGGTTTTTTTACTATAGATAATATTTCATCAATTAAATCTACGGCATATTCATAAATTCCTCTCCTGTTAAACAAAATTTGTGTCGATACTATATCGATCTCATATGCTGAGAAGATTTTTGTTTCTTCGATTTTTTCAACTATAT
The DNA here is from genome assembly GCA_021163245.1 of Thermoproteales archaeon. Taxonomy (GTDB): domain Archaea; phylum Thermoproteota; class Thermoprotei; order Thermofilales; family Thermofilaceae; genus JAGGXB01. The sequence goes on from JAGGXB010000104.1 coordinate 15,184, forward strand.
TTACAATATCATTAAGTTTCTTCCCGGCAATAGAAGCTACCAGCTTAATATCCTCATTAGCATCATGAAATTCTTTCAGATTCCCAATATGATTATTCAACAATTCATCGACTGTAAGACTTAATGGTCTCGTAACAAAGATATAATCACTCTCTGTTAATTCAAGTGTATTTATCTTAGCATATCTTTTTCTTTTGTCTTTTAAATATATAGTAGTCTTTGTCAAAGTTGGAGTAAATATTATTCCTATATTATTTTGTCTTAACCATTCTAAGAAAGACCCGCTAAGAATTACATTATCACTACTTAAACCTAACGGACTTTTTAAAGATAAACCGGCAAACCTAAATTTTTTCATACTTTCCATTAAATAATGAAAAAGACTTAGTTATAAAGTATTATATTTAATATGAGAAAAATATAGGAAAA
>JAGGXB010000044.1 GCA_021163245.1 Thermoproteales archaeon
ACATTGTTCTTTGTCACCAATTTATTTTACCAGTGGTCAATAGTCCATATGTGGAACTCTCTCCTTGGAAACATTACATTCAGTAACTCATAAACTTTTCTAAATTTTTCTGTTTTTATTGAAATGATACCATTTTTCAATAATACATCTTTGAAGCTTTCAATACCATATATCATTCTAACAAAATAGTCTTTATCAACCATTATTTTGTTATCGCTATTATTTTCTATTATGTCTACTTCATTTCCGGATACTTCTAAGTTTGTCTCCCCATATTCACTAATCAAGGTGAATCTTAATCTGCTGAATCCACCATACTCTTCTAATCTTAACGATAATTCATTTTTAAGCTCTGTAAATAGCTTATCCTGCTTTGTAACATAGTCCATTAATATGCCTGAACTTCCTATTTTTTTGAAAAATCTAGTTAACCTTTTATAATCTTTGGAGTCTGGAAAACTGAACACCATAAATTTTAATTTTTTACTTAAAAATTCGTTAAGAATATGTTTGAACAACGCTATCCTACTTTCGTTATCCAAGCCAACTAGTTCAAGAATACCGCCTGAAAAAGGTGGAAATCCTATTCTTCTATCTGCCTCCTCGCTTATACCATATATGGCATATCCAGTTGGTGTTCCATTTTTAAATGCTATGATTTTATAGATACCTTTTGTAACATAGAAGAATGAATGATAATATTTTTTATCAAATATTTTTTTCTTCCAGTACTCTAAAGGCCTTCTACACACACCATTATAGGCTATCAGGCTTCTGTCATAGAGTGAGGAAAAAGTTTCCAGATCTGAAATTTCTGCTTCCCTTATCTGTATACTATTGTTTTCAGGAAGATTTTGATAGGCTTCTTCCATCTCCTTTCTTTTACCCCTGAAAGAGCTTTCGAATAATGTGTCAGTATAGCCAACTTTTCTATATATTCCATGAGCAATTCCATCATATCCAGTTAAAAGAGATGAAAGAGATAAATCTTTTTCCTTACAGACTTCAATAGCTTTAGTCATTAGTCTTGTAGCTATACCTCTTCCTCTATACTCTGGCATTGTTGAAACGTTTGCTACACCACCAAACTTTATATATGTATTCTTACCAAGCTTAAATTCACGTAACATTAACATGACATGGCCTACTATTTTTCCATCTATCTCAGCTACTAATGCTAGATTTTTATTAAAAGCAAAATCATCTTTATCATATTCTAACCATTTCTCTGCATCTAATCCCCATCCTCTAAAACTTCCGAAAGCAGAATTAATTACATTTACAATTCCTTCTTCATCACCTTCTTGATATAATCTTACATTTATAGACATATGTGAAATTATCATTGTTCTGTTATCTAAATATTACTATCTGGCTAACTAAATAAAAATATGTAATTAAGAAAAATATTGCTACCTATCTCGAAGGTTTTTATATCTTAACAATAAACCGAGTATTATAGCTAATAGTGAAATAGCGACAATAGAAACTATTAAATAGTGTGAAGTAGCTTGTTTTATCGTCTCAACTCTGCACTCTAAAGGAATAGCAATATTTAAATTTCTAGGTTTAACTATGATAAAAGCCTTAACTTTATTTAGATTTACATGTCCGTTATTATATCCAGGCCAATCATATATTGCTGTTTTTCCATAATAGTTAAAATAGCTTCCAAGATTTCTATTTCCTGCCGGATCATTAACTATAACGCTATGATTATTATAGTAGCCAACGGCCACAACTATATGCCCCGAACTTGTTAGCTGAGTACTTAAAATAACTGGTCTACCGCTATCAAGCTCATGAGTTAATATATCCCAAGAAACATTAGTTTCTACATACGATTCAAAACCAAATATTCTAAAAAGTTCAACCATTCTATTCCAACTTGCTCCTTTTCCAGGAATATATACATATCCATGGATTCCGTATCCGAATGCATATCTTGAGGCATCCAATGACTTTTCATTGAAAACCTTGTCTTTTACCTTAAAGATACAACAAATATATCTACCAAAATTATTAGTATGTATGAATGGTTTACTAATATTCATAGGCCATTTTGGTAACACGCCATAATATGCTAAAACCATAGCAACAGATGCTGGTCCACAAGAATATCTTCCATCAAACCATTCAGGAACATCGTATTTCTGATTAATATATGGAACATCTATTGTTTTAGAAGGTTTTCCAATGGTTTTTTGTTCTATAATGAGAATTAGGATAAATAGAAGAAGAAGAAGAAAAGTTTTAGTTCTCATAATTATCCTAGTCATGACTCTTTACAGAGATACGAATAAAGCTCTGGTCTCCTATATCTAAAAAGATTCCTTAACGGTATAGACGGCATACCATGCGATGCTTCTCTCAAAAATTTTTTATCCATATCTATTTCTGTATAGGTGTATCCTTCTGTTCTTCCAGTGTTAGCTAGTATTGTTGTATCTGGGGAAACGATAAAAGATTGTCCAACTGGAATGCCTGGTTTCCATGCATGACCTATTGGAACGCCATAAGATGCTCTAGCAATATATGCTGAAGAATCAAATGCTCTTACCCTAGCCTGTATATAAAGGAAATCTTCTGTTTCGGATCGCTGAGTACTTGGAAATGCTATTAAACGCGCACCCTTTAGTCCTAGAATCCTAGAGAATTCTGGAAAATATGCATCAAAACATGTCATTACTCCTACTTTCCCCCAAACCGTGTCAAAAACCTTTATGTCATTTCCAGGTATAAGCTTCAAAACATATCTTTCAAAATATGATAGGTGCACTTTGTCATATCTTCCTATAATAACTCCGTTATAAATAAGAAGAGTAGTGTTAAATACTTTTTCTCTTTCTCTATACAACAAAGGTACAAATACAAGAATTCCATATTTCTTAGAAAAATTAATGTATCTTTCAATAAAATCGTCTCCTTCTTTATGTGCATATTTTAGCATTTCATCTTTTTTTCTTCCGAGGACATCCAAATATTCTGGTAAAACAATTATATCAACTTCTTCGCTAGCTAACTTAACTAAATATTCTTCAATTCGACGAACAATTTCTTCAGATTTAATATCTCCTAATGCTGCCGGGCCATTAACTACACCAACCCTTACCATATTTTTCACTATATTAGAATAATTCAATATGTCCTATATCTAAAAACTCCTTAGCTTTCTCTAATACCTCTCTCTCATCTCCTATATATGCTATAAGATCATAGTCAATCCTTGAAATTAACCTATCTTCAATCTTTCCACAAGGCATAAAATGCATTTCTATTTCTCCGAAACCCTGGAAGTCTCCTTCAGGACCTGAGTTATAGCTTTGTATACATCCCTTAACTTGAATCTTTGGATTTTTAGGTAAATCAAGGCATTCATCTTGTTTTCTAGGACAACAACGGGAATAAAGCATCAAAAACATATATTCTGTATCGGAAATTTTAGCTATGTATCCTATTCTTCCAATACCTTCTATAGGTAGATTTTCTGGACGAACGCCGAGTTTTAATACTTTCAGACTATCAATTCTGAAAAATATGGCTTCTTTATCACATTTAAGATATTTGTCAGGAATATCTCCAAAGTATGGTATAGGTTTTGCATTTTCTTTTACTGGAACTATAACAGTTCCTGCACCGTTTATACTGGGATTAACTTGTACAAGGGCCCATAAATCTATTAGGCTTCCAGTAAAATTATCAGTTACCAAATTCTCATATATGTGGATCTTTAATATATCGTCAGCTTTCTCAAAAATTATTTCTCTCATTATAATACCACTTAGAGTAATGTTATTCAGAAAATCATAGATTCTGAACTTATTCTCTAACTTAACACTGTTGGCGTCTTTTTCTCTTATGATATAATTTCCTGGATCTAGATCTTTTTGACAAGTCCATTCCTCAAAATTAGTAGGATTTTTATAATAGAAATTTTTCTCTGGAGATATCCAGATTCTTGCACCACCTAGATTCCAATTTTTCTCGAACAACACTTTTTCTAGATCGGGATTAACCCATAGCATGTTATATTGATTCCTTGGAAATATTCCGATTATCCTCCCGCCATATTCAGTTACAATAACATTCCATTTATTGTTTTTATACTCGTAAATATTGGTATATTTTCTCAAAGTTTCAGATAGATTATTTTTTTTATCCATAATATAAGATTACAATTTTAGATGGAAATATCTTTCTCTTGTAAACCAAATTATACTATAGATTTAATTAATGTTTATTGAATCTATATATGTTCTGATTATTTTTCGTTGTTTGGAGGATCTTATTATTTTAGATAAATAATATCCTTACTTTATTAAATACCATTTTTTCTCCTTTATAGAATATAAAAGCTATATGATATTCGAGGCTAAAATATCTATTTTATAGAAATTTTAAGTAATTATTAAAGGCTAGTGATATAGCAAAAAATTTTTGGCGGGTAGAAATTTTTATTGCATATATATGGGACACAGACATGAGTAAAACCGATATTTCACATTTAAATAAAAGTCTAAGCTATCGGGAAATTTTTTAAAAGCAATGGAGTTTAAAAACCCTAAATATATTCCATGTAGGATAGTGATTTCATGGCCGTTATGGAATACTTATAGAGAAAAACTAGAGCGAATTGTTATGAGGTATCCTTTGATTTTCCGAGGCTTTAAAGTTGGCTCTATACATTATGATGAAAAAATAGGCGTATTAGGATCTAATGAAGAAAGGATAGATGTGTTTGGCTGTAAATGACATTTTCCTCTCAAAGGGTTGCAAGGAGTAGTTGTCAAACATCCTTTATCGGATTGGAACAATCTTAAAAACTTTAAGCTTCTTGATCCAGAAGACGGAGTCCCAACAGAAAGCAGAGGACTCATACCATGGAATAAGATATATGATAATCTCGAAAAATCTTATAAAAGTGGTTCGCTCGTTATTGCATTAATGCCTCATGTCTTCTTCTTCCAGAGACTTTACTATCTTAGGGGTTACACTAATCTTCTAAAAGATTTTATTAAAAAGCCTCCACAAATTTAACAGTTGGTAGAGATGCTTACTGAATATAACCTTGAGTTGATTAAAAGAATGCTTAAGTTCAAACACTTAGATATGATTGCTTTTGGTGATGTTTTGGGAAACCAGTATAGAATGCTAATAAGTCCTAAAACTTTCAGAGTGTTCATCTATTCAGCATACAAGAAAATCTTTACCTTTATAAGGTCTCATGGAATACACGTATATCTACACTCTGATGGACACGTTATGGAGATAGTAGACCAACTAATCGATACAGGTTTATCTGTTCTAAATATTCAGGATCTTATAAACGGAATAAAGAATATTGCGGAATCATGTATGGGAAAAATTTGTATAGATATCGACATCGATAGACAAAGGATAGTACCTATGGAAATCCAAGTCAGATTAAAAAACATATAAAGAATATTGTTGAAACATTAGCTAGAAAGGATGGAGGACTTATGATGACAGCCTGATTATATCCTCCAACACCTTTAGAAAATATTAAGGCACTAATCGAAGCAATAAATGAAAATATGTGGTTATAACCATATATAGCTCTTAACCCTAAATCATTAAAATATTTAAAAATGAGTAATTACCAATCGAATTTTTCAAATGCTTGATATATAATTGCTCCTTCAGTATCTCGTGGCGGAGGAATCTTAAGAATATAGCATATGGTTGGTGTTATATCTGTGAGCCATACAGTTCTTTTTAATGTAACTCCTTTGCGAATATTTGGTCCCATAATTGCTAAAAAGCTACCGATCGAGTTAATACCCCAGCGGGCTGTTGAAAGTTGTTCTCCATGAGTACCTCCAAATGGCTCTTTGAGAGTAAACACGATGTCTCCAATCTTTTTATAAGTAGGATCTCCATAAAGTCCTATATATCTTGCATCTTCTTTACGTAGGACAAGGTTATAAGGATGAAGTCCTGTTCTTTCATCAGTATAACAATGGAGTGCAGCTATTATCTCATCACGAGTTTTCTCATATTCTTCTGGAGAAACTACACCATGAGGTTCTCTTCCCTTTAGATTTACGTTTACAAAGATAGCATTTTGGACGTATGCTTTAGTATGAGACCAATCAATAGTTCCATCCTCATTATATTTTAGCAAACCCGCCTTTTCAAGTACCTTACTAGTATTTACTCTAAGATATCCTGGAAGACCACCATGGTCTGAAACAACCATTAGCACAGTGTCTTCATCGATCCAATCCATTATTTCACCAAGCATTCTGTCTACACTCTGGTATAGCCTTTCAATAAAACCTATGTAATATTCCCTTAAATCATCTGGAGCTTCATAGCCTGGATCTGTAAAAGCTAATGCATGATGATTCGCACAATCTATACAATGTGTTTGGACCATGCAGAGAGACCATTCTCTAGTGGAACATAAATACTTCAAAGCTTTTACAAGCCATTCATTTTGATAATTTGCGAGATCTTCCATAACCTTAATGCTAAACCAAGCCTTTCTCCAGTCATGTCCAAGTCCCTCCCAGCCGATATCTGTGATAAACGGACCAATTTTCTCGTATAGCTCGCGTCCTATGGATTCAGGCATTGTATAATGATCTATATCCATTATTTGAGTAACATATAATCCTACAATCCTACCATCAGAAGAAAGTTTTTCCAACATAAACTTTAATGTGCCTTCTCTTAAGCCTTCTACTGTATTAAATTTCTCAGTAATCCATTCAGACCACTGTCCAGGAGAAAGCTCTGCTATTATATCTTTACCATCGGCATCACGTGTAATAAGAACTTTATCATAACCTTTTCCATGAGAAGAGTATACTCTTAGATAAAACTTTTTACCGGGTGGAAGAAGCTTACAGACGGGTGTATTCAACCCTATTCCTCTAGGAGGTTTTTCTTCAGAATCTGGGACACCATAAAGCATACTTCTTTCATCTAGTCCTTCACCAATAACTTCTCCGCCTATACCTCTAGCCTTGAAGTGTATTACACCTTGTAGTACAGGAAAACCATTTATTACTTTCTCAGAAGGTTTTAACTCAAGTTCAGCATTTCTTGGCTCAACTGTTGAAAAATAGTGTGCTCCATCTATTTGATGAACACATGGTCTTACATGGCATCCACATATTTGGATACCTTTTTTCATCGTTGGCGGCCATGAAGCAGGATATTTTATTAAAATAGTTTTCTTTCCTGCACGTTCAACAGCATCCCATATGAATTCTGCTTTGCATTCTTTTGAGGTATATCCAGCAACCCATCTGCCATATGTTTCGGGAAGTCTAAATACTTGGAATGACATAACTTGATGTGTTCCATTCCATGCTCCAGTTGCAATTGTAGTCCAATTTTCGGGAGTAGAGGTTGGAATGGAGGATAAACAATAAGGTGCCCATACGCCCTCATCAAGCAATCTCTTAAATGAAGGTAGTTTTCCTTTATCTATCAAATGCTTGATGAAAGTTGGGCTTGCTCCATCTATGCCGAGAACGATTACTTTTGTCATAATCTTATAGTATTAAAGTAGATAATTAAGGTTAATTAGATTATGACAAGTCTTTGATTATAAAAACTAAACATATATTTCAATAGAAAATTTTTTAATCTATTTCTAGAGCTTTAAACAAGGTAAGTAATTATTAGTAAGGTTTAGAGATGTAATTGGAATGGATATTGGGAAAAATGAAGGTTTAAAAATTTATGTTTTAGCTGATGACTATGCTGGATACAATAGTCTATTTCTAGCTCAGCATGGTGTTTCGTTTTTAATAGAAGCCGAGTCTAATGGTGTAAAACATTGGATTCTCTTTGATACAGCTTCTTATTCTGAACCTATACTCTTCAATATGAAGTTATTAAAGCTGAATCCAAAGAATATGGATATGATTGTACTCTCACATAGCCATTTTGACCATACAGGTGGGCTTCTAGGTATCATTAAGAAGATTAACAAGAATATACCAATATTTGCTCATCCAGATATTTTCAAAATAAGTTTTTCTATGGAGCCAGAATTTCTATATGCTGGGATTCCTCCTATTGGAGGAGGAACAAAGGAAGAGATTGAAAGACAGGGTGGAATATGGATTCTGAGCAAAGATCCGATACGTTTAGTATCTGGAGTTTTTATTCTTGGGGAGATAGAAAGAGAAGAGAAAATATCTTTTGAAAAAGAGACTTCAGTTCATCTCTATAAGATAGTTGATGGAAGAGTTGTTCGTGATGAAGTTGAGGATGAGATAGGGTTAGGGATAGTAACTGAAAAAGGATTGGTGGTTATGGTAGGTTGTTCTCATCCAGGTATAATCAGTATGGTACGGAAAGCTATTGAAATTAGTGGTGTTGACGAAATATATGCTATTATAGGAGGTTTTCATCTAATAGACGCTGATAGTAATAGAATTAATAAGACTATAGAAGCTCTCAAAAAATATAATCCAAAGAAGATCTATGCTGGTCATTGTACAGGGTTGAAGGCTGAAGCAATGTTTATGACGGATTTTGGTGATGTTTTCGAGAAACTTTATGCTGGAAAGGTAATCTATTTCTAATCTTTAAAATATTGAAAACTAAAAGGTTTTAGACTCAGATATAGTAATGTAGGCATCATTTTTGTCTGCGATCAATGATGCTGTTATCAGTGTCTTAATTACACCTTTGACTGCTTCATAGGAGGTTCTATAGAAAACTTTTATTTTAACATTTTCAAACTCGATTTCCTCATATTCTTTAAGCTTTCTTTCTAGAGTTCCATTTTTATAGAGTAGAGCCTTTCCAAATCCACCTATTAATTCATATAAACCCTCACCTGTAGGTAAACTTATAGATGATGCTCCACCTGTAATTAAACTTACTACATCCGAAAAATCTTTAGGTAGAACAGTATAAAAATAGGCCTTTGGAAGATTTTTTTCATTTTCTCTCAAGAAAATTAAAAATCTTATAGCCTCGTCAATCAATGCTTTAGTGTTTTTAAATTTTCTTCTGGAGAAGATGGTTTCTAGTAACGGAAAACGCATACAGAATTTCTTTTCTATGATTTTTAGTAGTTCGATATAATGTTTTTCAAAATATATGCTTGATAATCTATCGAAATATAAAATATTATTCCCTTTTATTACAGAAATATATAGAGGCATAAAAATCACTTACAAAAATACGATAGAATTATAACTATAATAATATTATATCTAGGTTTTTAAATACAATAGTTGTATAATAGCAATATTCTTTAAACAGAATATAGCATATGAAACTGTATGGGAAACAGGCTTCTTTTTATTGGAGATAGCAGAGATATTGATCACTTTGAGGGAAAAATAAACGCTATAGAAATGGCTGAAAGCATGGCTAATATAGGAGTTACATGGCAACATTTTACAGGGATTTCAGGATTTATTCATAGAGGACAAGAAAAACTACGTGCATATTTCTCTATAGATGACGAGAATATAGAGGTTAAACATGACATATTATCGGAGTATATACCTGAGGCTCACAGAAGAGGAATTAAAATATTTCTCTATTTGAATGTTCATTGGTATCCTGAGGGTTTTCTAAAAAGACATCCTGAGTGGTTACAGTTAAAGAGTGATGGAAGGCCAAAGACAGGACTATATGATCTTCCGAATAGTGTTACTCCTTGTCTTAATAGTCCATGGCGTGAATGGATATTTGAGATTGCTACTAGAATAGTCAAAAAATATGATATTGATGGTTTTTTCCTTGATGGACCTGTATTTTTTGAAGACACATGTTATTGTAGATACTGTAAAGAGAAATTCTATGAGATGTTTGGGGAGGAATTAGATCCGGGTAGGTTGGATGATCTTCGCTATAAGAAAAAGTTTATCGAGTTTAAATATAAGAGTTTAGGTGATTTTCTTAAAGATTTTAAAGAGAAAGTATCTTCTGTTAAGCCAAGTATTCTCATATATATGAATGGTGGACATCCTCAAGCTAATTGGCATAATGGGAGAGATAATGCACGACATGTTGATTATCAAGACTTGATCGGGGCTGAAGGTGGATTTATTGGTAGAAGACTAACTGACCCGGACAATAATTTTAGACGTACTAGCATAACCTCAAAGTTTCTAGAGACAGCATCAAGAGGTAAGCCTTCGATAATTTTTAGCGATGTAGCTTTTAAACCCTGGAGTGCTTATCCATTAACAAAGACTGAAGTTGACTTGATGGTTGCATCGATTATAGCTAATGGATCAAGTCCACATTTTGTGTATCATTATCCTATACTAAAAGAAAAGTATTATGAGTTTCTAAAAAGTAATTATTTATTCTTCAAAAATATAGACGGTATCGGAGAATCTGTTTCCATGGCTAAGGTCGCAGTACTCTTTTCTCAATCAACGGCTGATATGTTTACTGGTGAACAGTTACCAACTGATTTAACATTGTTTAGAAGTACGGGCGAGATGAGGAAGAGTTTTACATATTCTCTTTATGGGGCATCTGAAATATTGTTTAGACTTCATATTCCTTTTGATATTATACATGAGAGAACGATACTTGAAGGAAATATTGATAATTATGATGTAATAATTATGCCTAATGCCATGTTTATAGATGAGAAAATTGTTGATAAACTAGAAAAATTTTCTTCTGATAGAAAAACTATCATAGCTAATCTTGAGACCTCATTATTTAATTTTGAGGGAGAGTATCTTGGAGATTTTGCATTGTCAGATCTTTTAGGAGTAAATTATATTGGTCAAGAAGTGCTCCCCTACTATGACTATCTATATTTGACAGATAAAAGTATGATAGATCTAAGATATATACCTACTATGTCTCGAAAAGTAAAAGTTAAGACTAGAGGGGACATATTAGCATATTTTATTGAAAAAAGAATAGGTGTCTATAGTCATTTAACGAATCCAAGTGATCCAGCTATTATAAAATATAAAAATAATGTATATATTGCTGGTAATTTCTATGAAACCTATTGGATTTATAGATTTCCAGAATACTTAGCTCTGATAAGAAAGCTTTTACCAAGTAGCACATATATACTTGTAGGATCTAACCTTCCAGGTAGTGTAGAAGTAGAATTTAGGGAAACGCATAATAAGATATTTATGTTCTTGATAAACTATACGGGAGGTATGGAGAGACCTATTAGAGAACCTATAAAGATAAAAGATATAATATGTAAAATGAAGTTAGATTATGTTTCAGAGATATACTCGCATTCTCTTGAGAAAGAATTAAAGTATTCTATTGATAATGGGATAGTGGAAATGAAAATCCCATATCTAAACGTATATGATGTAACAGAAATCTCAAAATAACTATTTTTATCACATATTATTTTTATTTGTTTATTGTTAAATTTTTGTACTTTATTAGATGTTTTTAATAAAGCATAACTTTTAAATTCATAAAAAATAAATAAAGCTTATGATAATCGATATACATACACATTGTTCATTAAAACCCATATGGCTTGGATATGGGCCTACTCCTGGAGAATTCATTCGTTTTATAACGATTGATGAATTATTAGAGAGAATGAAGAAGGAGTCTATAGATATATCTGTTGTTCTCCCTCTACAAAGTCCGGAAAGTTCTATAGAGACTGTAAGTACACGTGATGTTTTAGAAATGTATAAAAGATATCCTGATAAAATAGTGCCGTTCTGTAATCCTGATCCAAGACTATACCTTGGGAATAAGAAGGCTCTCGAGTTTATATTGGAGGAATATAAGAAGATGGGATGTAAAGGTGTTGGAGAAGTCACGGCAAATATATATTTTGACGATCCTCGTGCATTAAATCTATTTGAGATATGTGAGAATTTAGGTTTACCTATACTTTTCCATATTGGTCCTAAACCAAATTGTTGTTATGGTTTAGTTGACGAACTTGGATTGCCACGACTCGAAAAGGTTCTCAAGATGTTTCCAGATCTCATATTTATTGGGCATTCACAACCTTTCTGGGCTGAGATTTCAGGCGACTTAAGGCCAGAGGAGCGAAACAGTTATCCTAAAGGCAAAGTAGTTCCTGGAGGACGAGTGGTTGAGCTACTTGAGAATTACCCGAATCTCTATGCAGATCTTTCAGCTGGCAGCGGATATAATGCTATTTCTCGGGATGAGGAATTTGGGATATGGTTTTTAGAAAAGTTTCAAGATAAGTTGCTTTTCGGGACAGATATCGATTTTCCTGGTCAAAATCTTCCGCAGATACCTTATCTAAGAAGACTCCATGAGGAGGGCAAAATATCGGATAAGGCATATGAAAAAATAATGTATAAAAATGCCAAAAAATTATTGAAGCTAAACATATGATTTTCTTTATTTTTTGTTAAAATATTTTTTAACCAGTGTATCCTATAATTGCTTGATGCGATATGATAAAAATAGGATGTGCTGCTTATTCTTATAGGGATTATCTTAAAGATAGTAAGATGGGTTATGAAGATTTTATAAAGGAGGCATACAAGATAGGTTTGGATGGCGTTGAGCTGACACTTTATTGGCTTCCCACAAAGGATGATTCATATTTTATGAATCTTAAGCGTGTAGCCTTATATCATGGGTTACCGATATCTGGTGTAGGTGTTTCAACAAATTTTTGTACACCGAATAAAGATGAGATAGAGAAGGCTATTACTACTGCTAAAGAGGGAATTGAGATAGCCTATAAATTGGGTGCTCCCAGTATCAGGATTTTTGGAGGAACTATTCCTAACGGATATACTGTAGATGAGGCTATAAAACTGGTTGCTGATAATGTAGAACTCTTACTTAGCTATGCAGAGGACAACGGTGTTGTCCTAGCTTTAGAAAATCACGGGGGTGTTACAGCTAGAGCTGACTATGTCTTAAAGATAGTTGAAAAAGTTGATTCTCCTTGGTTTAGAGTAAATTTGGATCTAGGTAACTATGTGGAGGAAACATATGATGATATAGCAAAGACTGTTCCATATGCTGTACATATACATGCGAAGGTTAGTGTTGCAAGAAAATTTAAATTGGATTATTACAGGATAAAGGATATATTATTGTCAAAGGGATATAATGGATTTTTGTCAATAGAGTATGAAGAAGAGGAGGATGCAAAGACTGGGGTTCCAAAGTTTGCTAATTATCTTTTTGAAGTCTTCAAATAAGGGGTGAAATTATGGATAAGATACGTGTAGGTATTGCTGGATTAGGTAGAAGTGGCTGGAATATTCATGCAAATATTTTGAGTCAGCTAAAAGATAAATATGAGGTCGTCGCAGTTACTGATCCTCTGGAGGAAAGGAGAAAGGAAGCCGTTGAAAGATTTGGATGTAATGCTTATACAGACTTTGATACATTTATAAAAGATGATAGGATAGAGCTTGTAGTTGTAGCTACTCCAAGCTATTTACATGCAGAACATAGTATAAAGGCTTTAGAAGCAGGAAAAAATGTGGTTTCTGAAAAACCGATGGCTGCCAACCTTGAAGAGGCTGATGCGATGATAGAAGCAGCTAAAAGAACCGGGAAAATACTGACGGTCTTCCAGAATAGTTTGTTTATGCCTGATTTCCTTAAGATAAAGGAGGTGGTTAAATCTGGAAAGCTTGGAAGATTGGTATTAGTTAAGATATATGGACATTCATTTGGTAGAAGGTGGGATTGGCAAACACTTAAAAAATTTGGTGGAGGTGAATTAAGGAATAACGGTGTACATTATATAATTCAAGGCTTAGACCTTATAGGGGATAAAGAACCAGAAGTTTTCTGTGAGTTGCAAAGAACTCTTACACTTGGAGATGCTGAAGATCATGTGAAGATCGTGATGAAAGCTGAAAATGCCCCACTTATAGATATAGAAGTCACTAGAGCCTGTGCATATCCACAAAATAAATGGCTTATAATGGCTACTCAAGGTGGACTAACTGGAACCCATAACTCTCTTAGATGGAAATATTTTGATCCAAAAGATTTACCTCCAAGACAAGTAGAGACTAGGCCAACACCTGACCGAAGCTATAACCGTGAAGAAATACCTTGGGAAGAAGAAAGCTGGACAACAAGTAAAAGCTTTTCTTCAAGTGGCATAATATTCTATGAAGAACTATACAAAACATTAAGGTATGGTGCACCACCACCTGTACCTCCTGAAAAAGTACGTAAAGTTATGAAAATAGTGGAGGAATGCTATAAACAATGCAACTTTTAAATTTATGATTTTTTAAATTCTTACCTTTGTAATATTGGAAAAATGTTAAGGACTTTTTACTACGCCGTGAAAAACTCATAGGAATATTTAGAGATGGTAAAAGGGAGAATATTGTAATACTATCGCCTTATCTAAATCTTTTGAAAGTAGATATCTCTTCTAGGTTAAGATTACTTGTCATACCTACGGTATCGGTTTTTTCCTAAAAAAGAATTCGTCTTGTTTCATTTTCAGTTTCATTAGTAGTCCTCGCTCATAGAAGAATCTAGAGAGTTGGTCAATAAGCTCATCCCATCCTGGCACTTTCTCTTCATCTTTTACAGTAAGCTCAATGGACAAATCGAATTTGTAAGGTTTTTCGAATAGATCAACCAGTTGCTTATATTTCTCAATTATATATTCATCTTCAAACCTATAGCCTTTCTCAGAGATTAAGAAGTTGACAATCTCATATATTTCTCTAGCCTCTGACAATTTTCTAGGTCTCTCCTTTTTAGAAAATGTGAGGTTATATAGTACATCTTGATTATATGTAATATTTTTCTTCTGAGGATCTATCGTAACAGTTCTCCAAGAATGTTTTGATGAAATCTCTATTTTAAATCCAGTAACTGATAGTACTCTTAGTACTGCAGGAGGCTTTTCGCCGATAACTGCCTCAAGAGTATACCTGCCTTCCTCTTCAAATTCATCTATTCTTGGAGGATAGTAGTTTAGCTTAAAGTCAAGTTTTTCCGCATCTAGCATGACTTCAGCTTCACCTACTACGTCGGTAAACATGTAGCTCCAACCCTTACTTTTAATCTCCTTTAGAAAAGATTTCAACTCAGGATAGAATCTCAAAATATCTTTTTCACTTAGCTCCAACTGACCCTTAAACCTTAATTTAATCATATTCTCTAAATATTTAGTTTAAAAAGTATTTAAGTATGAAAAATTAGTGCAGTGAAAGAGACAAGTAATCTATTAAAT
>JAGGXB010000131.1 GCA_021163245.1 Thermoproteales archaeon
ATTATCTGTATTATTATTGTAATACAAAAAGAATATTTTATTAGTGATGTAAATGCCTTTGCCGAAAGCTATAAAACTAAAAAGTCTTGAAGATCTAGTGAATATAGTTGTATCTGCACAAATACCATTAGTTCATCATCTTATTGTGAATGATAAACATGTATATTTCCTACCTTTTCTTAGTATAGGTAATGTAGGTATAATATATTATCTTGTTACTCAACAGCCTCTTGAGGGTAAATTTATAGTTTATAATAAGTTTAACGGCAAGATATCTATTGAAAAAGAGTATAAAGGCGGCGATACTAGATTGACACATGTTCCGATAATAGAGGTCATTGATCAGAATGCTTTTTCTCATAAAATATTTCATATAAAAAAGGAAAAGAAAAAGAAGAAGAAAAAGAAGGAAGAGAAATGATAGTAAATAAATATATTTATTTGATTAAAGAATAGATAAAATGTATATTGGTAAAAGGGGTGCTTTTGAGTGTCAAATTCAGAACAAAAATATATTCAATGTGTGTGTGGTAGAGTTATTAAGGATGCATCAGAATATAAAGTTTTATATTTGAAAAAAGAGCAAAGAGAGCTTGATATTTTATGTCCTAATGATACATGTTATTTAAGAGAGCTTGGTTTCATTAAGTTTGATGTTATAGAAGATAAGCCTAAGATAACACGAGCATCATTTTATTCGCCTTTTGTGACTTGGAATATCGCTAGGCTGGGTAAGGAGCAGGCTACAAAATTGTTAAGACAACATCTACAGGATCTTATTAAAAAGTATGTCGATTGGAATAAGATTATTGAAGAAACAAAGAAACAGGAGGCTCGAGAGGAAGAATTTAGAAGAAGAGCGGCTGCTTCAGAAGAAGTTGTATCTGAAAGCGTGTCTGAAGGCGGAGAATAAAGTTTATTTTAAAATTTTTATTTTAGAATAAAGACATTCTATAATTTATTTTTGCATAAATAATCATCAAAAACTTTTATAAAATACTATATTTTTATAAAGAAGTATATCTGCTGAATGTATGGTGTTTATGGTTATGTATAAGGCTGTTACATCACAGCCAAGGAAGGTTAGAAAAAAGATGATATATAATGCGCCATTACATAAGCTATCTAAGCAGTTAGTGGCGCCTTTATCTGATGAACTTAGACGTGAGTATAATATTAAACGTCTAAGAGTTAGAAAGGGAGATACTGTAATGATTGTTCGTGGAAGCTTTGCTGGGCTTGAGGGTAAGGTTGTTAAAGTTGATGTAAAGAAGAGGAGGATAGGTGTTGAAGGTGCTACTCGTACAAGATCTGATGGTAGAGAAATTCCTGTTTTAATTCATCCTTCTAAGGTTATAATAACAAAGCTTGATTTATCAGATAAGATGAGGAAACAAATAATAGAGAGAAAGAAACCTATGGAGGTGACTGAGAGTGAAGAAAGTTAAAGGATCACTACATCATTTGAAGAGAAGTAAATCACCGAAGTTTTGGCCTATATCTAGGAAGGAAGCAGTGTGGTCTGTAAAACCAAGAGCTGGCCCCCATCCTTTACACAGAGCGATACCTCTAGGTATAGTTATTCGTGATATGTTAGGTTATGCTAATAATATGCGAGAGGCTAGGAAGATTTTGGGTCAGAGACTTATTGAGGTTGATGGAAGGGTAGTTACTGACTATAAGTTTCCTGTCGGGTTAATGGATGTTATACATATTAAACCCTCTGATGAGTATTTTAGGGTTGTTCCTGATAGAGTTCGCTTATTAAGATTAGTTAAGATAAATTCTGATGAGTCTTCTCTCAAGATTCTTCGAATTGAAAAAAAGACTATGGTTAAAGGAGGCAATATTCAGTTAACTTTCCATGATGGACGTAACTATTTGTTAAGGATTAAAAATCCATTTGAGCCAGAAGAGGATATATATTCAACTTTTGATTCTGTGTTGTATAACCTAAACGACAAAGAGATAGTTGACCATTACCCATTTAAGGAGGGTTATATCTCAGTTGTCATTGATGGGTCTAATGTTGGGGTTATTGGAAAAATAAAAAATATTAGACAAATATTTAAGAAAGTAAAAGCACAGGTAGAAATTGAGGATGCTGAGGGTGGTATTACACGCACTATCTTAGGTTATGTGTTGATAGTTGGAAAGGATAAGCCAACTATAACTTTAGGGTGAATAAGGTGGCCTCACGTCTCTATTTAGAAACATCGCATCCTATGAGAAAGGTCTATATTAGCAAAGTTGTTGTTAATATGGCTGTGGGCGAGTCAGGAGAACGTTTAGCGAATGCTGTAAAATTATTAGAAGAACTTACTGGACAGAAACCCAGTTTAAGAAAGGCTAAGAGAACTGTTAGAGAGTTTGGTATTCGTCGTGGAGAAAATATTGCATGTATCGTAACTTTAAGAGGTGATAGAGCTATAAACTTTTTAAAGAGAGTTTTAGAGGTTGTCGGGTATACGATAAAGAGATCAAGCATTGATAAATTTGGAAATTTTGCTTTTGGTATTAGAGAACATATTCTCATACCCGGCGTAAAATATGATCCAAAAATCGGTATATATGGGTTTGATGTTATTGTTTCGATGGAGAGACCTGGATATAGGGTTGCTAGACGAAGGATTAAAAGGTCTCGTATACCATTACGGCATAGAGTGACTCCAGAAGAAACAGTTGAATTTTTAGAAAAAGTTTTAAACGTTAAGGTAGTTTAGGTGATAGTATGGCAAAATTAAGGCCTCCTAAGAAGAGAAAATTTGGTAAAGGAGCTTTGAAATGTGTTAGATGTGGGACACATGAAGCTATTATAAGGATATATGGATTAAACTTATGTAGAAGATGTTTTAGAGAAGTGGCACCTGATATTGGGTTTAAAAAATATTCGTGAAATAGTTTTGGTTAGGGGTGATAAGATTGGTCATGATGGATACTCTTGCGAATGCTTTGACGACTATTATGAACGGTGAGAGAAGAGGAGCTAAGGAATGTGTTATTATGCCTGCGTCAAAACTTATCGCACATGTTTTAAGGGTAATGCAGAAAGAAGGATATATAGGGGAAATTGAGTTTATTGATGATGGTAGAGCTGGAAAGCTTAGAGTTCAGTTGTTAGGCAGGATTAATAAGTGTGGTGTTATTAAACCTCGGTTCAGTGTTAAAAAGAATGAATATGAGTTTTGGGAAGAGAGATATTTACCCTCTAGAGATATAGGGTTATTAATTGTGTCAACTCCTCAAGGTGTAATAAGTCAGATTGAAGCTAAAGAAAGAGGGTTGGGAGGGGTTTTATTAGCATACGTTTATTAAATTGTTGGTGTAGGGGTGACAGGTTATAATGAGTGATGTTGATAAGGAATCTAAAGAAGAGGTTGAAGAACCTGTAGAGGAGGAAAAAGGAAAGAAAAAAATACCTAAGAAACCGAGTAGAGATGTTAATTTCTTTAGACTTCTTAGAAAGCGTACATTAATAAATTCCAAAAGGCCTAGGTTTATAAGAATGAATTCATGGTATTTAAAGCGTTTACCTTCCTCTTGGAGAAGTCCCCGAAGATCTTTAGATAATAAAATTAGATTACAGAAAAAGGGTTA
This sequence comes from Thermoproteales archaeon, assembly GCA_021163245.1. Lineage (GTDB taxonomy): Archaea > Thermoproteota > Thermoprotei > Thermofilales > Thermofilaceae > JAGGXB01. The sequence goes on from JAGGXB010000131.1 coordinate 3,598, forward strand.
TCCTGCACTTGTTAAAATAGGTTATAGGAATCCTAAACTTGTTAGAGGTTTACATCCTTCTGGTTTTATCGAGGTATTAGTGACTTCTGTAAAGGATTTGGATGATATAGATCCAGAGATACAAGCGGTCCGTGTATCTAGTAATGTAGGCAGAAGAAAGAGGGCAGAAATAATTAAAAAGGCTGAAGAATTAGGAATAAAGATTCTGAATATAAGTCAAGGTGTGTGATAGCTATGTCATTAAAGTTTGTTAAAAGGCTAGCTGCTCAGGTAATGGGTATTGGAGAAAGTAGGGTGTGGATTGATCCTGAGAAAATTGAAAGGGTATCTATGGCGATCTCAAGAGAGGATGTAAAAAGATTGATTCATGATGGTGTAATAAGGAAAAAGCCTGTGTCAACTCCTTCTCGAAGTAGGGCTAGGCAGCGACATTTAGCTAAAAAGAAAGGTAGAAGAAGAGGTTATGGTAGTCGTAAAGGACCGAGATATAAAGAGAAAGAAATATGGATAGCGAAGATTAGATTACAACGTAAATATTTAAGGAGGTTGAGAGAAAGAAAGCTTATTGATAGGAAAACTTATAGACTATTATATCGTTTGGCTAAAGGCGGTACGTTTAGAAGTTTGGCTCACATGAAAATGTATATTGAGGAACATAATCTTCTGAGGAAGAGGCCGTAGGTGACAAAAATGACAAGAAAAAGATATAGATTAACTTTAAAGAGAAGGAGGGAAGGTATAACAAACTACTATAAACGTAGAAAACTTATATTGTCTGAAAAGCCGAGGTTTGTTGTTAGATTGTCCAATAAACATGTTTTAGTTCAACTTATAGACGTTAGTCCTAAAGGCGATGTTACTCTTGTTAGTGCTCATTCTAAAGAACTAGAAAAGTATGGATGGAAAGCTGCATTTAATAATACACCAGCTGTATATCTAGTAGGTTATTTAGTTGCTTTGAAAGCTTTAAAAAGAGGTATAAATGAAGTTGTATTAGATATTGGATTAAGAGCATCGACTAGAGGGGCCCGTGTTTTTGTTGCGGCGAAAGGAGCAGTGGACGCGGGACTAAATATACCACTTGGTGAAAAAATACTTCCGGCAGAAGAACGTATTAAAGGTCAACATATCGCAGATTATGCTAGAATATTAAAAGAAAATGATCCGGAGCGTTATGAAAAACATTTTTCGCTATATTTGAAGAAAGGATTAGATCCAGAGACCGTTCCAGAGCATTTTGAAGCTGTTTTAAATAATATTAAAAAGTCTTTTAGTTAAAATTTATCCGCTGTATTTTATATCATTTGTTTAAGGATATTGTTAATGTCTTTTCCTCGATAGCCCAGTTCTCCTTTTTCTTTAAAGTGTTTTTTAATAGTGCCTTTAAAACCTCCTGAGGGAGGAGTAAGTCTGAAAACCGGCTTAATTTCTTTCAGATCTTTTATTGATATTTTATTTGTTAGTAATGCATTAGCTAATTCTTCAAAAGATGAAAACCCTTTTTCTTCCAAATATTCCTGTGTAATTTTTTTGTTTCCTATAAGTCTTCCTCTTTTGCTAAGTAATAATGCTAAAGTTTCTTTATCAATTTCTCCATATGTTACAATGTATTCAACCTTTTTTAACATGCCTCTGACGACTTTATTGTCAGGTACTAGTACTGCATGGTTCACTTTATGAAGATTTAAGAGTTCTAATGTTTTTTCTTCTTCTGGTTTTAATCCTTGTGTTCCTCTTAATCGAATAACTGCAAGTAATTGCATCGTATATCACCATTGATCAGGAGATTTAAACTTGTATGTTTCTTTCAAAGCATTATAGACAGCTTTGGCCATGTTATGGGCTGTTCTTGTTTCTCCTCTCGATCTAGTCCATATATCTTGTACTCCAGCAAGCCTTAATACTGTTTTACTTATGTCTCCAGCTGCTAGACCTACGCCTCTAGGAGCTGGCAATAGTTCTACTGTAACACTTCCACTTTTGCCTATAACTTTAAATGGTATACTATGAGGTCTACCACATAAACATTCCCAGCTACCACATCCTCTCCTGACAGGTATAACATTTAGCTTCGCATTCCTAATTGCTTTTTCGATGGCTTCACGTATCTGTTTACCTTTACCCATTCCAACTCCAACATACCCACTTTCATTTCCAACAGCTACTGTAACCTGGAATTGACTTGTTTCGCCGGCATCGGTTTGTCGTTGTACAAAATTTACACCCAAAACTTCATGTTTAAGATCTGGGAGTAATGTATCTATAATTTCGACTTCCTTTATTGAAAGATTATTTTCATATATTTGATCAATATTTGTTATCTTACCTTCTTTTACTAATATTCCTAATAATGTCCTAGGTTTCCACTCTTGTATCACAGACACATTAAACACCGCTTAGCTTAAGACTTATAATATATATTTTAATTTTTTTCTGGTTTTTCTGATTTAAGTATTTTTATATGTTGAAAACTATTAATTAAAATATACTGTTTAGTACAGGTTGAGATTAAATATTTAGGCTACAAAAATTTTTTATAAAAATAAGTCTTCAACTAAGAGTAGTTAATTTTGATGGTGTACGTTGATGGTAGTAAGAAGAAGTAAAAAAAGTAGATATATGAGAGGTTCACGTACTCATGGATGGGGTAGAGTTGGACAGCATAGAAAAAGTGGTGATAGGGGAGGGAGAGGAAGAGTAGGTTATAGTAAACATAAATGGTCCTGGACAGTTAAATATGCTCCGGATTGGTATGGTAAACATGGTTTTGTCAGACATCCTTCACTTGTTTTAAAATATACTACTATTAATGTCGGCGAACTGGATGAAATAAGTAATTCTTTAGTTGAAAATGGTCTAGCAATTTCCACAGATGACGTGATATCGATTGATCTGGGTAAGCTAGGTATAAATAAACTTCTAGGGAGAGGTAAAGTTACGAAAAAATATATTATTTCTGTGTATAAGGCTTCTAAAGAAGCTATTCGTAAAATAGAGGAGAATGGAGGAAAAGTAAACCTTCTCGGTGAAGAATAATGGGTGCCTATGAGGTACTACAACCAATTTTCCATATACTTCCAGAGATTCCTAAGCCTAAGAGACGAATAAGTTTGAGGGAAAGGCTATTATGGACAGGATTAGTACTGTTAGCATATTTAACTATGTCACAGATACCGCTTTATGGAATACCTATTCAACAAGGTGAACAGTTACAGCCATTTGTATTTTTCCAAGTTGTTATGGCTTCTAGAAGAGGAACGTTAATGGAGCTCGGTATAGGACCTATAGTAACAGCTGGTATTATATGGGAGCTTTTAGTTGGAAGCAGGATTATTACGCTTGATATGACATCTCGTGAGGGTAGAGTTGTTTTCGCAGGGGTCCAGAAAATTTTAGCCATTGTTTTTGCTGCATTTGAAGCACTAGCATATATTCTAGGTGGTGCATATGGTGCTTTAACTACTTCTGCAGCCATCGCCATATTCTTACAATTGGTTTTTGTAAGTATACTTGTGTTATTGATGGATGAGATGTTACAGAAGGGATGGGGTATAGGCAGTGCTATAAGTTTATTTATAGCAGTTGGAGTAGCTCAAAGGATATTTTGGGAGACATTTTCTCCTATAGGACCATTAGGAGATGGTTTATATGTTGGTGTTTTTCCTTCATTGGTTTATTCTGCATATTACTACTTAACAACAGGTAATAGTTCTTTGCTTTATGAAATTGTTGCAAGGAAATCGGGTTATCCGGACTTAATAGGATTTTTCGCAATGATCTTCTTTATTCTTTTGCTTATTTTTCTTGAAGGTGTAAGAATAGAAATACCAGTAGCAGCACCTAAATATGGAGGTATAAGATCTCGTATACCTCTAAAATTTTTATATGTTTCAAATCTTCCTGTCATATTGGTTGGAGCATTGTACTCTGATTTATTCATTTTTACGCAAGCTTTATGGCCTCGTCTTAATCCCGATAATACTAATCCTTGGTTTAATATAATAGCAATGTATAACAGAACTGAAACAGGTCAATTAGTGCCTTTAAAAGGATCTCTTGTTTATTATCTTTCGCCGCCAAGGACTATTTGGGGTGTTATGGAAGATCCAATACGTGCTATTGTTTATTCAGCACTTTTCATACTTTTCTCTTTTCTCTTTGCTATTGCGTGGGTTGAAACCTCGGGGATGGATCCTCAATCACAGGCTGAACAATTAATAAAGTCAGAACTACAAGTGCCTGGTTTTAGAAGGTCTACAAAGATTCTTAGTATATTGTTGAGCAGATATATATGGCCTTTGACAATACTTAGCGGAATTCTTGTAGGTGTTATAGCTGTAGTAAGTAGTATGCTAGGAGTTTTAGGCTCAGGTATAGGTATATTGTTAATGGTCGGAATATTAGTACAGTATCAAAGTTTGCTTGCTAGAGAGCAGGCTCTTGAAATGTATCCTATGCTAGCAAGATTGATAGGCGAATAATTTTTTTATCTATTTTATCTATTTTAAAAAATAGGCATCGAGGTGCAAATATGCCTAGAAGAGTTACATCTAGGATAATTGATAGGAAGGATGAAGTATATGAGTATTTAAAAATGCATAAGGAGGTTCCTACTTCAGTTATAGTGCGTGATCTAAATTTGTCTCATTCGCAGACATTTTACATACTCAGAATGCTCCTTAAGGAAGGTAAAGTTAGAGAGATAAAGAGGGGAAAAGTAGCCTATTGGACAGTCACAGAAGAGTAAAATTACGAAAAACTATAAAAATTTTTTACACATTAAAGTTTGGGTGATAAAATGGGTGGTAGGCAGCGTACTTCAATATTTTTTGATGTAGAAAAATCTTCTAAGGGAAAAGAAAAGAAAGGTAAGGAATCAAGGTCAAAGAAGTCTAGGTAATGGTATTATCTTATAAACCTAGATTAAAAAGAATAATAGTTATACCCTCTACCCTTTTTATAAAGGATAACGAGCCTATAAAAACTTTTAAGGTAGGTCAATTAGCAAGATGGTGTTCTATCTTTCGGGTAGAGAGAATAATTATATATCAGCTTGATGAAGAGTATAGGAATGGTATATTTTTAAAAAATATTCTTGAGTATATAGAAACACCACAATATTTGCGTAAGTATCTTTTCCCTAAGAAGAAGATTTTTAGAAATGTGGGTGTACTTCCTCCTTTGAGAACTCTTTCTCATAGTAAAATACATGAATTTAAAAAAATCAAGTATAGGGATGGTTTAGTTTTAAATAAAGTGGGTAGAAACAAGTATCTTGTGTATGTGGGGGAAGAAGAACCTGTAGTTGTTGTTGGAAAACCAGGTAGAAAGAAGAGGGTTGTAATAAAAATTACTAGTTCAGGTATGGGAAGGATAATTGATAGGCACAAAGTACCTTACTATTGGGGATATACTGTATCAATGGTAGAAAACATTTTTGAGGCATTAAAACTAGAACATTCAGTCTTGAAAATAGGTACGTCTCGTCTTGGAGATGATATAAGAAAGATATATAGGAAAATATTAAGGATAATCCAAAATAAAAGATATAATGCTATAGCATTTTATTTTGGGTCATATGATAAAGGGTTATTGGAAATTATTGGGGATAGAGATCCAAAGAACTTTTTTGACATATTTGTCAATTTGGTACCTTTTCAAGCTACAAAAACTGTAAGGACAGAAGAAGCTGTTCCAATAGCTTTATCTATTTTTAATGTTTTAATTAGTTAGCTTGTTTAATTATAATTTTAAGCATTTGGAGAAAGATATTAGGTCAAAACTTTTATAAAATACTTCATTATTTTGTGCTTACGACTTTAGTAATGGTGTTGTATAATGGCAAAAGGTCATACGCCTCGTCATGGTTCAATGGGTTATTATCCTCGTAAAAGGGCACGTAGTATAGTTGCCAGGATACGTAGATGGCCTGATATAGGTGAGGTTAAGCCTCTAGGTTTTGCTGGATATAAGGTTGGTACACTTCATGTAATTAAAATGGAAGATAATCCTAATAGTCCATTTTATGATCAGGAAGTTGCAACTGTTGCAACAGTTGTAGAAACGCCGCCTATAATTGTTGCTGGAGTGAGGGTTTATAAGGAAACAGTTTATGGATTAAAAACTTTAGGTGAGGTTTGGGCTAAAGAGACTCCAAAAGATTTAGCACGGGTATTCACTGTTCCTAAAAAAGATAACTTATATGAAGTACAACTTAGAAAGATTAATTCACTAAAAGAAAAAGTTGATAAAGTAAGGCTTTTATCAGTAATGCAACCTCGACTTGCAGGTATACATAAGAAAAAGCCAGAATTGTTTGAGATTGAAATAGGTGGTGATCCAAGTAAGGCTTTTGAATACGCTCTAGATCTCTTAGGGAAGAGTATTGAGGTATCTTCAGTTTTTTCGGAGGGTGATATTATAGATGTGATATCTGTAACTAAGGGTAAAGGTTATGCTGGAGTTATAAAGAGGTTTGGAGTGAAGGAGTTGCCTAGATGGCATAAACATCGTAAGGGTAGTAGAAGAATCGGTAGTGTAAGTCCTCAGAATCCATCAATTATGAGAATGGTTCCATTTGCAGGACAGCTAGGATTTCATCAAAGAACTGAGTATCATAAAAGAATTCTAAAGATTGGAAGTGTCAATTTAGAAAAAGGAGAAGATGATATAAACCCTTCAGGCGGTTGGCCACATTATGGTTTAGTAAAAAGTCAGTATATTTTAGTTGAGGGTACTGTTCCAGGTGCTATTAAACGTTTAGTTAAGATTAGGTTCACTATTAGGCCAGTAAAGATACAGTTAGAGAAGCCTAGGATAGTTTATGTTAGTACTAAACCTGTTGGTTAGGTGGTAAATTATGTTGTTGCTTGAGGAAATCGTTGAGAAGGAGGTTGATATATATAATTTAGAAGGTAACACTGTAGGTAAAATTAAGCTACCTAAGGTTTTTTATGTTCCTATAAGAAAAGATATTATAAGAAGAGCAGTTTTGGCATTACAGACATCTAGATTACAGCCTAAAGGAACAGATCCTGAAGCTGGCGAAAGAACTACAGCTGAAAGTTGGGGTGTTGGAAGAGGAGTAGCTAGAGTACCAAGGATTAAAGGTAGTAGTAGAGCTGCATTGGCTCCGAATGTTGTAGGGGGTAGAAGAGCACATCCTCCACGTGTAGAAAAAAAGATAAAGGAAAGAATAAATAAGAAGGAAAAGATAGTTGCTTTTCTTTCTGCTTTGTCTGCTACAGCAAACAAGGATTTTGTTCGATTAAGAGGTCATATAGTTGATGATATTAATGATCTTCCTATTATTGTTGAGGATGATTTAGAAAATATTGAAAAAAGTAAGGATCTGAGAGAGTTTTTTAAGAAAATAGGTTTATGGAATGATGTGTTTAGAGCTTATAAAAACGTTAGAGTTAGAGCTGGTAGAGGAAAAATGCGTGGAAGAAAATATAAGAAGCCTAAAAGTGTACTTATAGTTGTTTCAAAAACAGCTCCTATCTTTAAAGCTGGTAGAAATTTTCCGGGTGTAGAAATAAAAGATGTATATAGTCTTAATGTTGAAGATCTTGCACCTGGAGGTGATCCAGGTAGGTTAACCTTGTTTACTGTTTCTGCTATTCGAAAAATTGAGGAAAGGTATGGTGATAAAATTGTCACATAATATATCTTCTATAATTATAAGACCTCACGTAACTGAGAAAACTCTTAACTTAATTGAACAAAACAATACACTGACCTTTATAGTCAAGTTTTCTGCCACGAAGTCAGATATTAAAAGAGCTGTTGAAAAGCTTTATAATGTAAAAGTTGTAAAAGTAAATGTTATTATAACACCGAGAGGGTATAAAAAGGCATATGTTAAACTCTCTCCGGAATATAATGCTATAGATATAGCAACTAACTTAGGTATGGTTTAAGGTGATTATAAATGGGTAAAAGATTATTAGTACAGAGAAGAGGCAGAGGAGGGTCTGTTTTTAGAAATCCTAGATGGAAAAAGTTGGGGCCCGTTAGATATAGGGATTATGATCCACGAGAGTTTAAAAGCAAAGTAATTATAGGTACTATTAAAGCTTTGCTGCATGAACCGGGTCGTGGGACTCCTATAGCTTTAGTGAAGTTTAATGATAAAGTAGAGATGTTGATGGTGGCACCGGAAGGTGTTGCTGTTGGACAAAAAGTTTATTATGGTAGTAATGCGCCTCCTAATTTAGGAAATGTTCTCTCTGTTGGAAATATTCCTGAAGGCAGTATTATTTGTAATGTGGAAGAGAGACCGGGTGATGGTGGTAAGTATGCAAGGTCTAGTGGGACTTATGCGACAGTGATTGCGCATTCTGGTAATAAAACACTTATACAGTTACCATCGAAAAAAGTTAAAGAGGTTCTTTCTGAAGCTAGAGCTACTATTGGAATTGTTGCTGCTGGTGGCAGAATAGAAAAACCTTTCTTGAAGGCTGGAAAAGTTTATCATTTGTCAAGGTCTAAGTCGTTTAAATATCCTACAGTACGAGGTAAAGCTATGAGTGCATATGCTCATCCTGCTGGAGGAGGTCATCATCCAAAGGGATTAACTCCTGTATCTAGAAATGCACCTCCTGGTAGAAAGGTAGGTCATATAGCTGCTAGGAGAACTGGAAGAAGGAAGGGAAGACATTAAGTAATTTTTACTAGCGGGTTTCTTGTTTTTAGTCTTTTCGGTATTTTTTATGGAAATATTTAAATAATCTGCACTTTTTAACACTTCAGGTGTTTTGTATGGCTATTGCGATGAGGGAGTTTAGATACAGAGGTTACACAATTCAGGAGTTAATGGAAATGCCTATGGATAAGTTTATCGAGTTGCTGCCATCAAGACAAAGAAGGTCTTTATTACGTGGTCCTAGTGAGAAACAGAGAAAACTTTTGGAAAAAATTAGGAAGGCGAAGTCTTTGCAAAAACAAGGTAAGAAAGTTGTTATAAAGACTCATGTTAGAGATCTAGTGATACTTCCAGAGATGGTCGGTTTAACTATAAATGTTTATAATGGAAAGGAGTTTGTTCCTGTTGAGATAAAACCTGAAATGATAGGACATTATTTAGGGGAGTTTTCGATTACAACTAAGAAAGTTGAGCATGGTGAGCCAGGATTAAAGGCGACTAGATCTTCGATGTTTATGCCAATTAAATAGAATATTACTATATTTGGGGTGATAAAATGTCTGAGAGAAAAACATTACAGTTTCTCGTTGAAGGTGGTAAGGCTACAGCAGGTCCACCTATACGTCTATTATAGACGGGGTTAAGGACCTGCTTTGGGGCCTTTAGGATTAAATGTAATGGCAGTTGTTAACAAGATTAATGAGTTGACGAAGGATTTTGCTGGGATGCGTGTTCCTGTAAAGGTAATTGTCGATGTTGAAAAGAAAACATTTGAAGTCGAAGTGGGTACTCCTACCACGGCGGCTCTTATAGTTAAAGAATTGAAGGTTCAGAAGGGAGCAGGGCAGCCGGGAAGAGAAAATATTGGTAATTTGTCTATGGAGCAAGTAATAAAGATTGCATTAACAAAAAAAGAGGATATTAAAGCTAAAACTTTAAAGGGGGCTATTAAAAGTGTATTAGGTACTGCTTTAAGTATGGGGGTATTGGTGGAAAATAAAAGTCCTAAAGATGTACAGAAGGAGATTGATAAAGGAGCATATGATGATTTAATTAAAAAATATGAAGGGGAGAACAAGTTATGAGTTTTCCTTTATCAAAAATTGGAGAGGCTATTAGAGAAGCAAAGAAAAAGAGTAAGCCTAGAAGATTTACACAAAGTGTGGAATTAATCATTACTTTCCGAGATTTGGATGTTAAGAAACCTGAGAATAGAATTAATTTGACGGTAGTGCTTCCTCATCCGCCTAAGAATAAGAGACCTAAAGTAGCAGTTATTGCTTCTGGAGATCTAGCTTTGAGAGCACGTGAAGCAGGCGCGGATTTGGTCATTGATAGAGAGGAATTAGCTAAAATAGCCTCTGATAAGAAGCAAATAAAAAGGATTGCCTCCGAGTATGATTTCTTTTTTGCTCAAGCTGATCTTATGCCTCTAGTCGGTAGATTTTTAGGTAGATATCTTGGTCCTAGAGGAAAGATGCCTACTCCGGTGCCTCCTAATGTCAATATATCACCATTTATCGAGAGGGCAAGACGATCAATTAGATTAAGGATGAGGAACCAACCACAGGTTCTTTGTAGGGTGGGATCAGAAGATCAACCGGTTGAAGAAATACTTAAAAATGTTGAAGAGGTACTAAACGCTATAACAAAACGGATAGATCCTCGACATATTAATAAGGTGTATGTTAAATTAACTATGGGTCCTGTTGTTGAAGTCAGTAGGAGGTGAATATAATGTCTCTATATAAGGTTGAGTATAAAAGAACTAAACCCGTTTCACCTGTAAAAGTGAAGAGACTTGAGGAAATAAAGAATTATTTAAAGAAATATAAATATTTACTCCTAGTTGATATAACGAATGTTACTGCTCCTGTATTACATGAAAGTCGAAGATTACTTAAAAGAGATGGATCTGTTCTAAAAGTTATTAAGAATACTCTTACGCGTTTTGCTATTGAAGAAGTTAAAAAAGAAAAGCCTGGGATTGAGAAGATTGAGTCGTTTTTAAAGGGTCAAAAAGCTATAATTTTTACAGATAAGAATCCGTTTGAGATACAATTATTTTTAAATAAGAATAAAATTCCTAGGGCTGCTAAGGCAGGTGATATCGCTACAAGAGATATTGTTATTCCAGCAGGTAATACTAATTTTGCTCCAGGACCTATATTGAGTATGTTTAACAAGCTTAAGATACCAATAAAAATACAAGAGGGGAGCATATGGGTTTCTAAAGATACTGTTGTGGCTAAGGCTGGAGAAACGATTACGGCAGATGTAGCGGATCTATTAGGAAAATTGGGTATAAAGCCTATAGAAGTAGGATTAAATGTTCATGCTATTTACTTAGATGGCAATGTTATAAAAGCTGAGGAAATAAATATTGATCCCGAATATTATAGTGAGCTTTTCGCTACTGCTGTAAGAGAGGCAATAAATCTTTCGATAAACAGTGGTTATCCGACCTATGAAACTATTGAGGATATCGTTAAGAAGGCTCATCTGGAAGCAGTTTCGTTGGCTGCTAATGTTGTATTTATTACTAAAGATACAGCTGAACAAATACTAGGTAAACTATACAGAGAGGCTCTTTCACTCTATGAGCTTATAAAATCTAAGAATCCTGAAGTTTTTCAAAGCTGATAATCTAAATTTTAGATTAACTTTCTATTATTAATTTAAATATATTAACATGAATATTTACTACACATATATACTGTTACAGTTGTCAGTGGTGGTGTTAAAGTAAATGAGGGAAGATCTAGTAAATTTACCATTCTTTATCGAAAATGGATTTAACAAAAAAAGGTGTAAGGCTTGTGGCAAAATATTTTGGACCCTTAATAATGAATCTGAATACTGTGGAGACCAACCCTGTGTTGACTACGAATTTATAGGTAATCCTATAAAGGTGAGTTTTTCTTCAATCAGTGAAGTAAGAAAAGCATTCATAGATTTCTTTAAAAGACATGAACATACACCTATAAAGAGATATCCTGTCGTTGCGAGATGGAGAGATGATGTTTTTTTAGTAGGCGCGTCAATTTATGATTTTCAACCTTGGGTTACAGAAGGATTAGTTAATCCTCCAGCAAATCCATTAGTTATTTCGCAACCTAGTATTAGGCTTACTGATGTAGATAATGTCGGTAGAACAGGTAGGCACCTAACGGGTTTTGAGATGATGGCTCATCATGCATTTAATATTCGAGGAATGAATATTTACTGGGTAAATGAGACAGTTGAGTATGCGTTTAAATTATTAACCGAGGTTTATAAGATACCGCCTGATGAGATTTCGTTTAAATTTGATTGGTGGAGTGGAGGTGGGAATGCGGGAGAGGACTATGAAGTATTGGTTAGAGGATTAGAGGTGGCTACACTTGTTTTTATGCATTATAAGTTGGTAGATGATAATCCTATAGAAATGGAAAATAGGATAGTAGATACTGGTTATGGTTTAGAAAGAATATTCTGGTTAATAAAGGGTACTTCTACCATATATGAAAGTGTATTTGAGGGTCTTATTAAAGAGCTTGTTGAATATATAGGGTTGGAACCAGTTCCGAAAGATATAATGTTTTCATTAGCAAAGAAGATGGGAAGGTTGGATTATAAAGAATATGAAATGACTCAAAAGATTAAAAAGGAAATAGCTAATATTCATGGTTTATCGCTTGAAAAACTTGAAATGTTCCTGAGACCGTATGAATCTCTGTATGCTGTATTAGATCATAGTAGAACTGTTTTATGGATGATTGGTGATGGTATTGTTCCATCAAATGTAGGAGCTGGATATCTTGCTAGACTATTAATTCGTAGAGGTATTAGGTATTTAAAATATCTTAAAACTGATTTAAGTTTTAGTGATATTTTAAATAAACAGATCATGTATTGGAAGAGTGATTTTCCAGAGTATCTTAGGATTAAGGATGAGATTTTAGATATTGTTAGTTATGAAGAAGCTAAATATGAAGAAACTATACGAAGAGGAAAAAGAATAGTTAAGAATATTTTGTCGAGATTATCTGAAAAAGGAGCTAAAACATTTCCTGTAAAAGAATTAGTAACATTGTATGATTCCCATGGTATAACGCCAGATTTAGTCGAGGAGGTGGCCAAAGAGTATAATATCAATGTTGTTAAGGGTTATGATTTTTATTCTATGCTAGCTGAGAGACATGAAAAGACGAAGAAAACAAAGGTTGTTGAAGAATATATAATAAAAATCAAGGATAAAGTAGAAGGTCTACCACCTACTGTTTCATTGTATTATATTGATTCCAATATTAGATCTTTTAGGGCAAAGGTGCTTAAGAAGCTTGATGATAAATATTTGGTTTTTGACAGAACTGCTTTTTATCCAGAGGGTGGTGGTCAGCCTGCAGATATAGGGGAGATTTATTTCGATAATGGGAAGTGCGATGTAAAATGGGTGGGAAAAATTGGAGGAGTAATTATACATATGTGTGAAGGAGTTCTTCCTGAAGAAGGAGATAATGTAGTGGGTGTAATCAACTATAATCGTAGAAAAATGCTTATGAGAAATCATACAGCTACGCATATTATTTTGGGTGCAGCTAAAAGGGTGCTTGGCAAACATATTTGGCAAACTGGTGCACAGAAAGGTATAGATCAGTCTAGGCTAGACATAACGCATCATAGGAGGATTACTAGAGAAGAAATTGAAAAAATTGAATCTTTGGCAAATATGGTAGTGATGGAAAATAGACGTGTAAATAAGTTTTTTATGGATAGGATTGAAGCTGAGAGTAAATACGGTTTTACTCTATATCAGGGAGGTGTTGTTCCTGAACCAGTTCTAAGGATTGTAGAAGTTGAAGGTTGGGATGTTGAAGCATGTGGAGGAATTCATTGTAGTTTTACTGGCGAAATAGGTCTTATAAAGATTATAAGAGTAGAGAGAATCCAGGATGGTGTTTCAAGAATAATATTTAAGGTTGGTAGATCTGCTCTAGACTATATTCATGAGAATGAAAGAATACTAAATAATATTTGTGAATTTCTTAGAACAGAGCCTAAAAAATTAGAAACAAGAATTAGAGAAATAATACAGGAGAATAAAAGGCTTAGCAAAAATATTTCTAAATTTGAAGAGTTTCTTGTTAAGAATAGGGCTATTGAGCTCTACCAGAAGAAAGGTAAAAAAGTGAATGATTTCTTTATAATCGTAGAGAGATTAGAGGAAGATTCAAATAGAGTTAAGGAAATAGCCTTAGCGTGTGGTAAGGCTAATGATTCTTCTATTGTTCTGTTACTAGGTAATAATGGATATTTTGTCATAAAAGTGGGTGAAAAAGTTATTAAAGAGGGTTTGACGGCTAAAAGAATATTTCAGAGTCTATTTAAGCCACTGGGATGGAGAGGTGGTGGAAGTGAGGATTTAGTACAAGGTAGGGCCATAGAATATAGTATTGAGAAAATAGAGAGAAAAATAGCTGAGTTTGTTAAAAATTATGAGCGTTAGGTTTCATAAAAATTATAAACGTATTTCTCTTATTTTTAGTGATAGTTTGAAATATGCCGTGGAGGATTTCTTTTTCCTTTTAAACAGAGGATATAATAGAAGTTCTTCATTAGATTTAGTGACAGCTAGATACAGATTAAGTAGGCTTGAAAGATTATTGCTTTATAGAGCTGTGTTTAGTAGAACTGTTTCACTTGATAGAAGGAGAAAAACTTTATCTAGCAAAAAAATAATAAATGAAAAAATATTGGTAGATGGCTTTAATGTTTTATCAACTATACAGTCTGCTTTATTGGGAGATGTGTTGGTTAGAGGAACTGATAATATTATAAGAGATATGTCGGCATATGTCCGTAAAATTAAGGTTTCAAATTTTCTAATTACGTCTCTCTTTATTTCATTATTTTTTATCTCCCGTTTTTTTCCAAAATATGTTATCTATGTTTTTGATTCACAAGTTAGCAGAAGTTTACTCATGTTGCGAATTTTATCCTGTTTTTCTAAAAAAGCTAGTTTTCGAGTTTCAGGAAAATTAGCAAAGAATGCTGACAAATATATTGTTATGCATGCTGATGAGTTTATAGTTGCTTCAAGTGACTCTGTTATTGTTGATAGGGTAAATAGAGTATTTGATATGGGTGGTGAAATAGCAGAAATTATATCAATAGAAACGATAATAGATTTATCAGATTTATTGGATGGTTTAAGGGTGTAATTATGAGAAAAATATCTCCACGTGAGCTTAGGAGACTTTCACAGAGAATGGGTTTAAATTTAGAGGAAATTGAGAATGTTGAAGAAGTTATTATAAAGCTACCTAGTAAAGAATTGGTTATAAATAATCCAAAGGTTTCTGTAATGTCGTTTAAAGGAGAAAAAATATTCCAGGTTATGGGCGAGGTTAGTGAAAGAGAAAGAAGTGACGAGATTAAAGAAGAAAAGATTGAGATACCCGAGGAAGATGTTCAATTAGTTGCTGCTCAGACAGGAGTTTCACTTGAAGAAGCGCGTAAAGCTCTAGAAGAAACACAGGGAGACCTAGCACAGGCTATAATACTGTTAAACGCAAGAAAAAGTACAGGGTAAAAACTAATGTTATCGAATTATAAATACATAGTTGAAAAACTTTTAGAAAAATTGTTTAGAGACTATAATTTTCTATCCTTTTTTTCACCTAATTTACTAACTGTTCTAGGCTTATTTTTCTCTCTATGTATATTAATGGTATTAGAATTCTTTATTTTTGACCCGAATACTTTGTTGTTAATCATAGTTTTTTTGATTTTATTATCTGGATTAATGGATGTATTGGATGGATATGTAGCTCGACGCTACAATAAAGTTAGTAATTTCGGCGCTTTTTTAGATTCAACTCTTGACAGAATATCAGATGCTGTTTATGCCTATATATTTTTTAAGTTAAATTTAGTTAATGATATTTTTTTCCTATTGCTCCTAACTGGTTTTTTTCTTACCAGCTATAGTAGAGCCAGAGCTGAAGGTATTGGAATAGAAATGAAAGGTATAGGGATAGTTGAACGTAGTGAAAGGATACTATTAATAATCGGAATTCTAAGCATAGCCTTCTTTAATAAAACGTTATCCCAATACGGTATTTTTATACTGTTATTATTAACCTGGATTAGTGTTTTTCAAAGAATTCTTCATGTTTATACGTCTACGTCAAAATAGGTGTTTGATCATGATTGAAATAGACGGTTCGTATGGTGAAGGAGGTGGACAGTTACTTAGATATAGTATAGCTCTCGCTGCATTATTACGAAAGGATATACATATATTTAATATTAGGGCTAAAAGATCAAATCCGGGATTGAGAAGACAGCATTTGACTGCTATCAAAATTATCTCTAAATTTGTAGATGGCAGGGTCGAAGGATTAGAAGTAGGCTCTAAAGAAATATACTTTTATCCTCGTCAAAATCCTAGACCGGGAAAGTATTTCTTCGACATAGGTACTGCAGGGAGTATTCCGTTGCTTTTGCAGGCTGTGTTACCTGTAATGCTGGCCGCTCGTGGAGAAATAAGATTAGAATTAAAAGGAGGTACAATTGTTCGTTGGTCTCCACCTATAATATATATTGATAGGGTTCTAGTTCCGTTACTGAGATTTTTTGGCGCTAAAATAAAGGTTGAAACTATTAGACATGGTTTTTATCCGCGTGGAGGGGGATTAGTGATAGCAAACACTAAGTTTTCTTATCCCCTACAGAATGTTAATTTTGGATTTTTTTCCCATATTAAAGAAATTGGAGGTATATCATATGTTGGAAATCTTCCGGTGCATATAGCTGAAAGACAGGCTAAAAGTGCAGAAAGAATATTGAAGAAATATGGATACATTAAATATCTTAAGAAAATTGAAATAGATACATCTACACCTGCTATCGATAAGGGAACCTGTATTGTTTTATGGGCGCTAACAGACAATAGTGTAATTGGAGGTGATTCAATAGGAGAAAGAGGTAAGCCAGCAGAAAAAGTTGGGGAAGAAGCAGCAATGGCTTTAGTAGATATTCTTGAAGCTGGCGTGGCTATTGATCCACATGCTTTAGATAACTTAATAATTTATATGTCTCTGGCAGATGGTTTATCTAGGGTTATTGCTAATGATTTAACGTCTCATGCAAGAACTGCTATAGATATATGTTCGCGAATAACAGGTGCAGAATTTAGAGTAAATAAAAAAGGAAAATTTGTGGAAATAATAGCGAGAGGAATAGGCTACAAGAGTTAAGAAAAATATATTTTTATTTTATCACCGGGGTTAATGTTCAAGATATTGGAAGCTGATCCTTGATTCACTGCAATTTCAAGTTTTTTACAACTATTTTCTTGAAGTAGAAGTTTACCTTTCTGAACATGGCCAAAGCTCTTGACAAATGGAATTAAATATTGTTTTCCTTTTATTTCTACTAAAAATTTACCACCGAAAGTATAACCTTTTTCAAAAATGTATGAAGCCGAGATATTCGTGGCTATATTTCCAAAATCATCTATAAAATATACTATTCCCTCAACATATGTATCTTTCTCTAAAGGAGATTTGACGGGTGTGTCAACCGGGTCATTTATCAAGGGTCCTATTTCCTCTAGCTTTGTTCCACAAGCTATATATGCCGAAACAGGAGCGAATATATCTCTTCCATGAAACGTATATGAGATATTTTGAAGCATATATTTTTTGTTCTTGATCTCGTGAATCTCTAATATTTTATCTAGTGTAGCGGGTCTTATAAGAACACCATTATCAGGTCCTACAAAGAAATAGTTTTTAGTTCTTATTATAAGTGGTCTTCTAGATGTTCCTACTCCTGGATCGATCACAACTGTAAAGATAGTGTTTTTAGGAAAATAATGAAATGAACATTCGAGAACATATGAAGCCTCTATTATATTCCATTTTGTTAAAGAATGTGATATATCAACTATTTTACTCTCTGGACATATGGAATATACTACGGCTTTCATGGATGCTACATATGGATTCTTGAGGCCGAAATCTGTTAAAAATGCGATTATAGGATATTGCTCCATAAAATTAATAATAAATTCATGAATTATTAAGATATCAATACTAAGTGTTAAAAAATGATTAAAGAGATATGGATAGAAGAAGATAAATATATCGTTGATGTTTCATATTATACTTTGAAAAAGATAAAGTTCAAGAAATTGTTAGAAGAGGTCAAAAAAATTGAAGAAAATACATGCAGTATAGTTGCTATTAACTCGGACTATGTAATAAGCTTAATCAATATAATAGTTGCTATTCAGTATGCATTAAGAGCTTTCAAAAGAAATAAAAATATTTCTCGTATGTTTCCAATAGAAGTATTATTATATCTAGCTGGGAGAAGGGAAATTTCAACTACTTTAGAATATTTTTCTTCCAATAAAATAATAGAAGATGTTATTATTGCTATTATTTGTAAAAATAAAGATAATATAGAAACAATGAAGAATAAACTTATAGAAAAATTCAGATTAAAGGAATCCGAAATACCAATAAATGTTGAAAAAATAAAAAGGATTAGAGAGTTTTACAATATAACAAATAAGGAGATAGAGACTACTTTTTCAAAGAATCTAGAAGATGCATTAGTTAAGTTAATCGCAATTCGTTCAGCTTTTCTCTCTATAACTTAATCTTTTCTTTCTTCTAATTATCTCTAATGATACTATATCATCAGGATTTAGAATAGATATCCCAGCTTCTTCACCAATAATATCTATCCATATAATTTTATCAGGATTTTCAAGGTCTACTTTGTTCTCAAGATTGGGTGCAATTGCTCCGATTATATTTTCACTTCTCATGTCCGTTAATCTTTTCCTAATAGTAATCCTATATTTTTGTTTTTTATCAAGCATGCTTTGTGCAAGTTTTAGTGCTTCTTCTTTAATATTTTCAATATTATTAATAGTTGTTAATTGTATAGGAACAATTTTTAATATAAATCTGAAATACCAGGGATTTTCACAAGCTTTTCTTTTTAATTCTCTAACTACATAAAATGGATCAAGTGATGTTCTAGCTACCAATAATCCAGGTAGTCCAGTTTTTCCAATAATTATATCGTCATCACCTAGCTCCTTTAAAAAATACCATAACTCAGATATACAATCTTCTTCTCTGCCTCTTATAGTAGAGACTACAAGGTTAAACCTTTTCAACATATTGTTTCACAAAAAAGAGGTGATATAGAATGAAGATTTTTAAAGTTCTAGTTCTAACTCTTCTTCTCCTAATTCTATTGCAGCTCTTTCTTCTATTCGTTCGACGGTTCCATCTCGAATCCAGACAATCCTATCACTTACATCTATCATTTTAAGATCATGAGTAGCTACAATTACCGTAACTTCTCTTTCTTGATTTAACTCCTTTAATAAATGAACTATTTTTAGTCCTGTGTTTAAGTCAAGATTTCCTGTCGGCTCGTCGGCTAGGACTATTGCTGGATCATTGGCTAAAGCCCTGGCTATAGCAACTCTCTGCTGCTGACCACCAGACAGTTCGGTTGGTCTATGATGAAGTCTATCACCCAATCCTACTCTTTCTAATAACTTTTTAGCTTTTTCTTCTCTTTGTCCTCTGGGAACACCTGCGAATATCATAGGTACAGTTACATTGTCTAAAGCTGTTAACACTGGAATAAGGTTAAATGTCTGGAAAATATAACCGATCTTATGGCATCTTACCCATGCAAGTTGTTTGGCAGTCATTTTGGAAATATCTCTACCATCAAGATAGACTTTACCTTTCGTAGGGTTGTCTAGGCCTCCTATCATATTAAACAATGTAGTTTTACCGGAGCCTGATGGACCTAAGATAGCTAGATATTCTCCATATTTAATTTTTAGATTTATTCCTTTTAATGCTTTAACAGTCTCTCCCTTTAGAAAATAATATTTATGTAGATCTTCGGTTTCAACAACATAGTAGGTTTCAGTCAATTTTTATTCACCTTACATATTTATTTTGCACAATTATAATTAAAACCTTTATGTGTTTTAATAGTTTAATTCATAGTAATAAATATAGTCCTTAGATGATATTTATTAGATATATTCATGATTTGATTTTTTGGTTTTTGCAAAAACAAAAATATTTTCCGTATGTTATTCCCTATTTTGAAAAACGTAAGATTAATATATTCGTTTGCAATATCATCTAAACCTTAGGTTAGCAAATTTATGGTGGAGAAATAATGGTCGAGTTTTGTCCAAAGTGCGGCTCAATACTTGTTCCTGTTCGGAAGAAAGAAGGCTTGTTTCTAGTTTGTAAAAAGTGTGGTTATGAGAAAAAGGCATCAAAAAGTGCAGGATACAAGAAAAAAGAAAAAATTTCTGAGAATAAAAAGAATAAGCTTGTGATTATAACATCTTCTTCTATTACATCTAAAGAAAAATTACAAGAAGAAAGAGAGTTGTTGCAAGAATACTATGAGGTTTTTCTTGAGACTATGGAGGGAGAAGAAGGAGGCGGAGAAGAATAATATTATTTTTTAGATAAACTTTTTATCTTTAATTGTTTCTTTTAAATCATTCGATCTAGTGTGGATGACTATGAGGATTGCAGTTGTTAACTCTTCTTTATGTAGACCTACGAAATGTATGAAGGAATGTATCCGTTTCTGTCCAATAAATAGAAGCGGAGCCAAATGTGTATGGATTGATGAAAAAGATAATAAAGCAAGGATATCCGAACAGCTATGTGTTGGTTGCGGGATTTGTATTAAGAAATGTCCATTTACTGCTATATCAATTGTGAATCTACCAGAAAAAATGAGTAAGAATCTTGTTCACCGTTATGGTCCTAATAGTTTTGAATTATTTAGACTTCCTATTCCTAAACCCGGTAAAATAATTGGTATAATAGGCGGGAACGGTGTAGGTAAATCTACGTCATTGAAGATTCTATCCGGTATTCTAAAACCTAATTTGGGAAGATATGATGATCCTCCTTCATGGGATGAAATAATAATTAGGTTTAGAGGATCTGAACTACAGCCATACTTTGAAAAGTTGTCAAACAAAGACATCAAAGCTGTGTTAAAACCACAAGTTATTGATAATATCCCTAAGTTTGTTAAGGGGACTGTTAGAGATATTTTAAGTAAAATTGATGAGAGGGGTTTATCTAAAGACTTAAAACAAGAACTTTCTCTTGAGAAAGTATGGGAACGAGATATAAAATATTTGAGTGGAGGTGAATTACAAAGACTTGCTATAGCGGCAACTTTAGTAAAAGATGCGGATATTTATCTAATCGATGAGCCATCTAGTTATTTAGATGTTAGGGAACGTTTGAAAGTAGCTAAGGTTATTAGATTATTGACAAAGGAGAAAAAATATGTTGTGTTAGTAGAGCATGATCTAGCTGTTTTAGACTATCTATCAGATATCATACATATAATTTATGGAGAACCAGGTGTTTATGGAATAACAAGCTTACCACGAGGAGTTAGAGTTGGTATAAATGCTTTTTTACAAGGTTTCCTAAGAGAAGAGAATATAAGAATAAGAGATTATAAAATTGAGTTTAATATAAGGCCTCCTGAACGTGAGTCGATTAAAGAAAATAAGTTGCTCGAATGGTCTGATATATCAAAATGTTTTAAAGATTTCAGATTAATTGTGAAGGCAGGGGAAATATATAGGGGTGAAGTTATAGGAGTATTGGGACCAAATGGTATAGGAAAAACTACTTTCGTAAGAATGCTTGCAAATATTATAAAGCCTGACAATGGTTATATAACATCTACATGGCCTGTAAAGATGAGTTATAAACCCCAATTTATTTCTCAGGTTAGTTATGATGGAACGCTCAGAGATTTCTTTAATGAGGTAGGTATCAATTTATCTTCTTCTTTTATAAATAGTGAGTTAATTAGACCACTGAGGCTTAATTTATTAATGGAGAGGTATGTCACTGAATTGAGTGGTGGCGAGCTTCAAAGAGCGATGATAGCAGCAGCTTTAGGAAAAGAAGCTGATATATATCTCTTAGATGAGCCTATGGCTTATCTGGATGTTGAGCAACGTTATGCAGTTGCAAGAGTAATAAGACGGTTAACAGAAGAAAAGAGAGCTGCTACCTTTGTTGTGGAGCATGATATTGTTGCTATGGATTTTGTGGCTACATCTATAATGGTATTTGTCGGAAATCCTGGAATTGAAGGTTTAGGATATCCTCCTACAAGTTTAAGAGAAGGTATGAACATGTTTTTAAAGGAGGTTGGGATAACATTTAGACGTGATCCTGAGACTTTGAGACCAAGAATCAATAAAGAGGGATCATGGCTTGATAGATATCAAAAAGAAGTACTGAAAGAGTATTATTATACTAAGGTTCTTGAAGATAAATCAAAATAAGATACGAAAGACTAATATACGTTTTTGTCTATAGAAAAACGCAAAAATATTGCTGTGCGGTGGGTCGATATGTCTCAGGAAGGTGTAATATTCATTGGGCAAAAACCGACACCAAATTACGTATTAGCAGCTGTTACACAATTTAGTCAGGGTTCGAAGAAAGTGGTTTTAAAGGCTAGGGGTAGAGCTATATCAAAGGCGGTTGATGCTGCTGAAATCGTTAAGAGATTTCTTGGAGATAAAGTGGATATAGAGAATATTAGTATAGGTAGCGAGACTGTAGGCGAACCAGGTAAACAAAGAACTGTGTCAACGATAGAAATAACATTAGTACACAAATAATATTCTAAAAACTTATACGATATTGTTTTTTATTCTTTTATTATTAATTTTTATCTAGTAAAATTATGACAGTGTGAGGTTTATTGAATGAAACTGTATCCAATAATTGAACCCGTTATACTGGAAGCAAACAAGGCTTTTATTGTCAAACTGGTTATTGAAAACGATGTGGAGGAAGAGTTTAATATTGTTCCTTTGATCGAGTTAGAAATTGGAGGAAAGACAAGAATGATCTTTGTTTCTGAGGCATTTGATTTAAAGCCTTTGGAAAAGAGAGAATTATCTATGGAAATGAAGGTTCCGAATATTGAAGGTATAGGGAAGATATATTTTATTCTTGAAAGTAACGGAAAAGAGTTAGTTCGTCGGGAGAAACCAATAGCTGTGATAAAAAATTATAGAGATAAGCCTCTTTTTATATCTTTTGTATGGCATCATCATCAAGCACCTAATTATCTTCCTGATGGTAGTTTTCATAGCTTATGGGCTTTTAAACATGTGTATGAAGGAGATTTTTATGGATTTGATAAAGGAGGTCCTTATAATATCCATAGGTTAATGCATCAAGAAAATCCCAGTATAATTGATAATGATCATTTTTCACCCTCGCTACTAGAGCAATGGTCTATTGTATTAGAAGATACGAGCAGATATGAAAAATCTTTAGGATCTCAAAATTTAGGAAAAATCAAAGAAGTCTTAGAGTTTTTTCAAAAGATGGTACGTAACAAAAAAATTGAATTGCTCGGAAGTATGTTTGCGCATTCAATTCAGGGTTTTTTAGTTAGAAAATTTACCCTTAATGGCTTTGGAGAATTTATAAAAGAGTTACTTAAGTGGGAGTGGACAGTTGGGTTAAAAATTTCAGAGAGAGTGATGGGGGTCAGGCCTCGAGGTGCTTGGACTCCTGAGATGTTCTGGTCCATGGAACTTCTTCCAATATATAACAGTCTGAATATAAAGTATACAGTTCTATGTGAGCAACACTTTAGATTATCTGGTGGAGATAAAGATACAATATATGAACCGTATATTTTAGAAGATCTCATAACTGGAAATAAAATAACGATATTTTTTAGAGATCTAGAATTGAGTAATTGGATTAGCTTTAAAGTTGATTTCATGGATGAAGAGGAGGCCGATACATCCGCACGTGAATTTATAATTAAACTCTTTGAGAGATATCTTAAGTATCCGGGAAAGATATGTGTTATTGCACTGGATGGAGAAAATTGGATGATTTTACCACGACCAAAAAAATATTCTGCTTATTTTCTTGGAAGAATATGGAAATATATAGGAGAATTAAAAGGTATATTTCAAACAATTGCTCTTAGTGAGTATCTAAAAGAGAATCCAGCAGAAAAAACTCTATACTATATTCCATATGGGTCTTGGATATCGTTAAGCGAAAAACAATGGATAGGTGGCGTAAAAGACACTTTATGGAGGAATATTATTGAGAAAATACCATGGATAGAAGCTTACTATATGATAATACCTGAAACTAAAAGGTTAAAATTGCTTTATGATGAGAATACACCCTTGTACAAGATGATGAAGGCTCTATCTATATCTTTAGACAGTGATTATTACTGGTATGCAGAGGAAAAAGTTTATCAAAACGCTATAAATATGTGGTTGAAAGAAGCATATAGAATAGCTAGGCAGCAGTTATCTAAGATAGATATAAGTATTGTAAAAGAAAGAGATGATATTGTCATAATAGAGATCCAAAATCGAATTGAGCATGATATAAAGCTGAACGTCGTTTTGAAACATAGGGATGAAGTCATAAGAAACATACATGTACTGATTCCCACACTGAAAAAGGAACAAATATACCTGCCTATAATAGAAAGTAAGGGTTGCGAAGTTGGGATTTATGCCTCAAAGGTATTAATTGATTCCTATAAGATAAATTAGTACATTTTTCTAATGTGAAGATTTACATTGTAGTCTAGTTTAATTTTAAATCCTAAAAGTTCCTCAACTTTTTTCTTTTTTCTATTTGAAACTCTATAGCCAAGGATATCCGTCATATCTACTGAGATAAATTCACCAAAATCTGCTTTGTCGAATTCATTCCTTATCTCTTCTCCCATACTTTTCATTTTTTCTGTTAATATTTTTGCTTCTTTGTAACATTTCCCTTGAGCTCTTCCTCTGCATACCTTTTCAGAAATACAATATGGTCCTGCAGTACTGAATATTCTTGGAGATATCGCATATAAGCCAGCCATAAGTGCATAAGTAGCGTTTCTTATTTCCCATTGTGCATCAAAACATGTACGTTGGTCTATAACATGTAAGAGCTCTTCTGCATTCATTGCTGAAGAGATATGTGTTTTGGTAGCTATAGGAAGAGCAAATCTAGCATCTTCGGCGGGTATACCGTATTTAAGTAGTTTATTATAAGTTTTACCTTGCTCTAGTATATTTCTTATAAAATCTACTATGATTTCTGGGTCTTTCATTAAGATCTTAGGCGGTATCACAAACCATGGATCTCCATTTTCTAACTTTGTTTCAATCTTTGTAAATCTTAAGCTTTGTTGAACATGTGCAGCTATTCTATATCTAACCCATTGATGCGTAAAGCTTCTCGAGACACCTTTAAAAGAAATTATATAATATGGAAAGTCTAAAATGCTACTCAGTTTCATTTTCCGAGCTAATTTAAACATTTTTTCAATATCTTTTTCTTTGATTATCTTTTCATATTCTGGAGCCGAAAATATAGATATGGATGACCAAGCTATTGTAGCTGTTATTTTTTCCATATTCGGAAGATAATTAAGAATATAGACATCCACAATAATCACTGAAATATTTTAGATAAAGCCATTATATTAAAGTTAAAAATCTATTTTTATAGATGATTAAATATGATTGATTACTCTGATCTTCGTAAACAGGCTTTATTGCTAGCTTTAGAAGGAATAAAAGCGGCTGATCCAGAACAAGCGGTTAAAAGATGTATGGTAAATCGAAATGATTCTATAGAAATATGTGGAATAAATTTCTCCAAAGATTATAATTTTTATATTATTGGTGCTGGCAAGGCTAGTGGAAATATGGCTTTAGCAGTGGAAGAAATACTGGAAGATAATCTGGTTAGTGGTATAGTAACAGTTCCTGAGGAAATAGTGTCTAGATATAGTTCACAAAAAATAGAGTTTTTAGGGTCAACACACCCATATCCCAGCGATAAAAGTGTTTATGCGGCAGAGAGAATAATAGATTTTGTAAAAGAACTGCCAAGTAAAAGTTTGTTAATCTCTCTTTTTTCTGGTGGAGGATCAGCTCTAATAGAAAAACCTGTAGATAATGTTACGATAAAGGATATAGCTAAAACAAGTTCTTTGTTAATGAAGGCTGGCGCAGATATATACGAACTAAATACTGTTAGAAAACATTTGTCTAAAATTAAAGGGGGATGGCTAGCTAAACATGCATTTCCGATATCAATGATTTCTCTCCTTATATCTGACGTTGTTGGAGATAGGATTGATGTAATAGCTTCTGGACCTACAGCACCCGATAAAACTACTTTTGAGGATGCTTTAAGGATTCTCAAAAGGTATAATTTAGAGAAATCTGTACCTAGAAATGTCATAAAATATCTATATGATGGGGTTAGGGGACTTAATCCTGAAACGCCTAAACCAAATGACAGAATTTTTGAAAATGTTAAAATTTTTGTCGTTGCTAGCAATATAGTTTCATTAAATGCTATGAAGAAAAAAGCTGAAGAAATGGGGTATAAAGCTATTATTCTAACTTCAAGAGTTTTAGGAGAAGCAAAAGAAATAGGAAAACTTATTG
This sequence comes from Thermoproteales archaeon, assembly GCA_021163245.1. Taxonomy (GTDB): domain Archaea; phylum Thermoproteota; class Thermoprotei; order Thermofilales; family Thermofilaceae; genus JAGGXB01. Next base: position 29,799 of record JAGGXB010000131.1, read on the forward strand.
CCGGAATAGGAATAGAAGTTTATACAAATGGGAATCCTTTAGCTCCACCAGCTATTCTTTTGGCTGGAGGTGAGACAACAGTTACAGTAAAAGGAGATGGAATAGGAGGCAGGAATCAAGAGTTGGCTCTTTCAGCTGCCCTAATGTTACAAGAATATGAGGGGATTGTAATAGCATCTATAGGTAGTGATGGTAGAGATGGTCCGACAGATGCTGCTGGAGCAATCGTCGATTGTAATACTATAAGAAAAGCATATGACCTAGGTCTTAATCCAAGGAAATATTTAGATAATAATGATAGCTACAGTTTTTTTGAAAAAGTGGGGGGATTAATAAAAACAGGTTATACTGGAACTAATGTTAATGATTTTATTATTATTCTAGTAAAAAACTCAAGGGAACAAAAAAGAGGTTAAAAAACGTTTAAAATTTTATATTTTTCATTATCTAGTTATATTTTTATCTTCTTTGACGACTAAACCTCCTTCTACTAAACCCAGGTCTTCTTCTAGACCTAAAATTTTTGACTTCTTTTTCAGAAATATTATTTTCATTATTTACTGTTTCTATTTCTTTTTCTGCATCCTCGATTTGACCAAAACGTCCGACAGATAACCGCATTGAGCCTTTATAGACAGTAACATAACCATTCTTTATCGTGATTGTCGATCCTTCTCTTTCCTTCACTTTGTCTATATCTTCATCCCATAAGGATAAATAAACTGTGCCTGTTTCATCTCCAACTAAAGCGTCCGCAACTCTATGCTCATTTCCATCTCTCCTAGAAAAAACGGTCTTTTCTTCATTTACTTCTAAAACCTTTACGGTTATTGTGAACCATTTCGATCCAGGATTTAATTCTTCTACCTTTTTTTCTACTAATTCTTGATTATTTCCTAACATTTTACTCTCATGCACTTTTCATGTGCACAGGGTAGTGAAAATCAATACTTATAAATTTTTCGTTTATTTTTCTCTTTGGTTTCTGAAAATCAATTACTAATACTCCATTTTTGTAAGATATTGATGCATCTTTTAAAGAAATAATTTCTGGATCAATAGCTAAATGTTTTTCATAGATACCTATTATACTGTGAGCCCTGACTGTAAGAATATTATTTTTCTCATATATCTTAATTGTCTCTTCAAAAGCACCACTTATATCAAATAGAAGTCTAATTGTTTTATCTCTATAGTGTATTTCTGTGTATGGTTCGATTACACCGCCACGTCTAAACGAGCTATATTCCCTGATAATATCTTTGTTCTGGCGAATCTTAAAAATTTTCTCAATAAAGCTTTTAAAGAATTGCATTATTAACACTAATATTATTAATGATATTAAGCTTAAAATAATTTACATTAATGATCAGTGACGTATATGTATTTCAGCGAAATATTGTTTTTAATTTCACTGATATTAATGATAAATTATAGTTATTTTTCACTTTTTCTAGTCCTTTATGGCTCAAGAAAAAATAACCGGTCTATCGATAAAAAAAGGATTAAGTATCCTAAAGTATCTATAATAATCCCTTTAAGAGATGAACCCTCGAGATTAATTGACGGACTTATCGATAATATCATGTCATTAAAGTATCGCAAAGATAAAATTGAGATCATTGTTATTGATGACAGTAGTGATACATGGGAAAAAAACAAGAAGTTGTTTGAATCACGATTAACACAATATACATTAAAATATATTCATAGAAAAGAAAACAGAGGTTTTAAGCCAGGTGCATTAAACGATGCTTTGAAGATAGCGTCTGGTAAAATATTGGCATGTATTGATGTTGATTCGAGACTTCCGAAAACTGCACTAATAGATGCGATTTCATTACTGGAGAGTGATGATACTTCATATGTCCAGTATATTACTCGTCCTATTATTAGAAATAAGATATCTAAGGGGTATTCAATATATATTGAATTTAGAAACTCTGTTTTTCAACCAGCATTTGATAACTTTGAAAGACCTCTAATTATAGGGTATGGTTTTTTTATTAAAAAAGATGTTATAGAAAAACTGGGAGGATGGAAAGAGAATGCTTTAGCTGAAGATTTAGATCTTTCAATGAGATTAAGTAAAAACGGATATAAAGGAAGATTAATAAAAGACAGATATGTTCTGGAGGCAGCTCCATCTCTATATACTTCCCTTAAGAAACAACAAGAAAGATGGATTTTTGGAGCTTTTCAAACTTTTATAGGTGTATTAAAAGAAACGAAGTATTTTGTGGATAAAAAGATATGGTTGACATATGTAGTGCTTACTTCTATGTTTTTAAGTTTGGCATCTAATTTTATCATATCTTTAGTACCTATTTTTTCCTTTCTATTGAACGAGAAAATAAATATGTTTTATTTTGTAACTCTAACGACTATTAACAATATAGCCTTGGGACTTGTTGGAATAAAAGTTATTGTTTCACTTCTACGTTATCAATCATTGAAGGATATCATTGTTGGTTTTATAATTGGAGGTGTATTATATAACATGTTATCTTTAAAGACATTGATATTGTTTTTTAAAGCTCTCTTTAATAAACAAATGAGATGGGTAGTTACGATTAAAGCTGATTCATATAAAAATATATGTGAAATAGACTATGCAACTATTTTTGCTGCATTACTTTATGGGCTAGCATTTTTTCTCTCTATTTTTAAAGCTAAAATCTTCACATTATGGATGTTATCATTGTTTGCAAGTACAATTTTTTCTTTGTTTTGTGAGATTAAAAATAGGTGATGGATAGATGAGAAAAGAATATCCACTAAATCCCTTGGTTGGAGTTAGTGCACTTATTAAATATGTTAATGATATACTGATTGTAAGGAGGGCATATGATCCAGCTAAGAATTTATGGAGTCTTCCAGGGGGAATGGTTGAGTTAGGAGAAAGCTTAAAAGAAAGCATAGTAAGAGAAATTAAGGAAGAGTTAGGAATAAAAATTATTCCTTTATGTCTTTTTGACGTAGCTGAGTATATTGAGAATGATATATCAGGAAAGGTAAAGTACCATTTTATAATCCTTGTGTACTATGCTGAAATCGATAAACCAGATAGTATAACTTTATCTGACGAAATAACTGATGCAAGATGGATTTCTCCAGAGGATGCACTGAAACTTAAATTGACCGAGAGTACCAGAGAGATCATTAAGAAATTTATCTCGAAGAAATTATCTTGTATAGATTCCTAAGTTCTCTTTTTAGTCTCATATTTATTCGTTCATTTATAAAGGAGGATCCTTTATCTAGCTTTAACAAAGTTGAGACAGCTACAACATGAGAGCAGATACCTTTATCTTTAAATCCTGGACAAGTACATATTAGTTCACCATTTTCCACTTTTACTATATGTCTGTTCTTTCTACCCATTACATAAAACATATAGTCGCTGATTTTTACTACTCTACCATCTTCAAGAAGCCAGGCGGCTTTATTAATCATCCTTGTATACATATTTTTTGATGGTTCTTTGGTCTTCGTTGTAGCTGTCAAGAATCAACACCATATCCTTTATGGAAGATCTTAGATATAAAGTTAGTTAATACATATTTTAAGTTTAGAAGCAATTAATATATTCTATCATATTGAATATATAAAATATGACTAAGATAGTTGTATTATCTGATACTCATGACAATCTTGAAGCTGTTAAAAAAGTCTTGAAATACATAAAGGAAATAGATCCTAGTTTTATAATACATTCAGGGGATATAATTTCTCCTTTTTCCTTGAAAATGTTTAGTAGCACTGGAAAGAAGACTTATTTTGTTTATGGTAATAATGATGGAGAAAAAATATTATTGTCAAAGTTGGCTGAGCAACTAGGTTTTACAATAGAAGAACAGCCATTATTTATAGATCATGAAAAGTATAGAATAGTTGTTCTCCACGGCGTGAATGGAAAGGATAAAACAAAGAGATTAGTTAGGGCTCTGGCTAAGAGTGGTGAGTTTGACTTAGTTATATATGGACATACTCATGAGGCTGAGGTCTTAAATATAAATGGGACTTTGATAGTAAATCCTGGAGAATTATCAGGGTATCTGAGTGGTAAATCAACTTTTGCGATAGTGGATCTCGATAAGAAAGAAGTTAAGATAAAAGAGTTATAATCTAATTCTTTTCTATTATCGTTATCATTATGTGTCTTCTTCTAGCATTTGTAAATTGGTTTTCTAAAAAGAATACACCATTATTTTCAGGGATTATTAACTTTCCATTTTCTACAAGTATATTTAATGATGTACTAATTAATGAGGAACGTAAATGAGCATAAGCATTACCTGGATGTTTCCACCCATAAACTGGTATAAGGTTCCATAATTCTTTTTCTATTTGTTCTATAACTTGGTTTTCTCGGGGTAATATGAGGAGAGCACCAGTTGAACCCTTAGAAAAAATATTAATGAATCCCTTTTTTACATTTTTACAAATATTCAGTATTTTAGGAGTAATGTCGAAAAGCTTTGTAGGTCCATACGTAATTATAAAAAAATCTTTTTGTATAGTTTTTCTCATAAATCCACCTTCTCTATGGCTATTTTTCTAATTCCTTTTTCTTTATTTAAATCGATGAGTACTACTTGTTGAAACGAGCCTAGAAATAAATCATTATTGTATAAAGGTATTATAAGAGTCCTATGAAATAATGATAATTTAACATAGTCATTAGTAATAGGCATATTTTCTAGGAATTTGCCAAGATCATTTATCAGATTCGGTTCGTATTCAATCATTGTTAATGCACAAAGTTGATCGAGGGCTGAAATAATGATTAATCCATTTTCTATTTTGTTTTTATCGATATATTTTTTTACAAAATGAGTTATATCGTAGGCTCCTTTTCCATAAGATTCTATCTCGTTTATCTCTACCATAATACTCATCTCATAGACATCTTCAAAATATAAATATGTTAATAAGATTTTTCAGTTGGGTAAGTTTACATCATTGGTCTGTGCCGGAAGTATTCATCATCATTTTTTACATTAATCTATGTTTATATAATATTACTGTTTTTTAATGATGAGAAACATGGGGTTAACTTATCAACATACTACCTGGAATGAAAATATATATTCCCATGGTGAAGTAAAGGTTATTTTTTCTGGTAGGGGTAAAGTAGATAATTCAGAGAATGTAAAGTTGTTTTCGTTTCCAGTTGATCCGCATTATCTTGTCGTTAGGGGAGAAAAAATAAGGGGTTTACTTTGTGATTTTTCGTCTAAAAATATATGTGATTTTTATATTTTTTTAAAGAAGAGAAATGTTAAGAAATTGAAGGTAAAAGTTATTTTTAGAGGAAAGATATCCAGTAATTTGATAAGCTTTGAGAAAAAGATATATAGAATAAAAGTTGAATGGAGTAATAGACATCTTCACGCTATAACTTTTCCTTCAAAATATCAGATAGTGAATGTATTTCCGAAAGGATATAAACTGGATAGGAATAGGAATGGGGTGACGATATCATGGCTTTGGAAAAAAGGTTTTTCAGGAGATATAATTGTAAAGTTTAAGTAATTTCTTTTTCGAATATATTTATATTATACCAGTCAGTAATAATATGGCTATTAATAAATCATCTATAGCCTATCGGGGTCTTCTATGGGTATAGTAACTATTAAAAAAATAAAGGAAGTTAAATTAAGAGATGGCGTATTAATACAGGGATTGCCAGGCATTGGATTTGTAGGTAAAATAGCTGTTGATTATATACTTTCTGAGCTAAAATTACCTAAAATAGCTGAGCTATATTCTGATGGATTATTATTACCTGTTGGAAACGCAGGTGTGTATATAAATGATAAAGGAGTATTTACTATACCGAGCTATAGGTTTTATCTACTTGAGGGAAAAGAAAGAGACATAGTCTTTTTATCTGGTGAAGTACAGCCTGTCAGCTGGTCGCAGTATGAGGTGGCTGAGAAAGTATTAGAGTTTTTCATGTCGATGGGTGGGAGAGAGGTTGTGGCTGTATGTGGAACCACGGCCAGAGAAGATAAAGTAAAAGAAGTATATTATGCCGCAGATACGGAAGAAACAGCTAAATGGTTAGACAGCTTCGGATTTAAGAAATCTATTGGCGGTACTATTACTGGTGCATGTGGCCTTTTACCAGCTATGGCTCATTTAAAAGGCATAAAATCATATGTATTGATGGGAACAACTCTTAGCGCCGATCCAGACCCCGAAGCAGGAAAAGTGATTGTAGAAGCATTAGTTAAAATGTTTGATATTAATGTAAGTCTCGAGAATTTGAACAAGATAATTGAAGAAATTAAAAGCAAGAAAAAAGAACTGGAACAATCTAAGGCTCTGTTAAAAAAGGAGCAGAGAGAGAGACAGCCACCTTACTATGTATAAAGTTCAGTATTGTCACCAAACATCATTTTTCAGTATTGGAGTCATTCATCACACTATTTTTAATGATGAACATGGGGGTATATAAGGATGCTTCTAGAAAAAATAGAAATATGCATAGTGTTGTTGGCTTAGGATGGTGGAAAAATGTTACTAGTCGGTTAATGGATAAGCTTAGGGATAAGCCTTATTATGATGTTTTAGATGGTTTTAAAAGGCAGTTGGAGCTGGAGAAGAGGAGCTGGGTACATATC
>JAGGXB010000098.1 GCA_021163245.1 Thermoproteales archaeon
AGATTTTGGACTTTTATAAGCTTAATCTCCAAAATCTCAATCGGCTTCCCCCACATCTGATTTGTGGCAACATTTTTTGGCTTCGCTTTAAACCAAACTCTCAATCCCTCTTTCTTGAATTCCTCTGGCAAATTCAAAGGCAGATATTTCTCTCCTTCATCAGTTACAATTCCATAAAATCCTCCTTCCAAAGAAATATATTCTATGGTTCCATTTGCAGAAATTACTTCTTCTTTAAATTCCATCTCAATACAATTCAGTTCTTTGCCGGCAGTATTTTTAAATACAAAGATATGTTTCCCCGGTTCAAAATAATTCCTCTTGACTTTTACTATATGATAGGGACTAGTTAATTGCTCCTCCCCATATTTAGGTACTCTAGATTGAATAATGACCTCCACCGTTCTCTCTTTTTTAACTATTTTCTTTATCTCTATCTCGTATCCTGTACTTGGAGCATACCCAAAGTATGCGCAGATTAAGATATACTCTTTAAAGTCATTCTCTGAAAAGTTAATAATCTCTCTAGCACGTGCTCCAAATTTGTCAAAAAAACTGTCTAACTCATTCTTGTTTGTTAATATAATATACATTGGCTGCATTGTCTCGTTATTTAGATAACCCAGTCTTTCTCCCTTTGAAACAGTTTCAAAAGGAATGATTTTTCCTTGAAATTTTAAAGTGAAAAGAAAAGCAGAGAAAAGCAATATTCCCAAAATTCCAATTGTGATTAGGATTTTATTTTTATCCATGTTTGTCACAATTAGCAGATCTTTTTTAAATAAAAATAAACATTTTTAGTTAAGAGTCTCAATTTTTAAATGTTTTTGTTAGCATTTCTATATCTTATAAAACACTAGCAAACTCTTCGGAAAGCTTCGCTTTCCTACTCCTCATTCCACTGGAGAATATATCAGCGGATAACCGGTTCACTTTCGGCTCGCCCAAACCCACTTCGTGGGCTTCTTCGCAATTGTTTATACCAACAATAAGTTAACAGAACCTTTTGAAGTTATCTTTTTATACCTAGATTTTCTAAATAATAAAAAATAAATTTATATTAAGAACCAAAAAATCTTTCTACTGTTTTAAATAGATTTTCTAAAAAGTTCTTTACCGCATTAATAATAGAGTTTAAAATATGCCATATAATATTGGTGGTCTTATTTTCGTTAGTCTTTTTTTGTTCAGTATAAACCGGCCACCACTTATCTATTTTTGATATATCCACTTTAACTGGTTTAGACGGTGATTTTCCTTTTTGAATACTTGTTTTTTCACCCGTATTTACAGTGATATTCATTCCATTAGAAGATAGGACAATGGATCCTTCCAGGACAGTTATATATGTTGTCTTATTCTTAAAGATTTCTATAAGAAATTCACTATGAATAGAAGTTATTTCAGCAAAAGGTGTAAATATCCTTAACCCAGGGATACCTTTCCCTATCTTCTTTATATGTACTTTACATGGATTTACTATAATTAAATTTCCGTCATCACTAACACTAATCATTCCACGTGGCATATTAGTAAGCTCCTGTCCATAAAGATCTATCTTAAGCATATTTTGGATTGAATGATCATTAGCTAGTTTAAGGAATATAGTACCATCATATTTCCAACCTGTTGCATAAAACATATCTCGTGCAACTAGACAAAGTGTTGATTCACTTCTCTTTTTTAAATTTATATCTCCAGGCTTAGATACACTTATCCTACTAGGAGGAGATAATTTGGCATGCATACTCTGTGCATGGATAAAGGCAGAAATTCCATCAATTTTCTGGGTCCTTAAAATTCCTTCACCAAGACGTCCAGGTATAAAGATCGCTGGAATATTATATTTTGAAGGTTTAACAAGATTCATTATATCTTTTATCTTGCTTGGATATAGAAAAGCTTTAATTGTTATCCATTCGATTATAGTACGGGGAGGCCTACCAACCAACGACTTATAAACTCTAGAAGTATAAATAATATCTTTTAAAACGTAAACACTTTTACCTGATTTTGAATGATAAGGTAATTTATAGAATGCTACCCAAAAACCAGCAATTCTTCCTTCAAAATACTCACCAGACTTACCTGAACTATGCTTACCATACACTTTTTTAGGATTATCATAACTTAATCCAACATAACTTGGTAATAACTTAGAATATGATTGAACAAGAATAGGAAAAAGGTCAGCAAAAGCTTCATCATAAGCTAGTTGCGGATTACTACATGGTTCATATTCACTTGTATGTTCTCCTCCTAATTTCGCTCCAGGATCATAGAGTAAAATCTCTTTTACTCTATGACCAAATTCATGTAATAAATTACCTAAAGCATCATAGCTAACTGATAAACCCCTTGTAGAATACTCCTTATCTCCTGTTAAATGAATATATAATTTCCCAGTTTTAGGATCAAACATTCCAGGACATGGTTGACTCCCACACATTCCACAGTTTGCTCCATAAACTATATCTATTTTAGCTATTTTTCTTGCCACTGCAGGATCAACTCCTGCCGCTTTTAAGAAATTCTCAATTTCATATTTAATTATCTGTTCCCATGTATACAAATTTCTTAAGACAAGAACAATATCACCTTTTATTTCAGAACCTTTACTTTCAAGCTGTATTAATTCTCCATTTTTATCTTTTATAAAAAATGACTCTATATACCTTATATAAATAGAGTGACCTAATGGTTTATTGAGGTCTGATGTAACAATTACTTGGAAACCAGGAGGTGCTTTATTAGACCACATAGGATATTTGTTTAAAGTTCCCCACTTATTCTTCCATTCATCGTTGCCTTTAGGTAGATCTACAAGTCTAATAGTATAGGACCCATCAATGATTTCACCTTTATTATTTCTAATTATATTTAGAAGACTTATTTTTCCATTTTTATCAGTTTTTAGTTTAAGTTTTGTAGCACCTGTAACGCTAATGTTTACTTTCATTGGCTTAAATATAAGTCTATTATTTTCAAATAACTGTTCTAGAAATGTTATCATATAAGAAGTGGTTGAGCTTAGTTGAAGCTCAGTGGTAGCATAGACAGGACGTAGCAATTCATTACCTCTTCTAGGTTGGTAGCTTGCTACAATTTCTATTTTGAACTTTTTACCTTTTTCAATATCTGAAGGTATTTTGAAAACCTTAATAGTCATTTCACCTTTTTCATTTGTACAACAGTAAACTCCTTTACTGGGAGATCGTATAGTTTTACCATCAGGTTTATGAACAACAAGCCATACTCCAGCACCCTTAACGGGTTTTCCTTTATAAGTTACTTTGATATTTATCAAAGGTTTTTCGCCTGGTGAAAGTTTATTTGCAGGCGTTGTGGCAACAACTTTAAGAGGAGACTCTTTTTGGTCAATAACTTTATAAACTATATATTTATTAATACGTACATCATATGCTGGAGCATTAATTCTAAAGAGAGTTACTACAATATATAAAACATTATATTTATATTCACCAGGTTCAATCCAACAAGTAAGTTTCCTTGTTACTTTACCGCTACCTTCAACTTTTACGCTGTCAGTTACGACTCCACTTAATTCCCATGGATCAAATTTAGGTGAATATATATTAAACTCAAGAACACCTTTCTCATAACCTGGTAGATTTTTAGGAAGATTATAACTAACTGTTATCTTAAAAATTTTCAAGTTTTTATCTCTAATTATTGGTTTTGAAGGATCAGGTTCAACCTTTATAATATTAAAATCTTTAGAAGAATCCCTAATCTCAGCCATAATATTACCTATATCATAGCTACGTTTAGTTTTCAAATAGCCCCACTCTATCGTAAATGAACCATCAGTTTTCATCTCATTGTATGTGCACCAATTATCTTTAAATTCATAATATTTTGATTTATCAATCAAAAAGATAACATCCCATGTAGCTCCTTTAAAAGTAGATATTTCGTCTTTATTTGGAAAATGTGTTTTTCCACCACATTTTATGGTTAGTTTTCCAGTAATATTTTTTGGAATTGGACCAGAATTTATGATAAACGATTTATCAATAATTTTTTCAACTACATAAATTTTTAAATTTATTTGAATACGAATATTTATATCTACGGTATAATTAATTTTTCTTTCCCTAGCATTTCCAATCTTTTCTACAAAAAGGAATATTATTTGATAATTACCAGCAGGTGTGGCAGTCAAACTAGTAATATCAATAACCCTAGAAAAATCTATTGTGAAATTTTTTTGGAAACTTTTAGTTTTTCCTTTAGAATCCCAGTCCCATTTATCCCAATCGAGTTTAATGATATAACTTTTTTTACTATCGCTATTCTTTTTATCATATAGAAGTTGATTGTAAGGATTTTTAATAACATATCCTATCAGTTTAAAAGGAGTATCGGTATCAACATAAACCTTAGCTAGTACTTCACCAAAAATAGTCTTAGGATCGCTCACGATTTCTATCTTCTTTATATATAATCCAGCTGAAACTTTAGGTATGTTTAATAGTATCGATAAAGGAAGAATGGGGATTAGAATCGATATGATTAAAGCTAATATGCCAAGTTCCCTAATTTTATATTTATTTAAAAACTTATGCATATTTTAGCATCTCACAAAAATGATATTATAATTAGTTGAATATATTATTTTTTCTACTTGGTTAATAATTAAATTAAGTATTATTATTAATATTGTTAATTG
>JAGGXB010000145.1 GCA_021163245.1 Thermoproteales archaeon
AGCATCTTTCTCTTTAGCAAGTCCAAATCCTTCCTCATCCATATAAATAGCATGTGCAATAACCTTTACTCCTGCTATTAGAGCATTCTTTATACCCTGTGCACCCTGAGCATGAGCATGTACAAATCTATTGGCATGCTCAGCTTCTTCAACAATCGCTCTAATTTCATCTAATGTAAACTGTATATACTCTGGTCTATCCTTCTCTGATAATACACCACCAGTAGTCATAATCTTGATGAAATCCGCGCCTTCTCTCATAGCATAACGTGCTGCTTTTCTACACTCATCAACACCATCACATATTAATGCACCCAATGGAGTTAACTTTCTAGTAATTCTCACATCAACCCATTCAACAGGCATATAGTGTGTATCACCATGACCAAAGGTCTGCGACAAAAACGGTCCAGCAGCAACAATTCTAGGACCAATAGTAGTTCCCTCATTAATTGCATATTTTAGATGCAATGCAACTAAACCACCAGCATCACATATCGTTGTGAAACCAGCATCTAACAATGCTTTAAGATCATTAACAGCACGAGCAACAAAAACACCGAAAGGCGTTAAAAGAGGTTCCTTAACCATATCTCCACTCCGAAAGCCAGTTAGATGCATATGTGCATCAATCAAACCCGGCAAAACTGTTCTACCTCCCAGATCTAGAATCTCTGCATCATCAGGTATCTCGACTTCCCCCCTAGTACCTATATCAGAAATTACTTCATCTTTAACAACAACACGTCCAATAAAAGGCTCTTTACCAGTTGAATCAAATATCCTACCATTGTCTAAAACAAGAATATTCGATTTTTTGGACATGTTAATCCTTAACTATTATTAATAAATAGTTAAAAACATTTTCCATAATTAAAAAGAAAATATACAATAAAATAACTTTGTATATAGGAAAAACTTTATAATTTATTCATATTTTAGCTTAACTAATTCACCATTTTTCGAAGATTTCTCAGCAGCCTCAATAACTTCTATCACTTTTCTTGCCTCCTCTGGCTTCACCAATAGTTCTTTACCGTTAACCAGATGTTCGACAATATTGACATAAAACTTAGCCCAGTTAGTTTCATTATATTTTACCTCGGTGACATAGTTTAAACCATCTATATGTCTATATACTTTTAGCTTACCGTCCCCTTCATCCAGTATTCCTCCATTCGTACCCAAAATCCTCCATCTAGGTTTTTTAACAATAGCTATGTTAGAAAGTTGGAGATTAGCCTTTACACCGGATTCAAAAATAATCGTTGCCTCTACATGATCCTCGTTAGTTACATCATTCCACACAAGCTTATAGAAATGTCCATATACACCTTTTATCCTTTCAGGAACAATATTAAGAATCCAGTCTATGAAATGAGCACCCCAGTCATAAAAAGCACCTCCGGAAACCTTTTTATCAGATCTCCACCAATAACCAGGATGCCCATACCCACCTCCAAATGCCTCGATATGAAAAACCTTACCTATTAGCCCCCCATCAACTATTTTTTTTATTGACAAAAAACTTCCATCAAGCCTCCTATTATGGAACACTGTCAACATCATACCTGATTTCTTTGCCTCATTGATCATTTGGTCAGCTTCATCTACTGTAATACACATAGGTTTCTCAACTATGACATGTCTACCTGCTTTTAATGCCTTTATGGCCAAAGGAGCATGTGTATTATGGGGCGTAACAATAGTAACACATTCTACATCAGATTTATCAAGCATATCATCAATGTTGCTATAAGTTTCAACCCATGGAAAATCTTTCTTTGCAACTCTCAACCTTTCTGGATTTATATCAACTATAGCCTTAAGCTGCAATCCAGGAGTTTTGGAAATAATATCTGCATGAAAACGTCCCATGTTAAACGCTGGTCCATATCCAACTACTCCACATTTAATACTCATATATGTTCAAGCAACTAAATAGTTATAATATTTAACTATATCAAATGATAGATACTGTTTTATAACATTTAAAAGTTAACATTTATGAAATGGACAGGTTTTCCATCTATGTAGGTTTCCAAATTATAATAGATAATTTAACATTGTTGCTAAAACGCTATGCCATAATGATAGCAAGTATATTTACTATTATCATACTGACATTTCTAGTAGACACATGGAAATCAGTAAGTGGAAAAAACCTCATATTAATTCTTTCTCTCTCTAAAAATACCCCTTGGGGCATACTAACATCTATGTTCATCCATAAAGATTTTTATCATCTCTACTATAACATATTGTCATTTCTATATTATAGCCTTATATTGCTGGGAGCATACATAATTGAAAATATTTTTATAGATAGAGCAGAAATGTCTGCACTATCACAGACTTTAGCTTACATAATAGTGATTTTTACATCACAAACTATTCCTTCGATAAAACTATTTTTCGACATATACAATCAACAAAATATCGTTATGATATATGGTCTTTCTCAGGTAGTCTTCGGTATAATAGGACTATTGGGATCAAGTATATTTGTACCCTTTTCACTATTCCTCGTAAGACAAATAGAAAAAACCAGAGAAATTAAACCTGTTGTAAAAATATTATTTGTAGGCGTATTCTCAGCATGGTTTTTCTCTTCTACAATAGTAGTTATAGGAACACACAATTTTCTCAACTTTATAGGAGTAGGTATTCCTGAGATGAACGTAGAAGGACATATCTATGCTCTCCTAATAGGAATAATACTAGGAGCCTTAATCATCAGTATAAAGTATGACAAACTTAAATTTACACTAGACAAACTTAGAAACCCTAAAAAATTCTTAAACGTTGAAAAATCACGTGAAAAAGTCTTGATCAAATTCTCACAATGATAGACATTTAGCAGTTTAGGCGTGACTAAACAACATTTAATGCATGGGAATAATGAAAACATATTTATTCATAAATAGCCTAAAATGTTGTAATCCTATTGGCGAAGAGGGATAAAAATTGAAGAAAATATCAGAATTCATGTTTTTTGCAGTTATATCAGCTATTGTAGCTTTTTCGATAACTATGTGGCAGACATTACTTCCTCTTTATCTTGATGAAAAGGGATTTGAAGCCTGGAAAATAGGATTATCTGTAAGTCTTATAATGAACCTTAGCTATTTTTTATCCTTCTTAGCTGGTTATGTAGTTGATATAATAGACTGGAAGAAGAGCCTTATAATTGCCTTACTTTTATTGATCATTGGGACATTCTATTTAATTATAATAAAAGACTTTTGGCATTTCCTTATATTTGCTATACTTATAGGCACAGTAAATGCGTTAATAACACAATCTAGCGTAAAGGTTCTCGTTAGAAGTAAGTCAAAAGGTAGAGGACTAATGTATTCATCATATATGTTTCTTTCAAACCTGAGCAGGATAATGGCATCTTATGCCTCGGGTTTTATAGCTACATTATCTGGATATTTTACTCTATTTATAGTTTCAATAGTTTCTTTATTTCCAGCATTAGGATTTGTTTCGACATTTAAAGAGAAAACCGAAAGTAATCATATAAAAGAAGATTTATCTCTAAAAGATGTTTTAATACTATATAAGAGAGACCGAAGGTTACAAATTCTTGTTACCACGCTATTCTTACATGATTTGTCAATATTCATAGCAGTTCCATACTTAGCACTTTATGCAAAATATGTGATAGGAACAGATGAAATAGGTGTAGGAATACTCTCAGGAACCAGTAACACTACGCAACTAATATTTCAGCTAGGTGCTGGTTGGCTAGCTGATAAGATAGGTGGCAGTTTAACTTTGGCGTTACATTTCATATTTGTCTCTCTGTCATACATAGTATATAGTAATATTAAGGGATTTATCGAAGCATTAGCTTTATATGCTTTTATGGGACTTGCAATTACTCTAGACTTACCTGCCAGAAGACTATTAATAACAAAATATGCACCGGAAGAATATGTATCTGCTATAAATGGGTTTGCAGATACTATAGTTGGTATAGGAACCATACTAGCTTCATTAATAGGAGGATATCTCTGGAATGTTAGCCCACATTTACCAATACTTATTGGTGGATTAGCGAATTTTTCAACTTTACCACTTATACTGTTTTTAAAATATAGAAAAAGAAGAGATAAACAGATAAAACAAGTATACCAGATTAGAAAAATTAAATAATCTTTATCCAGACAATCATAGGCCCAGGCTCTCTATTAGCCCATGCATAGTAAGGTATAGCTTTTATCACAGTCTCAACGTATTTTTTAAACATTTTTCTACTAGAGACATAGAGATTATTTCTCCACAAAGAATCATCGATAAAATAACCTTTTCCTTTTATAATAGGTATACCATCTAAGACAGCCGGATCATAAAATATTTCAAATTTTTCATCTGGTGAAATAGCTATATTCCAAACATCGTAACTATTATCTGTTTGCTCAAGACAATAAACTAATGGACCCCTCTTTATGGCAGCTCTCCTATAATTATTCATCACATAAGGATGAGACATCATAAACTTAATATCCATATCCAAGTACAACTCGATAACATCACTATGAGACCAACTCCTCTTGATACAATAATATTTTCCAGAATCTTCAATCTTAATCGTCTCTTTTTTATTAACAACTAATTTGTTTCTCTCACTCCATCCAGGAATTCTAAGACAAATATTAAATTCATCCTCTTTTTCAGGATATATTATAATTTTAACATATCCATCAAAGGGATAATCTGTCTCCACACCAATCTTAACCAAATTATTAGACGTTTTTATCTCAGCACTACTACCAACATAATGATGTATCCAAATATCATTTCCAGAATAACTATAAAGATACCCTGGAATTGACGCTATCAATCGAATAATATTTGTCGGACAACATGCACAACTAAACCATTTTTGCCTCCTATGCTTTCCTCTATCCTCTAAGGGATTTACATAAAAATATTCTTTCCCACTCAGTGATATTCCAGCCAAAGCTCCATTATA
>JAGGXB010000055.1 GCA_021163245.1 Thermoproteales archaeon
ATCTAGAGCATCTGATGAAAAATCCCAATTTCCTAGAATAGCAATTATGGGTATATTTCCAATACTTTCTCTTATTTTCTGTAGAAATTTTTCTAATGGCTCAATATCTCGTACTGATTGAATGTAATCTCCAGTCATTACTATTATATCTGGTTTTATATTCTGTATAGTACTTATTATTCGATCTTCTTTCAGTCCATACCTATTAACATGAAGATCTGATAATTGTACTATTTTAATAACTTCTCCGGGTGTTATTCTAGAATCAAAAATATCAAGGTTTGTCACTGTCAGGAGAATACACCATGGCTCAAGAATGAATGCATCAAATACTATAATGATCGTTATTATAGATATAATTGCCAATATTTTACGGGTTAAAGGAGTCATAGGATTTCATATATAACTTTTTTGATAATATATGTTTATTATTATTTTATTTATTTCCTTGAATTTATCTTAAAAAGTTATAATCTACTAGTTTAAAATATAGATTTTAGGTAATAACAGTCTATTTAATTGTCATTAGGATTATATTGTAATTATTTACATAAGATTTAATATACATATTTAGAAAGAAGTTCTTTGCTTATTTTTACTCCAATATCATAATCTCTTTTTCCCTCATATTCTAAACTAACCCATCCTTGAAAACCATATCGACGAATCATCGAGAATATTTTGTCATAATCCAGACTAAGCGTATACCATTCACCTCCACCTATGTATGTCTTTGCATGTACCATAACTGTGTAAGGAGCTATTTCCTCTAATTGTTGGTATATATTCTCTGTAAAATTTCCTATATCCATTAATACCCTTAACCAGTCAGAATTAATGTATTTAATTATTCTTATGATGTTTTCAGCGTTACGCGTTATTCCCCAGTGGTTTTCCAGTGCTAAAACTACACCATATTCTTCTGCAACTGGAAGAATTTCTTGAATAGATTCGGTAACCCATCGTAACGCGTCTTCATCCGTATATCCTGGTATTGGAGGTTCAACACCTTTTTGTTTCATTAATTCATCAAAGCTTTCTATTGTTCTCCATCTTCCTGAATTTATCCTTATAGCTTTGGCTCCAAGTTTGTATGCTATTTCTAACCATTTTTTAACTTTTTCTACCTCGTTTTTACGGGCTCTCTCTGATGGATTAACAAAATCGTTATGTATAGAAATAGCAAAGATATCTAAACCTAAACTAAATGCATATCTTTTTATTTTCAAAATATAGCTATTCGTAGTGTTTTCGAAATGATCTTCTAGTATTTCGGCCCCATCAAAATTATATATATAAATTTTTTCTAAATATTTGACCAAAGGTTCTTTTTTTCCTTTAAAATGCCAGAAAGAATATGTAGAGCATCCTAATTTCATTTTATACACCAATAATTACAGAATATGATTACTATTTAAAAATTGAAACAATTCAATATGGTGTTCATACATGTATTGAAAATGCTTTTACCATCTGTCAGGTTGCCACACATATGGTGTTTTCATAGGGAATAATTTTTCTAAAAGTCCTACTTCCCCATGAGTTTCTACGCTAGAAATGATTTCAAGAGGATTCCTATACCCGAGAATCATTTGTGCAGTTTCTCCCGAATTTATTCTGATATTGTTAACTGAACTAGCTCCTTCTATTATTCTTATATTTCCTTTATTAACCTTTAAGGTAACTGATTCCTCTTCAGTTATTATGCTGATTTCTCCTTCGAGATCGGAGGATCTAACAGATAGTTCTTCAGATATTTCTTCTAATGTTTTCTTCAAATTAATTATTCTTGCCATACCTCCTCCACTCCAAAGATACTCGCTTTCAACTTTAATGCCGTATGGCAATAATGTACTCACTAATGGATGATTGTATGGAACATAAAATTTTATAATTCCTTTATTTTCGTGTATAGCAAAATCGTAAATGATCTTTACAATAGCTCTGTAAACATCTCTTCTATGATTTTTTGCGTTAATCTCAGCAACAATCATTTCATCGGGTGGAGGCCATCGCTCAATAGCAGCATATCCTATTATTTCTTTATTATCATTAATAACTAGTACCTTCGGAGAATGTTGCCAACTAAATCCTTTCCTGAATCCATTCCATGTGTCAGGATTACGTACCCTGCGAGCTATCTTATTACTATTAAGTTCTTCATAAATTCTTGCTATTTCTCTTGGTTTATAAGATGGATCGTTAGAATACTCCCATTCATATTCTTTAGATTTTATTCTAGATGCATTCCTTAAAGAAATTGTAACAACATGTTCTCCCATAAAACCTGCGAATTTAAACCTATGATAATATTCTTGAATTCCAAAAAGCGCTAATATCGAGTATCCTTTTTCTTTCATCCACATTAAAGAGTAACGAATAGTTGAGGAAGAATATCCTTTCCCCCTGTGTTCACGTGGAGTAAAAACTCCTCCTATTCCTCCAACAGTTAGAGAAGACCTACCATAATGCATAAATATTTTAGGGATGTAAAGCCAACTAACTTTTGTCTCGTTTTTTATAGCCTCTATTTTATATGAATCCTCCGCTTGAGGTTTAACAAGAAATTGTAGCTCTTCCATAATTAACATTTGGATTAAAAAATTAATATGCTTAGCTAAATTACCTAGTATAATGTTTAAATAGTAAGCTTTTTTACCTTGTCTGGTAAACAATATATTTTGTATGAAGTATTCCATTATCGGTAGGGATGGTTTGAAGGTTAGTAAAATAGCTTTGGGTACATGGTCTTTTGGAAGTGTCAATGCTTGGGGCGAATCAAATATTGATAATTTAAAGAAAGTTGTTGATTATGCCTTAGATAACGGTGTAAACTTCATCGATACAGCTGAAGGCTATGGAAAATCAGAAGAGATTCTAGGAAAGTTATTGAAAGGTTATGAACGAGAAGATATTGTATTGGCGACAAAGATTGGAGGAAAAGTTTTTGAGTATAATGTTGTTAAAGAGAGATTAAATGCTAGTCTTAAAAGGCTTAAAACAAAATACGTTGATCTTTATCAGATTCATTGGCCTAAAATGAAACATTTATGGCATAAAGAAGATATGACAAAAAAAGACTATTTTGATATATATGAATCTATGAAAAGGCTTCGGGAAGAAGGTCTTATTCGTTACGGTGGTGTAAGTAACTTTAGGTTACATCATCTGAAGGAGTTTCCTGAGGATGCTTTTAATCATATCGTAACTAATCAAGTTCCATATTCATTATTGTGGAGGTTTTATGATGTAGAAGGTGTAGCCAATTTTTGTAAAGAAAAAGAAATGAAGTTTCTCGCATATAGTCCACTAGCACAGGGATTATTAACTGGTAAATTTAGGCCTGGTACAAGTCCATTATATCCTACACAGAGATCCAATGTTCTTTTTAATGAACCTGTTTTCTCCAATGCCTGGAAAGTCGTAGAAATTGTAACGGAAATTGCTAAAGATCTTGATGTAACACCTGCTCAAGTTGCTTTGAAGTGGGTGATTGAGCAAGATATAATTGCCAGTGCCATCGTTGGTACGAGAAAAATAGAACACTTAAAGGAAAACATTGAGGCAGTCGATATTAATATTCCTAGAAAATATCTTGAAAGACTCAATGAGGTTAGTTTAGAGTTTCAATCTATGTTTCCAACCGGTATGGAGATGTGGATAGGAAATAATACGCCAGATACTTTAGCTAAGATAGGTATCAGAAAATAGTCTATTGTAAATTATTATTTTAAGTTATTTTTATTAAAATATGTGCTAAGATATATTAAATCCTATTGAGAATCCTATCTTATATGGGTGATTATGATATGATAAAGATGCTTTATGCGGGCGATTCGGGCATTGTTCTAGGTCCAATAGCCTTTGAAACACCTTTTATAATGGAAATTAAAGATGCTTTTCTTAGGGAATGGGGCCATTATTTAATAAATGCTTTAAAAAACAATCAAAATATTTCAATTACTTATATTCCATCTATTCAGGCATATAGGAGTTTTCCTAAGAATTACGATGAATTAAAACAATATGATATAATAATGTTAAGTGATCTTTCAGCAGAGGTATTGATGTTTTTTCCAGAGTTTTTCCCTCTTGAACAACTGAGAGAAACCAGTATTCTTTCATCTACTGACTTTGTAGGAATGCCTAATAGGCTTAAATTAATTAAACGATTTGTTGAGGAAGGTGGAGGCTTTATAATGGCTGGCGGATGGTTTTCGTTTTCTGGTCGTTTTGGTAATGGTGCATGGTATAGGACTCCTATAGCTGAAATACTTCCTGTTCATATATCTGAAGTTGATGATAGAGTAGAGACTCCTGACGGTGCATTTGTGAAGGCAATAGATACGGATCATCCTATAATGAGGAACATCGATTGGAGTACATGTCCACCATTTTTAGGTTATAATAAGGTTAAAGTAAAAAAGAATGCTAAACTATTAGCTATTATAGGTGAAGATGAGGATCCTTTCATTGTTGTTGGTAGATATGGTCAAGGGAAAGTTATGGCTTTTACTTCTGATCCAGTATTACATTGGGGAATAAATTTTGTTAAATGGAAGTATTACAGTATGTTTTGGACTCAGGTACTAGAGTGGTTTGTAGAAAAATAATGTTAAGGAAGTTTTTCTTTATAGTCTTCATCTACAACTATATTCAATATTTTTCCAAAATATAATCTGTGAAAGTTTCCACCACTATAATAATTATCTATTATATTTTTCTCTATTCTTTCAGGGACTAAATCTTGTTTATAGATAACTTTGCACTCAAAATTTATTGAGCATTCCTTAATAATTGGAGATTTAACATATTCCGACTTAACTGGTGTTAATTTGAATTCCTTGAATTTATCCACACTTCTTCCAGAAAATGTTCCACAAGCAGAAACTATCTTATCCATATTTTTAGCAGGGACATTTACCGTAAAGTCTCCAGTAGATTCTATAAACCTATATGTGTATCTTGAAGGTCTAACTGCGATAATAAATACTGGTATACTCCATATGTTACCTAAAAATCCCCATCCTATGGTCATAACGTTTGCTTTTTCTTGAGTTCCAGAGACAAGTAAGAGGCCTGGATTTTCTAATAACCCTAAAGTTGGTATAACTACTTCTTCTAAATTAGCTTTTCTTTTAGTCATTAATGTAATATGTAAAGATTTTAATATATAAGTATAATTCAGCTACGGGTAGATTTTAAAGGCAAAAGATATTTATCTAATCTTTGTTGTTCCTTTAAATCTCTTAAAATGCCACTTGTCTCAAACCAGTATCTTAGAGAAATTTTAGTCTTAGAGTCAACATATTTTAAAGCTTCTTCTAGAGTTGAGAAACTTTTAGGTTTATTTCGTAAGGCTTTTCTTACAGATTCTCGTACAAGCCATACACCTACCGGCAATATATATCCAGGATAACTTTCTCTGAAAATAACTATTTTTGCTTGTCTCCTAATCTTGGCTAGATATTCGGTTACTGCTAGTCTTGCAGCATAATAGCATCCTCCTATAGAAGCATATGTTGTCCTACCTTTATAGAATTCATAATCCCCTCCGATAGAGATGCTTGTCTTACTTGGATTCCATAATGTTTCTGGATACCATGCTTCTATGAGTTCATATCCCCAAATATCAGGAATCATTAATATGATAAATCTGTTATCGAGATTGTAAGTTTCATATACTTGATATTCATCTATTGTCTCATAATTTTTTATAAAATTATCTCTTAGATATCGCGATATTATACTGTCTACTGCTGTTATGCTCCATCTAGTCGGGACTAGCCTTCTATTGTTTTTCAATCCGAATATGCCTGCACTAAAAGCTTTCTGTATAGAAGAGACATATACATTTTTATAAAATAATTCTATAACAGCGTCTCTGGCCATTATATCCTCATCATAATACATTTTTTCTATTCGTGGATCTGTCTTAAATGTTCCTATCTGTAAATCTTGAATAGGTGCGGAAAGCCCCATTGGCTGAACATAATCATCAAGTAGCATTGTGCCACTTGGAGGTTTCTTTAAAATCATTTCTCCATCAACATAACTGGTCGATAAAACTAGTTCCCTTGTTAATTCTAAAAGTCTTCCACCTTTCTCGGGCTTTGTAACATTTACAAGTATTTTTCCTCTTACAAGTTTGACTCTATTATCTATAACTTTTTGAATAGAAATATTATTCTTAAGCCATTCTTCGGTTTTTGATAGGAAAGATGTATCGCCTCTAAATGGAGGCATTAGAGGACCAACATATACATAGGGGTAACCTATTCTTCCAACAAATATATCAGGAGGAGATGATCCTTCTAAATCTCTTGTGTTTATTAGATCTTTAATTTTCATAAAAGAGTAATATTTCTCGAGTATAGGACATCTCTTTTTACCACATAACATTTTTGTTCCTCTACATATTAGACAAAGAGAATTTTTCGGCACTTTTATATGTAATGTATCATTGGGAGCAATCTCTAGAATATCTTTAGCATTATCTGTGGCATGAGCTAGCCAAGGTAATCTTTTCTTAACTTTTTTGACGAATCTCTTTTTCTTTATCTCTTTTCGCATAACTATTTTAAAGATTTCTTTGTAGAAAATAAATGTTAGGCTGATTATAGATTGGTGAAAGTAATATTGGAGGTTCGATG
Source organism: Thermoproteales archaeon (assembly GCA_021163245.1). Taxonomy (GTDB): domain Archaea; phylum Thermoproteota; class Thermoprotei; order Thermofilales; family Thermofilaceae; genus JAGGXB01. The sequence continues at coordinate 6,654 of JAGGXB010000055.1, forward strand.
GATTAAGACAAAAACTGCTCTAGTTAAAAGCAGAATATATGATATTGACTATGCATTAAATCCATATGTTGGTTGCCAGCATGGATGTGTCTATTGTTATGCACGTTTTATGTCAAAATATGTTAGAGAGAAAAGAGATTGGGGAAGCTACGTATATGTTAAGATAAATCTTCCAAGAATTCTTGCATCAGAGGTGAAGAAAAAGAAACCTGGTACGGTTTTAATAAGTAGTGTTACTGATCCTTATCAACCAATAGAGAAAAAGTATGAGATAACTAGACGAGCTTTAGAAATATTATCTAAGACAATGTTTAAACCTATTATTATGACTAAATCAGATCTAGCTCTTAGAGATATCGATATTATTAAGAAAATAAGTGATATTGAAGTAGGTTATTCTATATCTACTATTATTCCGATGTTTTCAGAGATACTAGAACCCAGTACATCACCACCTGAAAAAAGAATTAAAGCATTGGAGACATTTTCTCGAAACAAAGTTTCTACTTTTGTATTTATCGCACCTTTTATCCCATATTTAAGTGAAGAAAGTATCGATGTTTTATTTGATATGTTATCACAGATAAAGATTGATAGAGTTGTAGTCGATACCCTAAATATAAGATATGGGAATATCCAAGATCTAGTAAAGTCTTTGAATAAGCTTGGTTTTTGGGAAAAGGTTAGAGAAGTTTTAGCTAGTGAAAATTTGTTCTTTAATTATTATAGTTATATTAAAAATCAATTAATAGCGAAAGCGGTCAGAAAAGGATTAAGAATATATTTTCTCTTTTAGTTTCTATGGATTTATTACTTTGAAATTATTTATCCATGAAAATTGAAGAGGTTGTTTATTGCTACTAAGTAATTTTCTCCATTCTTCATCTGTAAGTCTATTATTCTGTGGCCAGTAGAACTCATAATAACTCATGACCAGTCCTATACCTACAAAAATCTTATTGTCTGGTTTTTTATAGGCGACTAATATTTTATCAAAGTAGCCTGTTCCTACTTCTAACACTGACATAGAATTTGGATCAGTATATATATCTACAATAATCCTAGGATCTTTTATTTTTGTTTCATTAAAGGTGATTAGGTATTCAAGTGTATAACCGAAATTTTTTATGAAGTTATATTCTTCTTCGTTTAAATTTTCTCCATGTAACTCTTTAAGCGAGATAGCAATAAGTTTATCGAGTACGTACGAAAAATGTTCTAATTTTTGGCTAATTTTATCATTGATCAGTCCTAATTTTAAAAGTCCGTTATAAGTTGCATCAACAAGGTTTTTCAATCTATGGTATAGAATTGGATTAGGTTCAATGAAACCAGCGTCACTTGCCTGTGGCGGCACTGCAGTTAATCCAGCATATGGTTGTTTAGCATAAAGTATAGTATCATGTCTTAATTGTGCCCAGCTAGATAACGCTGTATTAAGATTTTTATCAAGCCATGCATCCGTCTGCATAAATATTGGATATCCTTCGTTATATTTTATGAATAAGCTCTTGATGCTATACAACCAACCCATGTAAAGTGTTGATTTCCATTCTGTTTCGTTAATACAATCTACTTCCTGTTTAATTTTTATCAATTCTTTTTTAAAACCGCTATATTTTTTAAATTGTGGTTCAAGGTATGTAAAAGCTTTATCTGAGCCCAATGCTGCCATTATGTCTAGACCACTAACTTTAAAACGGTCTGGTAGGTTTGGATAACATAATCGTTGATGGATATATCCGTCTAAAATGAACCGTTGTCCCATGAATCTTAATCCAATAACTTTCTCCTTTTCTCTAGGAAATATAGGTGACGATAATATTTTGTTTTTGTTAAGTTTAATTATTTCTTCCATAAATCTGGTTAATTTGTCTCTATCATCTATATCGTGTGGCTGAAACTTACCGAAGATTTTCTTCATTAAGACCATATAATCATAGAAGGTTAAGTCATCTGATTTTCCTATAATAAAGGAAACTGGTAGATAAATTTTCTCCCAAAGACTAAATGCTGAACTATTTCCAATTTTCGTAGTATATAAAAGATAGGTTAATATCAACGCCTGACCAGTTTGTATCTCTGCTAGCTCCGGTTTTTCTTGATCTATAGCTTCAAAACGCATTCTACCGAGCCACATCATGGTTCTGAAATATTTCTTTAATTTTTCATTTAATGTATAATGTCCTCTAGGCTTATACTGAGTGTAATCTTCTTTATATTTAAATATAGGACTGAGCGCCATTGGATTACTAGCTTTTAAAATTAAGTTTAATTCCTTTGTTACAAGTTTATTAACATGTGACGGTATAGAAGTTTCTGAATCTAGTAATTTAAGTGCGACTGCAATGTAAGCTAAGTCGAGTTTTGTAGCTTCTTTTGCTAGAGTATTCTCTGGTAGAATATTATAAGTTTCTTCAGCTTTTGACAAAAGGTTTATTAATAATTTTTCAAGCATTGAATAAAAATAATTTGTCTCAAGTTCTATGAGTATAGCGTCAAAAAATGTATGGTATACAAACAATAAAGTGTCACTTGTAACAAACAATGGAATTCCCTCATCTTTTGCATCTTTATAAAATTCAGCTATATCCTTGACTTTTGAATTAACTACTACGAAACCATTTTTAGATAACATATCCTTAGCTTTTTGTGAGACATAAATTTTATCTATGTTTTGAATAATGGATAAATTTAAGGGTAATCTGTATTGTGGAGATCTAATGTTTTTGATATCGATTTTCTTAGATTCATATATAAATGTGCTTTTAGGATGAACGTAAGGGATTTGTGTATCTTTTTTATTATCAGATTTTTTCATATTTCCCATTAGGTATATTATACTGATACTAGTTAAAAAGATCAGTATTAGGATAATTGAAAATATCTTTCTCATTTTTGTCCAGTAAAATATGTAGATATTATGTAGATAAGCCTTTTTATGTATAAAAAATTAGAACATTATTAATTATACAACTTACAAATACTTAAAATATATTTGAATGAATGTCTTTTATCTAAGAGGGTTTTTTAATGAAAGCTGTGGAAATCAACAATTTAACAAAGAATTTTGGTGCTACTATAGCTTTGAGAGGTATTACTTTTAGTGTCGATGTTGGTGATATCTATGGCTTAATTGGGCCAAATGGTGCCGGGAAAACGACTACTTTTAGAATTATAGCAGGGCTTATTCCTCCCACATCTGGCTCTATAAAAGTTTTCGGACTTAATCCCCTTATAGATACTGAAAAGATTAAAAATATTATTTCTTATCTACCAGAGGATGCTGGGACATATCGTAATATTACAGGTTATGAATTTTTAAAACTTGTATCTGAAATATATTTCTCTAATAAAGAAGAGGCTGAAGAAGCTTTGGAGATAGGTATAAGGATAGCAAACATAGGTAATCGCATATATGATAAAATGAAGACATATAGTAAAGGAATGAAAAGACGTATACAAGTTGCACGTGTACTCATGGTTAGGCCTAAACTTGCTATTTTAGATGAGCCCACGTCTGGTCTTGACGTTATTCATGCTAGAGAAGTTAGAAGAGTTATTAATGATGTATCAAGAGAATTCGGAACTACTATACTTTTGTCCAGTCATAATATGTTAGAGGTTCAAGATATTTGTCAGAAGGTAGCATTGATACATCAAGGAAGGATTTTGGTTGAAGGTCTAATAACGGATTTACTAGAAGAGTATTCAGCTAGTAATTTAGAAGAATTATTTGTTAGTCTTGTTAGAGGTGTTGCTAGATGAAATTATTTTCCCGTCAATTAATAATAAAAGAATTCAAGGATCTTGTAAGGGATCCAAGAATATGGATTCCATTTATTTTATCGGCAGTATTGATGCCAGCAATGGGTTTGGTAGTTTATGCTCCCATGATTTCTGCTGTTGAAAAAGCTACTGTTGAGAAACTATATGTTGCAGTGATAAACATGGACGAGGGAGATATTGCTGGTAAGTTAATTGATTTTCAAAATAATATATCTGTAAAATCTAAGATTGTTATTTATCAAACCAATATAAGCAATGTTTATCTTAACGATACTAAAAAATTAAAAGAAATTACAGAATATATTTTGTCTAAATATCCTAGTGTTGAAAACATAGTAATTTTTCCGAGAGATTTCAGTAAGAAAATAAACAATAGGCAAAAGGTTCGGATTTTTACGATTACAGTCGTAAGAGAAATAACTTTTATAGGTTCAACGGTGAAAACTCAAAGGATATTTGACGCGATAAATAATTTTATTCGAGAATATGTTTTAAATGGTACTGGTATAAAGCCTGATGTCATTGTTAAACCATTAATAGAGGAAGAAGCAAATTATATTGTTGGTAAAAAGACGGTTCTTTTAGGTAGTTCGATGACTGTTCTAACTTCTCTTTCTCTAGCGTCTTTTCTTATCCCTATTATCCTTATGATAATTAGTGTAACAATTATGCAGATGACAGCTACATCAATGGCTGTTGAAAATGAAGAAAAGACTCTCGAAACGTTATTGACATTACCTCTTACACGTACTCAGATACTGTTATCAAAATTAATGGGTTCATTCACTGTTGCAGCGATAGGCTCATTTATGAGCATTATCGGTTTTGGTTTATACATGTTTATTATCATGCAACCAGTATTTTCTCCTAGAGTCCAGATAGGAAATCAAGTTAGCTTTTCATTCCAAACAATGATATCTCCTTTAGATATGATATATGTTGTAGCCAGTCTAATAGCAACAACATTCTTTACTGCTGCTATTGGAATAGTTATTGGTGCATTAAGTAGTGATACTAGAATAGCCAGTACCATGGTAGGTCCATTATCTATGTTGGTTTTTGTACCAGGTATGATGGTCGCATTTGTTAAACTTTCAACTTTTGGTAGTTTTCTTCCTCTGCTTTATATACTTCCTTTAACACAACCCATTGTTTTCATTAAACAGGCTATTTCGAGTAGTCTTCCTCCAGAAACGCTGCTTTATATCCTTGCATCGATCATAGTTACGATCATTATAATAGTGATAACCGCTAAAATATTCTCTTTAGAAACTTTATCGAATCTTCAACATAGACTTTCGCGATTTAGACGTAAATAACATTTTTATAAAATTAATTTTAGTATCTTAAAAAGAGTAGAAGATTTTTAATAGGTGTTTTTGTGGGGAAAGAATTTACTTTTAATAACATTATTCTATTCCTTATAGATACATTGAGAGCAGATCACCTTGGATGTTATGGATACAACAAGAACACTAGTCCATTTATAGATTCACTTGCTAGAAAAGGAGTTATGTTTATGCGAAATTATGGGAGCGATGTACCTACACAACCAGGACATACAGCACTGCTATCGGCTACACGTGGAATTAATACAGGTGTGATAAGTCATGATCCTAGACAGCAATCTATATCAAGAAATATCTTTTGGTTTCCGAAGTTTCTAGGTTCAAAAGGCTGGAAAACTATTGCAGTTAGCACTCTTCAAATGATGAAGGGATGGTTTGTAAACGGTTTTCATGCATATTTTAATCCCGTAGCTCATAAACCCGAGAAACTGCAACAAGTTGATGCAGATGAGATTAATTACTATGTTTTTAAATGGCTTGAAACGAATAAGGAAGAGAAGTTCTTTATGTATGTGCATTATTGGGATCCACATATGTTCTATTCTCCTCCAAGTCAATATTCATGGATTTTTTATGATGGAAAGGATCCTCTTGATCCTAATAATAAGAGTTTGGCGCCATTGAAGAAAGATGTGACTTGGTATTTTCATGAAAGACAGCTTCGTGAGTCGTCAAAGATTTTGGGCGAAAACAATATTGCAACAGATCTTAAATGGTATATTTCGCAATATGATGGTGAGATAAAGTATGTTGATGATTCTGTGAAAGCTGTTTATGAGAAACTTGAAGAATTATCCCTTCTCGATGATACATTGATAGTTGTGACGTCAGATCATGGAGAGACTTTTGGTAAACCCAAAATTTTCTTTGATCATGGTGATGTTTCTGAACCAGTCATAAGACTTCCATTAATATTTTATCACAATAGTTTAAAGAAAGGTTTAAGGATTGAAGCATATACTCAGAGCATTGATGTTATACCGACATTTCTAGATATGCTTAATTTAGAAACGCCTAAAATTGTTGATGGTAAAAGTATGGTTTCTTTAATTGATGGCGATGCTGATTTGCATAGAGAACATATATTTTCAAATACGGCTATTTGGACCGCTCAGAGAACTATTTTATGGAATGACTGGAAACTTGTTGTGACTTATGATGAAAGTTTTTGGGATTATCCAAGGATTGCTCTTTATAATTTGAGAAAGGATAGGTTTGAAGAAAAGAATGTATATGAGGAAAATAAAGATTTAGGAAAGGAGCTTTTGTATAGATTAGAGAAATGGCTTTTTATAAATCTTGGTAAAAGAGTTGATCCTGTTAAAGAGTTAGCTCAGAGAGGCATACCTTCTCTTAGATGGGTTAGGAGATCTTACATAGAAAAGGGTGCTTATTCTGAATGGATAAAGTTTGTTAAAGAGAGATTGAAAAAGCATCCCGAGAGCATTGATCTTATCTAAAACCATTTTATAATTTATTTTTTAGGTTCAGAAGAAGAATGATAGCATTAATTATAATTGATATAATTTAAAACTTATGCATTGTTTTAACAATTGTTTGACCTACCTTTTGCCTCGTTTGAGAGTGAAGCATAGATTTTTGAGACTTTATAGCTTGGTTGTTTCTAAAATTTATTGAGAATATAACGTTGTTTGTTATCAAGAAAATGTCTAAGTTATTTAAAATATAAGTATGAGAATGATTGAAGGAAAATTAGATTTTTCATAGTTTTCGGATATGAAACTTTATTAGAAAGTATTTTTAGGAAGATATAGCAAAATATTATAATATTAGAGTAATGTTTTTCTTTATTAATGAGGACTAAGAC
>JAGGXB010000130.1 GCA_021163245.1 Thermoproteales archaeon
CTAATATACAGGAAAATTATCCCATAGAGTTATCTGTTCCGAGCATCTAATGATAATGTGATACCAATTCAAAAGATATATGGCTAACTAAAAATTAACCTTACAATCTCCCATATCTTACAATCATCCTTTAGTTATCATGGATAACGGCCCATCTAAAATACATTATTTATATAACTTTAGTAGCTTTTTAAAGGAAGCAAATAATAAACCTCGATAACCATTAAACTCTATTATTCAGTCTTTCAGGTAAACATTGTACTTACTAAATAAACCATCAGTTACAGTGAGATAAAGTAACCTTTCAAGCTAGACTAAATACATCCAATATTATTCAAATCCCTAAATCATTTCTAGTCAATAATCATAATATTAACTCAGAAAAAATTAAACAACCACATATCGCCAATATTAATGACATAACATGTTTTAAGATAAGGATCACTTAGGTAAACCCGATATCCATTATATCCCCTTAAAATATATTTTTGATTGTGATAGTATGGATATTGGACACTTGATAGGCATTTCTACACATTTTATCCCCATGACCTATAACGAGACACTTGAAGAAATAATTGACAAGATTGTTAAGGCTGGAATAACGGCTTTCGAACTTGTAACAGTTGAATATCAGGCACAGATAGGATGGCCATATAATATACCTAACGTAGGATTATGGTTTAGAGACATGAATAACCAGGAGATACAGAAGCTAAAGGATAACCTATCTGTATTTGACATCGTCACAATACATGGACAGCATCTAGAATTAAATATAGCTAGCAGCAATAAGGGTATTAGAGAAGAATCTTATAGACAGTATCTTGAATGTCTTGAGCTTGCAAGAAAACTCGACGTAGAGACAGTTACATATCATACAGGTCATCAAACAAGGGGCTTTATCAGAGATATACAGGAAATAATAAAATACAATGTGTACTATGGCAAAAAATTGGCTAACCATGCTAGAGAACACGGCATAAGGATTGGTTATGAGACAGGAAGTATAAGTATGTTAGACAAGATATTCAGCCATTTTAAACCAGATGAACTTGGAGTAAACATAGATCTTGGACATACAGCTATGCAGAGAATTAATCCAGAAACGGTTATTGAGAAATGGAAGGATAGAATAGTTGAGATACATTTTAATGGAGTTAACCATTATTGGGGATGATTTATGGAGCATCAACCAGTATGGATGAACAACACAATAAACTATAGAACCGTTATACCAAGGATAAGGGATGTGGGGTTTAGAGGACCGATAATATGTGAACTTCAAGGAAATGATATAGACCAGTGCATAAAACATGTTCTGGAAGCAAAAGAACTTATAACGTTTCTATGGAATAGAGATGATGAAATACCATTAGACATAAAGCCGTGGCGAATACTGGAATACATTAGAAAACTGGAAAAGAAGTGAAGATCTTAAAAATAGTGTGAAAGTAACTTAGAGTTACACGTTATTGATTCTGGTAACTTGCCTGTATTCTATGCAGTGTTTCTAAAGCCTCATTCCTCATATCTTTATGAATTAGATGATGACTATACTTAGCCTCCTCGAAAATATATGTAAGTTTATGAAAACATTCCTGTAACTCCATGGGAAGAAAATTTTTAGCTCTATCCTCGAATTCTCTGGCAGTCAGACTGTTATCATCTGGAACTCCAGACTCAATCAAAATACTATGAACTATATTATATATCAATATGACTAGCCTTCTATCATTAATATTCGTTAAATCTATTCGAACAAACAAACCTTTACTATAACTCTTAATAGACCTCTCCCTATTTTTTATACCCGGCTTAGATACTCTTCTTTCAATATATTTTTCCTTACTCTTATTATATGACAAATATAGTAACACAAATGACACTATGAGTATCACCGTAAGTATCTTGGAATAATCAAATACCATACTACTAACACGCCTCGCTAAAAAACCACTACTATTCACATTAAGCATACTTCCATTAGAGAATATAGCTACTCCACTCCTATTATCCCGAACAAACAAATTCCTCCTAAAAATCAAAGGTCCAAACATATAGAAAGAATATGTGACAAGAAAAAACACAAACACCAAAAACAACACAAAGACAAGAAAACTAAACAGATGCCTACCAGACAAAATCTTTTCCTTCAAAAAGACAACAATAGAATAAAAAGTAACAACAACCATAACAAAAAATCCAAAAACCAGCGAAAAAACATATAGTATATCCGGACCAACACCCTCAAACATAAGACCACACCAATCACATCTAGGAGGAACATTAGCAAGCCAAACAACAACTACAGAAAAAACTAAACAGGAAAAAATCAGCAAATAATCCCTGAACAAACGACCTAAAACAACCATCCCAAATATACTAAACATACAAAACTAAATAAACATATCAAAAATCTTCTTTAATATAAATATCATTTAACTACAATACTTATCACAAACAAAAATAACTTCTTTAATTCTATATATAAACGATGAAAAATTTATTAGTACATGAAACCTAATCATGAAATAGAAAACTTAGGGCTGCCCGAAGTGAAAAACATGATAATTACACGAAAATATCTTATATCTCTTAAAAAATCAGCGCTGAGACAAGGAACATGGTTCAAAATAGACAAAATAAAACGGGTAGCCCTAGAAATAGCCATAAAAACCCTTAAGATCATTAGAAGTGAAGCTTTACTCCAATTAGTAAAAGAACTAATATATTTAATAGATAAAAATAAGGCTTTACTTTTACAAGCCTGGGAAATGGGAATACGAATAATAAAACTCAGAATAAAACAAGCTGAAAAAATAGGATATAGAAAAGCAAGATCATGGTTAAAAGACAAACAACTTATAATACAATTAGGAATAGCATATCTAAACATACCACCAGCATACAGACCAACAATATAGAAAAACGGATTATATAATATAATAAAATTAGAATAAATTGCTTAAGAAAAATGACTATTAACAAGGATTATATCAAATTTATGATAAAGAAATTAATGATACCACTTAATGAATGAAAAGCTTTAATCCAAAAGTA
>JAGGXB010000112.1 GCA_021163245.1 Thermoproteales archaeon
ATATTGAGATTTAAAATATATGTAGCTAACAATTCTACTATTGTTTCAAGACGTGGAAATGAAACATATAGTTTTCCCTATCCAACTAACATAATCGTAACATATCCGTATAAGATGTTAGAACTTATCGATTATAGCGTTAAACCTAATTTAACTTCTAGTCAAGAGGATCAAAAAATAGTTTATTGGAACGTGTTATTGGATAATGATATTAATATCAGTACTGTTTTCATAATTTCTCAACTAGGAGTTTGGAAAAGTGTATGGATTCCCCCAGTAAACATTCAGTTGTCAGAAGATCCCTATATGATTATTAGTTTAATAAAGAGAAGTAAAATAGAGGAGATGTATAACGAAACATTAAAGAGTTATCAGGAACTTAAGGACATGTTTGAGATATTAAATTCGACTACATCAAATATCTCTGATATTGTTTCACTTTTACGTCAAATAGGATTACTACAGGTAAAAGCTGCTTCCAAACTATCAGCTGGATTAGACACTATGAAAAATATAATTAGGTTTATAAAAGAGGGTAAAACTTTTAGAGAGATAACTGAAAGAATAGAAGAGGCTAAGACCTCACTTAATCAGACTTTATCTTTGCTTGACGAGCTAAATGATTTGTTAAAAGAATATAATATAACTGAAATTAATGCTCTTAGCTCTAAAATAGAGGAGATAAGGAGGTCTACTGAAAAAGCATATAAAGAATTACAAAATATGACTGGGATACAGAACATCGAGTCTGTTTTTAACAAAGCTGAGAAGATACTATATAATATGTCTTTAGGTGTAAGATATATGAGAGAAGCTGGATTAAAACAATTAGAACTAGCTGATAGTATAGAGAAAGAATACTATGCAAATATTTCTAGTTATAGAGATATGCTAGAAGAGAAACTTATAATGGTTAATGACACTCTAAAGGAACTTAAAAAGGTCTACGATAAATATACTGCTTATAAAAGCTTAGCGTATAAGCTTATAGGCTTTCTGAATGAGAGCATAGAAGTCTACATGGATGATGAAATTATAGAGATAGATAAAGATTTTGAGATAAAGGATGTTGTAGGTATCAAAATGCCATTACTTGCGTCAAATCTACCTAAGGTTGAGATAGAGCCTTATAAGGAAACTAAAGTTCAAGATTATCGATATATTTATGTTGGTCTAGCAGTTGTTGTCTGCGCATTTTTTATTTATAGTCTCTCAAAGAGACGAAGAAAGATAGTCTTTAAAAGTGTAGAGGATGAGAAAATAGTGGCGGATATGATAGAGGAAATAAGAAGATTAATTGAGGAAAAAAGGGAATAAAAATCCATACCATATATATTTATCCTATTGTATGTTTAATATGATTCCTTACAGGGGTATATATGATGAATAAGTATAGAATAGCTTTGGCACAAATCCATAGCTATCTTGGAAATGTTGAGTTAAACTTTAAAAAACATATAAGTTATATTGAGAGGGCAAGAGAAAAAGGAGCAAAAATAATTGTTTTTCCAGAACTTTCACTTACGGGTTATCTTTTAAAGGATCTTGCTTATGAGGTATCTAGGAAATGCGAAGAAAAAATTGAGTTGTTAAAAGATTATTCAAAGGATATATGTGTGATTATTGGAGTTGTAGAGGAATATAGAATAGGTATTTATAGAAACTCTATGGCTGTGCTATGCGATGGAGAACTTAAAGGGTATATTCCTAAACTGTATCTTCCTAACTATGGTTTATTCGAGGAAGGAAGATATTATCAAGAAGGTGATGTAAAGAGTATTAAGGTTTTCTCATATGAAGGATTAAACTTTGGAATAGTAGTATGTGAAGATGCATGGCATCCTGAACCCATTGAGTTATTGGCTCGGATGGGAGCTGATGTAGTGTTTATCGCTGCTTCTTCGCCTTTAAGAGGATTGTATGGGACAGATGAGACATCTATAGAGAAAATATGGGAATCGATAAATGTGACTCGCGCTATTGAAAACACAATATTCATAGGTTTTGTCAATAGGGTAGGAGTTGAAGATGAAGAATATTTCTGGGGTGGATCTATGTTTGTTTTACCGGATGGGAAAATTGCTGTTAGGGCGTTAAAGATGGAGGAAGATTTGCTTATAGCTGATATTGATTATCATATATTAAGAAAGGCAAGAAGGTTTAGTTCATTTAAAGTTTTTAGAAGAGATCTAAATATGAGACTAGGTGAATTATAATGATTCTTCCCAAGATAAATGTTAAAAGAGTGACTGAAGTAATTGTGAAGAGGCTCAAATGGTATGTTTTTGACTATGCTAAAATGAGGTCTGGTATAGTTGGTGTTAGTGGTGGTATTGATTCAGCGGTCACTGCGTTTTTGACTGCACGTGCTCTAGGAGTTGAAAACACGTATTGCTATCTTTTGCCGAGTGATGCTACTCCGCAGGAGGACTTAGAGGATGCTCTTTCAGTGATAAGGAGTATTGGTTTACCGGATTCAAATTGGGAAATAATTCATATTGGAAAAATTATCGAGACATTTAAGAAAGCTCTAGGAGAGATGACTCGAAAAGAGATAGGTAATATAATGGCTCGTACAAGGATGATAATTCTACATCAGAGAGCTGCTAGAAATAAGGGTTTAGTTATAGGAACAGGGGATAAAAGCGAGTTGTTAATAGGATATTTCACTAAATTTGGTGATGGTGGCGTTGATTTATTGCCTATAGGTGGTCTTTACAAAACACATGTTAGGCAGTTGGCTGAATATCTGGGAGTTCAGCGTAGAATTATAGAAAAACCGCCTTCGCCGCGTTTATGGCCTGGTCAAACAGCTGAAGGAGAGATAGGTCTTAGTTATGAGATAATAGATGATATATTATATCTAAGATTTGAGGAATGGGTTCCTGAAGATGAAATTGCCTCAATACTAAAGGTTAGAAAGGAAGATGTGGAAAAAATAATAGGTATGGTTAAGAGAACTCAGCATAAAAGGCTTCCTCCTGAGGTCTTTCATATAAGTTTTAGAGATATAGGGTCTGATTGGAGATATCCTAGACAATGGTTCTAGTGTTTTCGTATGAGTATAACGGCTTTTATTACAGAATCAATAACTTATCTTATAGACACTATTGGTTATTCTGGGATATTTATATTGATGACGCTTGAAAGTGCATTGATTCCGATACCGAGTGAGATAATAATGCCTTTTTCAGGATTTCTTGTCTATATGGGTAAGATGAATCTATTTCTAGCTATATCTGCTGGCGCGCTTGGAAATTTGTTGGGGTCAATAATTGCTTATTGGCTAGGTTTAAAGTTTGGTAGAGGCCTTATAATCAGATATGGCAAATGTTTCCTAGTTGATTCTCATCATCTCAAGATGGTTGAAGATTTTTTCGAAAAGCATGGAGAAATAGCTATATTTATCGGTAGACTTCTACCGGCTATTCGTACCATTATTTCTTTTCCAGCAGGTGTCTCAAAAATGAGGCTGGGAACGTTCACAGTCTATACTTTGATTGGTTCATACATATGGAATATATTTCTCGTTTATCTTGGTATAATACTTAGAGAAAGATGGGAGTTAATCCAGAGTTTCTTCGAAATAATTGATATAATAATTATAGTCTGCCTGTTAGCTTTTCTAATTTATATATATGTGAAATATAAGGGAGTTAATCAACGCGAGCAAGGTCCTTAATCGTGAAATAAATCAATATTATTATTATAAATTGATAAAAAATATCGTACAAATTTATATCAGTGATCTCATAGGTATATGATATTCTCATGTATAATCCTTTAAGAGAAATATAGTAGAGAAAAATAATAACTAGTTGTAAAGTTCTTTTTATGAGACTAATGATGTAGAATGATTTTTCTCTCCACTTAACTATAACTAATGTTTTTAGAGAATTAAACAAAGATAAGATCATAACGGTTAAAAAGGATGATGTAATCAGAAGCAATACGTCATCCAAGTATATTATCACAGGTTGGTAGAGTAAAACGATGTTCAAAGTGAAATTTCTGTAAAATATGATAAGCAGTGTTGATATCAACATTAATAATGATGCTTTCTTTATTATGAAGTCACTGTAGTTGTTAGTGTCTAGCATATTATCTAGATAAAATGTATCCAATATTTTAAAGCTTTTTGAAATAGTTAGTTTTCATAGATTAAATCTAGGCATACTGCGAAACATTTTTTCATCTATTTCAAAGCTTCTGTTTAGTGGAAGCTTGACTTTACGTTTTTCGAAAGATGAAATATATGCCGCATTTATAACTTCTATAGCTTTTAAACCATCATATCCATTTACTGCTGGTTCGACATTGTTCACTATACAGTTTACGAAGTGATCGATTTCTCTCTTAAACATGTAGTGGTCTGGTTTTTCTCTACCTTTCTTTAACATCTTGATAGTTTTCCATTGTTTCCCATTAAATAAATTTATTTCAGGTAGTTCAAAAGACGTCCAGTCCGGGGAAGAAAAGGAGATAGATCCACCAGTTGTGTAGATCTGTCCTCTCTCATACAGACGATATATAGGATGTTCTAAACCTACTCTAGATGTCTCAAGTGTAGCTATTGCACCATTTTTAAACCTTAAAAGTACAACACCATGATCCTCAACTTCTCTTCCATCAACCATTATATTAAATTCTGCAGTAACCTCATGTATCTCACTTTTAGACCACCATCTTAGAATATCTATATAATGACTTCCATGATCCTGGAAGACTCCGCCTCCAGTGTATGCTTTATATCTAAAGCCTTCGGCATGCTTTACATCATATAAACTCCAATGTACATCAAAATAATGAGGTGATCCAATCTCTTCCCTATCCAGTATTTCTTTTATATATTGGAATCCCGGATTAAATCTCTTCATAAATCCAACCATTAATAAAACATCATTTTTTTCAGTAGCTGAGATCATATCATAGCATTCTTTTACATCTCTAGCCATAGGTTTTTCAACAAGAATATGTTTACCGTTTTCAGCAGCAGCAATGGTTATTTCTTTATGAGTATGGACTGGTGTACAAATGCTTACTGCATCTATCTCATCATCCTCTAATATCTTTGTATAATCTGTAAAAGAGTTTTCAATATGATACATTTCTCTTACATAGTTGATTCTTGAAGAGTCTACATCTGATATTGATTTAATCCGAGTATATGGATTTAAGATATACCATGGTATGTGTCCTATTCTTGCAGCTCCTCCAAGACCTATAATACCCACATTAATTTTTTTCATAGAATATATAGTAATTATAGATATTATTAAAATTAGATAATAATTAACTGTGGAAGATCAAGCAAAATTATATTTTTTCTTAGCTAGATACATTTCTAAATAACTCTCCCGAATATATTTTTTCTCATCCAATCCAATTTTTTTGATAATATGATCAAAAAGTTTTTTCTCATATCTATCTCCTTGATACTCTAGTTCAATATAGTAGCCCAGATCCTTAACATTATCTAGAGTGATTTTCCAAGGTTGCAAATCCCAATACTCTCGGTCTTTCTCGATAACTACAACTTCTTTGAATCCCAGTACCTTAAGAAGTTTTCTCAAATTATTAAGATTATCAAAAACTAAGTTTATCTCAATTCTCTTTTTTGGATAAAAAGATACACGTGGACCTTTATACGTCAAGAAAAAATTTTTGTCATTCTCTATTCTGATCCTTAAAGCCTCGTCTGTGTTCATAAAGTCTCTACAAGGATGTTGATAATATATATCTTTTTCATGTACACTCTTGATTTTTTTTGCGCCAATAACATGTAATCTTCTTTTAATTTCTAAGAAATCATCAACCTTATATTTTGTCTCTATCTCGTATAGGCTAGACACAGAACTAATATAAACAAATCATTTATATTTCTATCATATGTAGAATAATTTCTCGGGTACGTTTTCCAAGCATCTTTTCTATCTCAGTTAGAAACTTATCAAAGTTTTCTCTGTTCAACAATTTTTCTCTTCCTCCTACTTTCTGAATTATATCGTCAGTAGAACTTTTTCCAATAAGATAATATAAAGTGTCTATTACTCTATCAATAAATATTTTTGAGAAAGCTACATGAATCTCCTCGAATTCTTTTCTATCCATTTCAGTAGGAGCAACTGCTTGTTTAATAGCAACTTTTTCTGGTTTAGAAACTTCTTTTTCTTCCTTAGTCTTGGGTGCAACTGGCTTTTCCTTTATTTTTTCCTCCATTATCTTTAACATCTTTTCTTTTTTCTCTCTCCATTTCTTTATTAATTTATTTACTTGGAACATCGTGAGAATCGATGCGGGTTTTACAAGGATTGTATAGTCTCCGAAAAAGAAGACAACAGTGTTATAGTCTCCCATCCATATAACCTTTATATCTGTTTCAAAATAATGGTTTAGGAGTTCTTTGGCTTTATCTTCCGGAATAGTCGAATAAATAAGTTGATCTAACCTATAAATAGCAAAATCTTTTACAATCCTTCTCTCTTGAAGGGATTTTATTAGGTCATCAATTTCCTTAGTTGCTGAAGTTGACATAACAATCACCTATACTTTCTTACCTGTTTGGATTTGGAAAATGTAAATGCTAGATAAAAGAAATATATTGTATGCCCAGCCATATATAGGAAATGGGAAATCGCTAAGATAAAGTAATTTACCTAAATTAATATAAAAATAGAGATAGTCTCCCAACAATATTAATATAAGTCCAAAAGAGATTGCTCTGATAATCTGATTTATTACTCCTTCCTTTACAGCAAGAACCAATATGATATATAAAGCGATTGTGACTAGATCGAAAAAGATGTTAATTATAACATACATCAGTAAAGGAAGTTGAATTTGTCCCTGCATGAAGAGGGATAGATAACTAGCAGTTATAAATGCATAAAATATCCCGCTAACCAGCGAGATAACCATCAGGATAGGCATGTTTTTCTGTATAGTTGATGTGAGAATTTTTCTAATATACATCATAAAGAATACGAAGACCATAGAGAATAAAAGATTTCCTGCTAGAAAAAATGAATCGAATGGCATGGGAAAAACGTATTTCTGATATAGAATCATCATTGATCTATTTACAAATCCTATAAACCAAAAAATAGTACCTAGTGATATGAGAAAAAAAATAGAGCCGTAGATAGATCTTATACTCATAAGTATTGATGTTACAAGCATTATGCTTCCGGAAATTAACAGGAGAATCGGAAGTTCTATAAGAAAAACCTTTTCGAAAAATGTCATTTTAGCGATGATGAATGTGGTAAAATTAAGGAAAAATGATGTAATTATAATTATGCTCCATGGAGATTTAATTCTGTACATCGTTAATCACGTAAAAATTATTATGCAACAATATAAATTTTATACGTCAAACAACTTATTTATAAAACAATAATTGTATTAATGTTTCATTTTTATAACTATACTTTTAGCAAGTTTAATGTTTTTTAGTTTTAACATACTTGTGATAGAATTTATTGATAATTTTTTGATTAACATATCTGCCATGTGGTCTTAAAGCACCACTAAAAGTTTTTGGAATATGGAGAAGTTCATGGATTAATACTTTAATCTTATCCTCTTTTCTCAACGAGTTAAAATTTTCAGATATTAGCTCAATAACATAAATCGGCTTTGTGTCGAGGGCTATTTGTAATACTCTTGATATTCCATGTATCCTTGCATAAGCTGACGATTTCGATCCAAAACTATACAGAACCTTTATGCGATTTACATCAATGTAATCCAGTTCGAGGATGCTTATTAATTCATGGATAGCAGGGTATACATCTATTGCCTCTTTATACTTTATCCTAGACATAAGGCTTCTTATATTATTTTAACCTGAAACAATATTAAATTATTAGGTGTAAAAATGAAGATACTGGATTTTGGTATACTTGTGGTTGATTTAATTGCAGCAGGTTTACCAAATATAGCTGATCCCGGACAAGTGGTTTTTACTCCTAGAGGTATAAAAACTAGAATTGGCGGACATGCAGCAAATTTTTCTATTGATGAAGTAAAACTAGGTCTTGAAGGTAAAAATATAATTGTGATAGGTGCTGTGGGCGACGATGTCTTTGGCAGGTTTATCGAAGATACACTTTCGTCGTATGGCTTAGATGTGAGATTAGAGAAAAATGAAGGCGTGGATACCTCAAAAAATCTTATTTTGGTTGTTAAGGGAGAGGATAGAAGGTTTCATGTAGATATAGGAGCAAATATTATGCTATCCGTAAAACATATTACGGATGTAATAAAAACAGAGAAACCAGACATCATATACGTAGGTGCAACCGGATGGTTAGGAGAAGTAGATGATAATCTAAAAGATATTCTAGAAAAAGGGTCTGAAAACGCTATCACATTTGTCGACCCTATAGCTCCATATCGAAAGAACTGGAGCTATATTCTTCCAGCCTTTGAACATATTCATATCTTCCACTGCAATAATATTGAAGCAAATATGATAACGTCAAAGGAAGATATAGAGGAGTCAGCCATAGAAATACTAAAGAAAGGAGTACAGATGGTTCTTATAACACTCGGTGAAAAAGGATTATACGCTAGGACAGACTCATGGAGTATTAGAATGAATGCATTTAAAGTAGACACAATCGATCCAACTGGTGCAGGTGACGCTTTTTCAGCCGGAATAATTTATAAGATTATAGAGTACGGCATTAGAAGAATCGAAGATCTAAGTTTGGACAAAGCCGTAGAAATGCTAATATATGCATCAGCTTCAGGTGCAAGCGCAACTTTAAAGGAGGGAACAACAGAAGGAGTGGATAAAAAAACGGTCAATGAAATTATTGAGGAACAGAAAGAAAAAATATTAGCTTCGTTAAAAATAGAAGAGTTTTAGATTATACTTCAAACCCAATCTGAATTTTTATAACTCCCTTTTCACGTTTTAGCATTCTCTCAAATCCTTCCTTTATTCTCTCTAAAGGTATCACGTCAGAGACCATGTCTTTCACATTCACTTTTTTATGTTCTATAAGTTTTATAGCCTTAGGATAATCCCATCTGTAAACAAGACTACCAAAGACGTTTAATTCCTTATTCACTATGTTCATTATATTGAATTCAGTTTCAGGTTTCTCAAAAACTCCTACAACTACAACATTTCCTCCCTTTCTAGTATATTCTAGGGCTTGTGTAAACGTTACATTACTACCTACAGCCTCAAAAGAAGTATCAACACCTAGCCCATCAGTCAAACTATAAATTGTTTCTTTAATGTTATCTTTCTTAGGGTTTAATGCATAGTCTGCACCAAGTTTTCTCGCAAAATCAAGTTTCCAATCAACTATATCAGTAATAACTACAGTATCCGCACCCAATGCTTTAGCAACTTGCATTATAAGTAAGCCTATAGTTCCAGCACCAAGAACCAAAACCGTATCACCGATTTTTCCAGAACGTCTAACAGCATGTACAGCCACAGCTGTCGGCTCAACCATGGCGCCTTCTTCAAAAGTCATCGACTCAGGGATCTTATATACCCATCTCTCCTTTACCGAGATATACTCAGCAAAAGCACCAGTAGTCTGGGCTCCTAAAACTTTAAGGTCTATACAGTGATTATATTCATTTTTCCTGCAGAAATAACATTTACCACATATCTCTAACGGTTCAACAGTTACTCTATCTCCTTTTTTGAATCTTGTAACATTTTCACCAACCTCCTCCACAACACCAGAAAACTCATGACCTGGAATAATTGGTATGATAAAATCTGGATGTTTACCTTTATATGCATGTAAATCACTTCCACAGATACCACACCTAACGACACGTATAAGAACATCGTTTGGTCCGGGAACAGGTTTATCAACCTCAACAATCTGTATATCATAAGGTCCTTTTAGAAGGGCTGCTTTCATATTCATCAATTTATATTTTTTACATGATTCAAAAATAAGTTTTTATTTTTTTCGGAAGAAAAGTTATTATTGGATGTTAATTTTTATTATCTATCAAGGGGAAAATAAATGAAAGGAGCACTATTTGTTGCAATCGTGGCTGTGTTAACTGCTGTCACAATGGTTGTAACGATGGCTTTCCAATTCTATGTTCCGCAAACTAAGGGATATATTAATTTCGGAGATACAATCGTAATTTTTTCAGGTCTATTGTTAGGAGGTCATCCTGGATTTCTTGTCGGTGGAATAGGATCGGCACTTGCTGACATATTGAGTGGATATGGTAATTGGGCTCCTTTTACATTTGTCATAAAAGGCATAGAGGGTTTTACAGTTGGTTTCTTTTCAAAGAAGTCAAAAAAGCTTTTATATCTAGGAGCAGTGCTTGGGGGTGTCGAAATGGTTCTCGGATACTTTATAGTTGAATACTTTCTATATGGTTTAGGGGCTGCTTTAGCCGAGTTACCTGGAAATATCATGCAGGCAGGTATAGGTATCTTTGTCGGTGTAGGTCTCTATAAGATTGTTATCAGAACTATAGGAGAAAAGGTGAAGCTTTTTAAGAGCTAAACATAAAAATCTTAAAAGCTACGAATACATCATTAATGAGATCGAGTATGAATATGCTTGCAATAATCCAGAAACCGATAATATAGCTTATTCTTATAACTTGGGGATATTTTACTTTATTTTTAACCAATGAATATGTGCTTGATGTTATTGAGAAGACAACTAACAATGTAGTAATGTTTATTATAAATCCTGAAAGATAAAAGAGTATTCTAGAAGGCATTTTATGGAAGAATATATTTGTTTCATATGCTACATGTAGAATATCTACGAGTATTATCGTTAATATTTCTGCTGATATAGAAGAGAATAAAGCTATAAAGACAGGGATTTTTATATCTCTCCATACCTCGTCTCGATTCTTGGTTTTTTGTATCGCTATAAAGGAGGACGTTATTGAGATAGCTGTTAAAAAACCTGAAAGATATAAACATGTAAAGAAGTCGATTGTACGGAATGAGGCTATAATTGTATTTATCTTTTCGACTATGAAATTTGTCTTTGTAACTATAAAGGAGTACATTAATGCTGAGACCGAAGCATTTAGTAATATTCTAGCTAACAAAAGAGATATAAACGATATGACTGCTAGAACTAGACTAGCAACTCTACTTGACATTTTTACCTAGAATAAAAATTATTTTTAAATTATTAAAAATATTGCTCTGTTATCCTAATATAACATCCATATATAGCATAATTATGAATCCTATTATGAGACCATACGTCGCATACCTTTCATGTCCCACTCTATTAGTCTCAGGTATTATTTCATCACTTATGACGAAGATCATGGCACCAGCTGCAAAACCCATAGCGTAAGGCAATACTTGATGAGCCATAGCTACAGTTGCTGCTCCAATTAAACTTAGTGGAGGTTCTACAAGGCCAGATATTATAGCTATGAGAAACGCATAAAATCTACTCTTATTTCCTTCAGCTAGAATAGAAAAACCTACTGATAAACCCTCAGGAATATTTTGTAACCCTATCGCTAACATCAAAACTACAGCATCATCTAGATTTCCAGACCCGAACCCTACTCCTACAGCGAGACCTTCAGGCATATTGTGAAGCGTTATGGCTAAAACAAAGAGCCATATTCCTCTAAGCCTACTAGATGATATTCCTTCTTTACCTATTATCATATGCATATGAGGAATAATCATGTCTGCAAAGTTGACAGATAAGGCACCTAGTACTATACCTATGATAACAGGATTTATGCCTCCTTTCTCTATACCTGGCACTATAAGGCTAGTAAAGCTTGCAGCAAGCATGACCCCTGCCGCAAACCCTAAACCTATATCACTTACTCTCTCAGGTAGTTTTTTAAAAAATAGTACAGGTATAGCACCTATAGCATTTAACAGTGCTGTTATACATCCGCCTAACAAGCCTAGTAGAAGAAGATTATTGCCTGCTAAGCTTAAAAGAATGTTTTCAAATACCATAGTATCATTTTATGAGAATCTTATCTTAGGTTTATAAATAATTGGTTTGAGTTTCGAATAGATAAGAGATATTATTTTTAGTTTAATTAAAACTATATTTTCATTAGTGATAAAAATGAAAGCTTTTATCATAAATAAACCATATGAGTCGGAAGTTGGAGAATATAGTCTTCGCGATTTAAAGGAGGATGAAGTGTTAGTAAAGGTAAAGGCATGTGGTATTTGTGGGACTGATATACATATATTTAAAGGAGAATTTCCTGCAAAGTTTCCAGTAATTCCAGGTCATGAGTTTTCTGGTGTTGTGGAGGAGGTTGGTGAAAATGTTACAAGATTCAAAAAAGGAGATAGAGTGGCTGTAAACCCAAATATTCCATGTGGAAAATGTTATTATTGTAAAAGAGGCTTAACTCATTTTTGTGTAAATTGGAATGCTATCGGTATCCATTTACCAGGTGCATACGCAGAATATGCCATTGTACCGGAGGCGAATTTGTACAGTTTTCCAGAATATTTAGAGTTTGAAGAAGCGGCTTTTGCAGAACCGGTAGCTTGTGTCCTACATGGCCAAGATCTTATAAACATTAGTTTAGGTGATACTGTTGTTGTATACGGTTTAGGGCCAATAGGACTACTTCATTTACAGCTATCTATGATAAGGGGTGCATCAAAAGTTATAGGTGTAGATATCGTTGAGAAAAAATTGAAAATAGCTGAGGAACTGGGTGCTGAGTATGTTTTTAATGCTCTTGAAAAAGATGTACCTGAGGAAATAAAGAAAGTTTTAGGTAGGGGTGCTGATGTAGCAATTGAAGCTTCAGGAAGCATCAAAGCTTTTGAAGACGCCATTAAATCAGTAGATTATGGTGGGAAAGTACTTGTTTTTGGAGTTGCTCCTGAAAACGCTACTGCTGCTGTGAAGCCTTTTAACATATATAGGAGAGAAATTGAGATAATTGGATCATTTACAAACCCGTTTACGACTGGTAGGGCGGTTAAAATTTTGGCGTCAAGGAAGATAAATGTAAAGAAGATAATCTCACATAGAATCTCTCTGGATGAAGTACAAGAATATTATAAGAAAATAATGGATAGGGATAAAACCATTTTAAAGGTAATCGTAAAACCCTAGCTTTACTTTTTCTTTGCAACCATATAGCTTATTATGTCTTGTAAAGATATTTCCCCTATAATTTTTCCTTCATCATCTACGATAGGAATAACAGGTTGATTAACAACTGCGATTTCCTCAAGAACAGTGAATAAGTCGTCGTTCGGCTTAGCTATTATTCGAATAGGCTTGAGAACTTTCCTAATATCTTTTTCCTCTTTTAGATCTTTTAGCGTAACAATGCCAATAGGCTTTTTCTGTTTGTCAACTATTACTATGTTTTCAAGATCATTTTTCTCCATGAAACTAATTATTTTCTCATAGTCGTCGTTCCAATAAAGGAATAATGGTTTCCGTACCACTTCACGAACCTTAATCCTACCTAAAAGTTGCCTAGTTATTATAGGTAGAAAAGGCATCTTTTTACTAGGTACATCTTCAGAAACTGTAATACTTAACTTTGCTATCAGAGGATAGAATAACAGTGAAAGAATCGCTATAAATACGAGAAGTGAATATAGCTGACCAGAAATGATTCCATAGTTTAGTAATGATGCGAGAATAGCTAAATCGACAGAGCCTCTTGCTAGCATAGATATTGATAATTCTTTAGAGTTTTCAATGCCAAAGATATTTAACATAATGTAATGTATACTGAATTTTATAGGTATAAAAAGCAAGAATATTGTTAACGCCAGAAGAATATCACTCATCAGAAAACTCCATGAAAAGTTTAAACCTAATGATGCAAAAAATATCGGTATGAATACACCGTTACTTATCTTTTTTAGACTCTCTACCGCTGATTTGATTGTATCTTCTGTAGCTATATCTGATAAAGCTAACCCTAAAATTAATGCTCCTATCACTCCATGAACTCCGAGATGGGAACCTATTCCTACGAAAAAGAGTAAAAGTCCTAGTATAATGCCTACTAATGCCTCGCTTGATACTAAATATAGTCGAGTGACGTGAATTATCTTGGGTATAACGAACACACTAAGGAAGCCAGCCAGAACAAAATAGAATCCTACCTTTATGAAATTTATAACGATTAATGTTATGTTAAAGCTTTTAGTAACCCCTATTTCTAGGAGGGTTCCAGTAAGGATAAGACCAAATATTTCGCCTATTAAAGCATATGAAAATGATTGGAGACCACTTTTTGTTTTAAGAACGTTCATATCGCTTAAAACTTTTGCAACCACGCTCGCTGTGGGTACTGCCGATATCACTCCTATTGTTAAGGCTTGGAAGATATCTATCTGGAATAGCTCGACTATAACAACAGTAAGTACAAGTTGTAGGAGAAGTGAAAGCAAGGATACGAAAATATATCTTCTGTTTAGAGAGCTAAATATACCGTCTATATCTATTTCTTCAAGTCCTATTATAAAGAAGAACAAGTATATACCTATGCTTGTCAGAAAAAGTATCTCTTTATCGGGCGTGATAATACCTAGAAATCCAGGTCCGAGGAGAATACCGCTGATCACCCAGCCAAGTAATGATGGCTGTTTTAATCTTATCAGTACATCTTCGAGCATTTTTGCTAAAAATATAAGTAAGGCAATCGCTAAAATGTCCTCGATCATACCTTATTCTTTTTAAATTAACTAAAGACGTTTTTATTTTTATCTCATTGCTGACAACTTTACGATATATCAATTCTTAGAGTAAACAAAGCATATATAAGACAACAAAAAATGGGATAATATGTTCAGTAATCCTTTTAGAAAAAAAGGAATTTGGCTTAAAGGAAATCTTCATGGACATACCACTAACTCAGACGGTAGATTAACACCACAAGAATACATAGATTTCTATTATAAATCAGGTTACGGCTTTCTAGCTATAACAGACCATGAAAAAATTACCAAAATAGATAGTGACAAAGTTGTCATGATCACTGGGATAGAGACAGGTACAGGTAGAGGTGAGAATGGGCATTCTTATCACGTTGTACTTATTGATGTATATGATAACGATGAGATACAGAGAAGAAGAAAAAATTCTATATATGAATTATTTGACTGGGTTAAGGCCAACAATGTGATCGCTTTCATTGCACATCCATACTGGTCAAGTTTGACTGTTAATGATTTAAGGAGTATTGATGGTTATCTGGGTATCGAATTATATAATACGGGATGTGATATTGAGTGCGGAAAAGGATATTCAACTGTACACTGGGATAATCTTTTGGCTTCTGGCAGGGAAGTATCCGGAATAGCGGTCGATGATGCCCACAGATACTTTATACCTCCTATTGACGCGCCTGGAGGATGGATCAAAGTAAAAACAGAAACAAGGACAAAAGAAGATATTCTAAAGGCATTAAGAGAAGGCTCCTTCTATGCTTCTACAGGTCCAATATTCTATAATTTTGAGTCAGCAAACAATGTTATTAAAGCTGATTTTTCACATGTGAAAAGAGTGGACTTCATTAGTGAGGGAGGCGCTGGATTCACGATAACTAACGATATGCTTGACTTAATTAAATATGGGGATAAATACAGAAAGTATCTTAGCGGAATGTTTAAAGAGTTTCTTGAAAACATCGAGATAAGTAGAGAAGATGATAGAGAAACCTTTTATGGAAATGTTGGGAAGAGAAAGGTTGAAGTCGTAAGGGATGATTCTGGCATAACAAGTGTTAGATTAGAGGGCTATATTTTCAGGAAATATTTTAGGCTGGAGATAACGGATAAAAATGAAAGAAAGGCATGGCTTAATCCCGTTTTCTATTAGGCTTATTTTTGACAATTATATATAACTACATCTTTTTATTTTCAAAATATATGATTAAAAATGCTGTCTGGACTCCTTATCTCCTACAGATAAGTTCTCTGTTTATCACGTGGCTTATTACAATTATAGTTGTTGTAGCTATCGATCTTGGATTTAAGGTTTATAAAAGTATTAAGAGAAAATTTGATGTTACATATAATGTAGAAAAAGTTTTGCCGAAACGTATAATCCATGGAATCGTATACATAATTTTTCTTGTTCTTGTCTATGATGCGGTTGAGATTAGAGTAAAGGGAGATATAGCGTTAATTGTTTTATTTATAGTTTACTTGTTCTTTTTTATAATAGCTATATTCATATTCGGTGACATAATTATATCTCTGTATAAAATACTAAAGAAAAGAAAGTGATATCATGGATCCGCTTACAACGTTTTCGTTGATATTCATTGTAACCATACTCTTACTAATAAGTGAAATAGAACACAAAGTTATAGTTGCGTTACTTGCAGCAGTATTAAGCATATATTTCGGTGTTTCCTATAACCTATTCACAATAGAAGAAGCTTTCCAAATGTTGGATATAGAAACGCTTTTATTCATAGTATCTAGTCTGATACTGTTCGAGTCTCTAAGCGAAACAAAGTTCTTCGAGTTTTTGAGCACTTATACAATTAAAAAATTGGGTGTGAAAGGATCAACTATCGTTTATATTTTACTGATACTTGCCACTGTTTTCTCTGGAATAGCTGAGAACACTATTACAATGATAATAATGACAACGATGACATTAAATTTCTTTAAGCCACAGAAGATTAATCCAGGAATAACTCTATCGGTAGAGGGTATTCTAAGTAATGTTGGAGGACTGCTACTTCCCATAAGCTCTATTCCAGGACTTATAATATCGATAAAAAAGAATATTGGCGTCAGTGAATTTGTTACTATCTCATCACCCTTGATAGCTGTACTTTTAGCGGTTACAATACTATACTATAAATTATTTTATTTAAAGGAACAGAAAAACATTGAGAAGATTAAAAGTGATTTAAAAGATCCTTGGGAGCTTATACCCGATAGATCCATTCTCTACAAATCTCTTATAATCTTTATATTTTTCTTATTGGGAGTCACGTTAAGTGATAAGCTAGGTTTCTCACCCACTTACATAGCTTTGTTCTTTGCAACTGTTATGTTCCTATTTAGCGGGCAAAATCCGAATGAGATTCTTAGCAAGATAAGCTGGGAGGTACCGTTCTTTGTGGGAGGATTTTCTATTTTTGTAGGAGCTCTAGATAAGTCGGGGCTTTTAAAAATTATAGGTGATGACTTAGAAGGAATAGTGGCTTTCAACACTACTCTAAGTTCATTTATACTACTGTTAATCTGTGGATTATTTTCATCTGTGATAGCGAATGTGTCAGTGGTTCTTATCCTTATACCTGTTGTTGACGAGATACATAAGGTTACGGGGATAAACACACATCCTTTATATTGGGCACTTATATTTGGAAGTAATATAGGCGGAGGCCTTACATTATTTGGTTCAATACCGGTCTTAATGGCTGTATCTTTGGCTGAGAGAGAAGGTTTCCATATCACTTCTGGGTTCTATATGAAGAAGATAGGACCTCTAGTACTTCTACAATTGATTATTTCGGGCTTATATGTCACACTTCTACAGTTATTAGGCATATTATAGATAGCGCTTATATAATGGATTTATTAATAATTTTCAGGGGTAACTTTAGTATTGTTATTAGAAGGGGATAATTTTGGAATATGAAATATTTGAAATTTTTAAGAGTCTTTTAGAAAACATTATCTCACTTATCCCCAACGTCTTATTATCCATCGGAATACTTATAGTGGGATATCTTGTAGGAAAAATAACTGCTAAAGCAGTGACTGAGATATCGAAAATGATTAAACTCGATGAAAGCTTTAAAAATTCTATTCTTGGTGAGCAATTTACGAAAGCAGGTTTTCCACTTTCTCATCTTCTCAACATATTAACCAGGTTAGTCATATACACTTTAACTATTCTGGCAGCACTATCAGTTTTAAATGTCCCGTTTCTCGATCAGCTAGGCATGTCTATAGTCTTATATCTTCCAAAGTTTACAGCTTCTGTTATAATATTCCTTTTAGGAATAATATTGACTGAGTGGCTTTCAGATATGTTTGAAAAATTTGTACTTATAGAGACAGTACCGAAAAGAATTTCTATGATGTTGAGTGCGGGATTTAAGTATTTCTTCTATCTTGTCTTAATTTTTATAGTGTTTGAGATCGCAGACATTGCTCCTTCAGTAATAGCTTCTATAGCCCAGGCAGTTTTTCTAGCAGTCGCTGTAAGCGTAGGTTTCACATTTGTTTTACTTATTGGTCTAGGTTTGAAAGATGAAGCTATCCTGCTAGTTTCTAAAGAATCCGACTTTATTAAACCTGGAATATATATAGAGGCCAATGGTATAAGGGGTAAGATAAGAAACGTCACAACCTTTTTGATAGAAATAGTTGATGACTCGGGTGTCGTTCATATTATTCCAAAGAGAAAATTACTCAAGGATGGTTTCAAAGTATTTGAAAGTGAATAAAATGGATGAATCTATAAATCGTTTATTGTCAAATTTTTTGGTAGGTCTAGATGAGATTTTGTTAAAGTTTAAGGACTTTTTAGATACTAATAACCTAGATTCATTGAGAGAAGCCTCCAATCTTTTGAATATTTTAGCTAGGATACATTTTCAGAGGTTCACTGAGGTAAAGCATAGTGTTTTGCCAAGCTCAGTTTATGAGGCATCAATTATGATGAATAAGAAGATAAACGAAATAGAAAATAGAGGAATTAAAGATGAGGATATAGAGTATTTCCGGGAAATATACGAATTATTTAGTTTTATTGCTGAAAAAATAAGGTCTGGTGAATACGAGAAAGGCTTACAGGATATGAGAAGAAACACGAATGAAAGAGGTTGAATAAATGAAAAATTTCCTAGTAATAATGATTGCTCTTTTATTGATAATTGGTTTTTTTCTATGGTATGTTTCAGTCCAGAAAAATATATCAACCAATATAAAACTCATTGATTTTGAGATTTCAGGAATCACAGTAAAAGGACAAAAATACTATATAAAAGATAAAGTTATTATTACGCTATACTACGAGGTTTCAAATCCATCCGGTGAAGCGACATCTGTAAGAATTGAGAAAGTTGAGATCTTTGCTGATGTGATATATATTGGCAATTTTACAGTTAATAAAGACATTATGTTAAAAAGAGGTGAAGAATTCAAGATTATAAACGTGACCGTGTTACTTGATGATAAGGCAGCAAAAAATATAGCTGTAAAATACTTAAGTTCAAAAATTTTTGGTAAAACATGGCTCGTAAAAATAAAAACATATATAAAAACAACGGTAAGTATTCTTGGAATTTTTAAGATTCAAAATCTACAGGCAGTAAGCTCAATCAGGGTTTTTCCATAATAAAGAAATTAAAGATTATTCTTGTATATTTCTCTAATTTTATTTTTAATACGTTTAACTCCAGTCGGCGTTATCCTACTCCATCTCGCAAGTCTGGCTTCATATCTATTCAACTCAAACGCTTTCTTAGTAGGTATATACCCTATATAGTCTTCAGAATAATTTGAGAATATAGGAAACATTCCATTTTTCTCAATTTCACTCCTCAATTCATTTTCAATTTCAAGAAACATTTCACCTGGAACGGTTATAAAGAGTAATTTTCCTATGCTAAACATGTGGATAATTGTGGTTTTTTCGTGTTTACCATCTTTAGAGATTTCATAGAACTCATCCGCATATAACAGCTTTACGAGACATTCCTGTTTAAATTGATTATCTCCACATCTTTCATAAGTTTTCAAGAAATATTGTTTAGGATCGGGAATAGAAGGTGTCCTAAGCCTAACTTTAAAATATTCTGTCCAAATATTAATAGTGTTTTCTCCAACTTCTTTAAGAATATTTAAATTTTCACAAATTGATTGAGATATAGTTTTTCCAATATAGTCTATATATTGTCTACCTTTCTGTAATGGATTAATATCACCGGTGGATCCCGTGGTAAAGATTGTTTCCCATCCCTTCTTTAACATCTCGCTATAAATTGCTCCAGGATAATCAGCTGAAATACCTAAATCAGTATTGCATACTGGGTGACAAGCATAATTTAACAATAATATATTTGATTCACTGTTCCTAAAGGCAACAACATATATATTTTTACTCACTTCTCCCTCCTCTCCATAAGTTCTGTTACCACAAAGTTGCTTAACAGGTATTTTACCGAAACTTATAATACCATTCTTATATGAGTCAACAGTTTTCTGTGACGCTTCAACGATTTTATTAACTGTTATATTCCACCATTTATCAAATAGATTCTTTTCATCAATAGAGTAAGGAAAAGTATTAGGCCACATAGGTATAATGGTCTCTGGAGAGGAGTGATTATGGATAGCTATGATAAAAATATTATCTTTTTTAATTCCTGTTTTCCTATGAATTTTTTCTTTAATATTTTCTGCATCTGAAAGATAGATCCCTAGGATATCCATCTGAACAATAAGAATTTCATCAACATTATTTGTAATGTATAAAAGTCGACTATACAATGGGTCATGAACCTTTATAGAAGGTTTACCTAGTCTATGTGCATATCCTCCGAGCCTTATACCTATTGGGGGAGTGATGTCAATTTTCTCATAAGAAAAAGATAATTTTTTCATAAGAGTTCCTTTATATTTCTCTTAATCTTAATTATAGCATCTGCGATGTCATCCATGTCCTCTTTCTCAGCAAGGAAGATAGTCTGCTTTAACCACAAAGCCTCTTCTTTACAAGCTTTTTCAGTTACAGGCAAAGATAAACCATCATACATTTTGCCCAGTTTACCAAAACCAGGGAAATTATACTCTTGTATCGCAGGCATCTTATACAAAGGAATAGTGTATCCAGGAGACACAGGTATACCTTCAGCGTTTAGAGCTTCGATAAACTTTTCTCTAGG
This sequence comes from Thermoproteales archaeon, assembly GCA_021163245.1. Lineage (GTDB taxonomy): Archaea > Thermoproteota > Thermoprotei > Thermofilales > Thermofilaceae > JAGGXB01. The sequence continues at coordinate 20,866 of JAGGXB010000112.1, forward strand.
AAGATTCTCAAAGTAATACTTTCTATATTTAAAGATAAATAGATGATAGGCAGACCTAGCTTTCTCGGGATAATTCAAAGGCTCCACTCCCTCTATTTCCCTCAATCTTTTTGCCAGGTATTCTGCATTCCTTTCCCTTTTCTTAAACAATTCATCAGCTCTCTCAAGTTGTGCCAATAGAATAGCAGCTAGAAATTCACTCATTCGATAATTCGCCCCCAATATAACATGCCTATACCATAGACCTTTTCTCACTCTACCACAGTTCATATATGACCATGCCTTCTCAGCTAAATCTTCGCTATTCGTAATAATAATACCTCCCTCGCCTGAAGTTATGTTTTTACTAGACTGAAAGCTAAACGTCCCGAAATCTCCTATGCTACCAACACCTTTATCCCCCCATTTAGCTCCATGAGCCTGCGCCGCATCTTCAATAACATATAAGTCATATTTTTTAGCTATCTTCATTATCTCATCCATATTTGCGGGAGCACCACCAATATGAACCGGCATAATAGCTTTAGTTTTATCAGTTATGGCTTCTTCAATTTTTTTAGGATCAATATTGTAAGTGTCTTCCTCAATATCCACAAAGACAGGCTTTGCATTAACATAAATGATGGATTGAGCGGTTGCAATAAAGGTATAAGGAGTAGTGATTACTTCGTCACCATACCCTATTCCCAATGCCCTCAAAGCGATCTCAAGAGCAATCGTGCCATTAACACAGGTAACCCCGTATTTTGCGCCTTGATACTCTGCAAACTTCTTGGCGAATTCCTCATTTTTAGAACCTCCAATTCCCCATAAACCACTCTCTAAGACTTCTATCAAGTTTCTTTTTTCTCTTTCATCGAAAATAGGCCATTTAGGCCAAGGTTTTGTTCTTAATGGAGAACCGCCTTTGACGGCAAGATTGGACATTTTCTCAACCATTAATTTATATAAAAATATGACTATAAAACATATCCTTATAAAAAATTATTTTTTAGGTAATGCTATTGCCTCATATATGTTTAAACGAGGCAGGGTAATCTTAACTAAATTGTTCTTCTTAGAAATTCTAATCTTCTTATTATCTATCAGAGGTTTAATATTCTTAACATTTATTTCAAGTTTATCAGTGTTTACAATTATTCTAAGATTTTTTATGGGGGATACGTATTCAATTGGCCTTTTTAGATCAGATGTAAAATTAACAAGGTGGAGTATATATGAATCCTTATTTTCTCTTAAGGAAAGACTTATACTTGTTGGAGAATTCTCTAAATATATTGGTTTCCTGTAAAAATTCCCTATAAGTGAATCAAGTATCTTAAGATAGCTGGCAGGTCTATAAAAATTGAAAGTTTGGAAGAAACTACCAGCAATATAGATAGATTTACCCAAGCCATAATCGTTCACAACAACACTTGGAAAATCTGTTTTCTTCAAGTCCTGATACCATCCCTTGGTATTCTCATAGATAATTCCAAGTTTAGAACCTGTAGTGGGGGTAGCCTTAATCACATAGTATGGAGCAGGTATGTCTCTTCCCATTATTTCGAAATAATTTTCATACCCATTATACTCCTCGATGCCATTATAGTTGATACCCAAAACATCCTCCATAGAGAAATTGAATAATCTTTCAGCATCGATATTAAACATCGATGTTTCATATGTAGAAAGAATAATACCACCATTCTCTACAAAATTTCTAATAGCAGCAATCTCCTCTCTACTAAGAATCGCGACATTAGCAAGAACCAACATTTTTAAACCATCAAGCTGTCCTCCATCAATTACTAGCTTGAAAGGAATATGGAGACGTAAAAACATCTCATATGCTCCAACAAAGCTTTTCATATAATCTCTTTTAACCTTGATTTTTCTTCCAGTAAAATCGCTTGTTGGAACTTCTCCGCCATAAAAATTAGCTGTTTTCTGAGACCAGTATAAGCCTATATCGGATGCATCTCTCGTCTTAATATAATACTCCTCATTACTATCATTAATCCAACCATTAATTTCTCTGATAGCCTTAAATAGATCATCAGACCTATGCGTTACCCCTATCCAATAATTTGCCCCATTTGCAATCGTCTGCGCACACCTAATCTTCAACTCTTCCGGCGTCAACGTCTCTCTATTCCAAGGACTATGCTTAGCGGCAATAAATATAACTCTAGGTTTCTCTGGTACTTGTGCTTCAAGAAGCTTAGCTGTCATCTCACATTTAAAGAAGGGACTTTCAAGCAAATTATAGTATTCAAAACCTCCTTCAGCACCCACAAGGTCTTGGTAATCTTTCAACAATATGTTGTCCCTTCCAGCAGCCCAATTGGGTCTGACAGGCTCTCCATTCATATACAATACAATTTTTGGGTTAGCCTTCTTAACAGCTTCATATGCACCTTTTAGAAAATCTCTCAGAGATTCGTGCTGAAACTCGACTAAAAATCTATGCTTTATATTTTCAAAATCTCCCTTTTTAGGGATTTCAAAACCATATTTTTCCCTAAATTTTTCCCTACAACTTCTACAATAACAGCCTTTACGATGAAAAACCGGACCGTCCAGAAAAATACCGTGAATCCCTGTTTTAGCCAACTCAACTAACACATTATATATATACTCTCTATAATCCCTCGAGTTTACACATGGCATAACACCGTTTCCATAAACGTCCTTAATCAAAGTACCCTTATAATTTACTTGAAACCACGAAGGATGTTTTCTAGCATCCTTCAAAGGATGCCAATGAACATTAACATATAAAAAAACTTTCAAGTCTTTTTTAGCATAACTTACATATTTCTTAATATGTTCAACATATTTTAGAGGGTTATCTCCTCTTATATGAAGTGAAAAATGCTCGGCGTTAAAGCCAAGAGAGACCTTTTCCTCAACAGCAAGCTTGGCATCAAATTTATTTTCTATAAATAATAACCTATCTATACCAATCCTATCAATTATCTTTAGCGGCTTTTCATACCAATGCATAGATATAAATTTTCACCGTTACTAATTAATTTGTTTATTATCTTTATTAGAGAACTGCTAGTTATCGTTTTATATTTCTTTTCCTAAAATATCATAGATAAAGGTGAAATAAATGGAGAAGATCCGTGTAGGAGTAATAGGTTTCGGATCAATTGGAAAATATCATTTTAAGGCCTATAAAAGAATTCCGAACGTAGAGGTTGTCGCTGTATGCGACATAGATGAGAACGAGTTAAAAATAGCTAAAACTGAGTATGGTGTGGAGAACCTATATAAAGATTATAAGGAATTATTGGCTAGAGAAGATATCGATGCTGTATCCGTATGTCTCCCAAATAGGCTTCATTCAATAGTATCTATTGAGGCAATGAAGGCTGGAAAACATGTTCTAGCAGAGAAACCGCCAGCTATAACGACAAAAGAAGTTAAGGAAATGTTTGAAACAAGTCAAAAAACTGGGAAAAAACTAATGATAGAGCTTACGTATAGATTTATGGAAAAGACTAGGACGGCTAAAAAGCTTATAGAGAAAGGATCCCTCGGACAAGTATATTATGCAAGGTGTGGGTGTCTCAGGCGTTCAGGAATTCCAGGATACGGTAGTTGGTTCACGACAAAGTCTGAGGCAGGAGCTGGACCATTATTTGATATAGGTGTCCATGCATTGGATTTAACTTTATGGTTGATGAATGATTTCAAAAGCGACATTGTAGTTGGATCAACATATGCAAAATTTGGACCGCGTGGAAAAGGCAAAGGAGGTTGGGGAAAGCCTGTACCAGGTGGACCATTTAATGTAGAAGACTTTGCATCGGCATACATAAAAATGCTGAGTGGTGCCACCGTATATCTAGAGGTAAGCTGGGCCTCACATCTGGGCGGAGACAGATTCTATAGCATTATCCTAGGTGATAAAGGCGGACTAGACTATGAAAACATGATGTTATACACTGAGGAGGATGACATTTTAATCGATAAGAAGATCTTATACAATAGAAATGATCCTTATCTAGCTGCACTAACCCACTTTATTGATTGTATAGTCAATGATAAGGAGCCGATTACCACACGTGACCAGATGGTTTGGTTACAAGCAACGCTAGAAGCGGCTCTTATATCAGCTGAAAAAAATGAGCCGGTTAAAGTTTCGACGCTTGTGTAATGTTCCATACGAAATTTGGTTATATTTCCTTTTTTCTTCCTCTTTTTTAAGAAGCAATAATTAATATTATCTCTTTATTTAATATTCTCTTTATATATTTTATAATTAAAAAGAAAATAAATAAAAATCTTTAAACTAAAAAATATTTTACTTAGAATAAAAAAAATTTGAGTAAAAGAAGTAAACGTCCGCCGAATACTTTCAGTCTACTATTTTGATTTATTTTCATAGTCTTAAAAAGTTAAAAGCCTTGTAACACGCTTAAATTCAATTGAAAGTCTCCAAATATTAATAGGTAAATTTTCTTTATCACTAAGCATTGACAAAATTACAAAGTTATCTTTGTTTATATCTACTCTAGAAAAAGATGTCATTTCCCTGATATCTTTAATAAACATTTTTGTAGATAGTGTCTCGTCATAGAGAAATATTGGTGCTGTTTCTATAATATATAAATTTTTGTCTCGGAAGATCTCTAAAGGAACATCATAGGCAATGAGAACAATAGATGAAGAATCTTCCAAATCTTTAGCTCCAGCTAAAAATCCTTTATTTCTAAGTTCCAAGGCAATTTTACCCAAATATCCATAGTCCCGGTATCTTCCTAAGGTTATGAGAGACATATTCTCAATCCATTTAAGATAATGGGTTGGACCTAGAACTCTGCCAATAATAGATATATAGTTTCTCGGCTGACTTTCACCAAAAAACAATATTATCTCCTTAGATTTTTCACTAAAGCCAACGATACCTGAAAAAGCTCTGTCAACTACATGTTTTCCACAATATGATATGTCTACTTTAAAAGATATTGTTTCTCTATCAACACTTATTTCAGATTCGATCGGCAAATGTTTTATGATCTCCTCAAAGAAATCTTTCTGAGAAATATATAATATACACTCACCCAAATTCTCGAAAAAGATTTTTAAATACATAGTTTTACCTTTTTTTGGAAGTTGTAACAAGCTTTATAACATCTCTATCTCGTAAACGATAATTTTTAGGAAGCCTAATCCCGCTTCTAGCATCAATACCATACAGTAGGCTATCCGCAAGCTCACTATGTACAAGCATCGCTAGGTCTTTCAGCGTCGAATTTGGGGGAAGCAAATAGACATCAGGCAGTACCTTCCCTTTATTGTCAGTCAAAGTTTTCTCATCAGCTACAGGATACACCGTATTCATCCCCAGCAATTTAAAAACAGCTATATCTATAGAATCCTGTATACCTGTTCTAATCCATTTATCCATCACTCTTTCCTCAAGATATTTTATCGCCCATTTCTGTTTTTCGTTAAGTTTCGATTCATCTTTTATAAAGAATTTCTCTTCTCCAGGTATATACTCGATCAACCCTGAGAAAACTGCTCTCCTCAAAGCGAGTTCAGCTTCAGCTGAACATGGAACGATAATATAATCATTTAATTTATCCATTAGTCTATCATAATTTTTTTCTGATCCTCTAACATCCATCTTATTAGCCACAATCAACGTAGGTTTCATACGCCTAATGATTTTCGCAAAATTTCTATACTCCTCATCAGACCATAAAGCAATATCTTTTTCATATAGACCTAGCTTGTTCAAGGCTTCACTAATATCGTTCAAACTTATCTTTAAACCCGACAAAATTTTGTAAATGGGAGCGTCCATTCTCCCTACTCTCTTAAAGAATTTAGAGATATCCTTCATATTTTTTCTCAATATACTCTCAAACCAGTTCACAATCTCATTTTCAACATCGAAAAAATCTTTGATCGGATCACCAACTCCAGGCTTAACAATATTTCCTTCTGCATCAATACCTCCAGAAGCATCAACTATATGTATCAAAGCATCAGATCTGGCCGCAACTGATAAAAATTTATTTCCTAAACCCTTCCCACGCCAGGCACCTTTAATTAACCCAGGCACATCAATTATTCGAACCGGAATAAATCTATATCCTTCTATACAGACCGAGTTGTTCGGCTGACACTTAACATTAAACTCCTTGCATACACAAATGGTTTTAGCATAAGCAGTACCTATATTTGGCTCCTTTGTAGTAAAAGGATAATTTGAAACTTCTTTTTCTAGAAGGGTTGCAGCGTTAAAAAATGTTGTCTTGCCTACGTTAGTCTTACCTATAAGACCAATAGTTATCATTAATTAACTTAGCAAAATAATACTATTTATTTCTACTCCGTTAAAAATCATCTTTTATTCTAACTATTTTTCCTTGACTAGTGGTGTAGATCTTGTTAAAAAGCGATGATAACAAAGCATACTCTTTTTCTGAGAGAGCCTTCCAATTCAACACTATGATAATCGTGTTTTCAGCCAATATCTCAGCCAACTGTTTAAGAAAAGTATAGACATCCTTAACACCGTTAATAGTTACAATATCGATAAAGTTATCAAATACAATAACAGAATCATGGTTTTTCATGGCTAGATTAACAATAGTGTTTGCGACAAGCGATAAATTGGTTATAGGAATAGTATTACCTGAATGAGACATCATCCCAACTGTAACAGTAAAAACCCTAACAATATTGTCTTCATTTTCGAGAGATGATCTAGCAAATGGAGATATAGGCGATGTCACAAGTATAACTTTTTGATCTTTTGACAATGCATCTATCCATTCCTTTAACATTGGATAATAACTGACTTCAGGATCAATCTTTAAAAGTATTCTGCCAGATATAACTGAGGGCTGTTTATCAATATGTTTTATATATTTTTCTTTTTCAAGAGAAGTGACTGAAGATGTATAAATCTTATAGGCATTTATGAGTTCCTTATAATAATAACCTACGCCGAAAATAGAGGTAAGAAGATATATTAGATTCATAACTGGATAAAGCGATAATCTAAGCTTTGTCGAAAGAATAATAGTGGTTTCTCCCACAATAAGTTGTAGAAAAATCATTATTGCGATAATCATCAAAGGAGTATATATATGCTTAAAGATCTGATTTTTAGGAATTCGCTTATAGAGGATAAGGATAGGATATGATACTAACGCTATAATCACAGAGCTTATAGCTATTGAGAGATCAGAATAAACAACGGTTACATCACCGTGAGGAGAGGGAGCATAAACAGAATCCTCCGTAGAAACAAATATTCTAAATAAAAATATTAGGTCCAGAATAAGTAGCGATGCCATGAAGGGATTCCTAAACATGTATTTTATTGCTTCTTTAGACTTAGCATCGTTTAAAATAAAGGAGACAATATATGTCAGCGTCCATATTAATGAAGAGGCCAACAACAAACCCAAGATGCCCGGAATGCTTTTGCCACCTACAGGTGAAGGAATCTTGCCAAAAAATGCTATATTTAGAGTATAGAAGCTAGTTATTGCTGCATAGCTAGCAGTATAAACAAATATTATAACTATCAATAGATGCCAATACTCCCTAAATAGTGTGACAACTCTGTACTGGAGTATACTAATCAAAAAAAGAGATATGTATAGTGAAGACACCCATGAAAGCAGGACAAAAGTTAAAATATCCTGATTCATGCTAGAGGCATTACCTGAACTCCGCTATTTGTGATAATAACATCATGAAATCTTTTACTATGAGCACTCCCACGCATCTTTAAAACTAGTAACTTTGTACGAATCTCTCCCCTAACAATATATCTCTTTAATAATATTACTGTACAAGCAACTATTTCTTCAATCCCCAACCCTATCCTTTTAGACCCAGTACTCATATTTGCTGTAGCTATCAATGTTGTACCCTCAGGCTTCATCTTACGGAGAAAGTCAATAGCTATCCTAGCCTCAGAAAGCTCAGGCATACTCATTATAAGAGTAGTTAACGAATCGATGACAACCAAGTCTGCATTAATCTCCTGTATTTTCTCAATTATAAAATTTATAGTATCCGTTATCGCTGGAGCTTTAATCGCCACAAAATCCATCAAAATGAATTTTTCTTCCTCAATGTATTTTTTAAAATCCCATCCAAATAGCTTCGCATAGTCTAGGAGCCTTTTTCCTTCATCAAATGATACATATATAGCTTTTTTACCTTCCTTTAAATGATTGTATGTCATCTGAAGACACATTATTGTCTTGCCTGTACCAGATGGACCGGCTATGAGTAGAAAGGTATCCTTTATTATACCTCCGCCCAAAACCTCATCTAAACCAGGTATTCCAGTCCTAAGACGCTCCATTTAAATAATCCCATTAAATAACCCTAAAATAATATTATAAATTTAACTAAGAAAATATTAAAAATATAAAAACATCAAATTTTTTCCCATGGAAAAATTGGGCAATTTTTCATCACTAGACCATATAGATCAGGTTTAAACAAGGCATTTTCCTTTAAAACTATTACAGCCTTAACAACTTTTCTAGCACCCTTATCGATAAGTATCCTTTCTCCCTCCTTGAAAGTTTTTCCAGTACGGGCTATGTCATCAACCAAGAGAATATTTCTACCAGTGACATCATCTATATCTTCTTCCAAAAGCTCAGGCTTATCTCCTAGTGGTTTTGGAGGTTTGTCGTCTGTATATCTTTTAAGCCATACAAATCCTATATCAGAAATTTTTAATGAAGATGCTATAAGGACAGCGGGTATTACTCCACCTCTCTTTATACCAACAATATAGTCAACATCTTTAACACGATGCGAAATATCTTGCACAACCCTTAAAATCTTGCTCCAAGACAAGTAAACACGGCTCATAATACAACCAAGGAATTATAATAATCCCTCATTCCTTAGATATTCTATCATTTCATCGATCCTAGCCAGATCTTCAGGAGAAGTAACAGCATACGGTTCTCTCGGATAACCTACATCAATCCCTATCTTTCTTAAAGCATACTTAACATTATAGAAGAATGAATCAGTCGAGCCAAGAACAAGTCTATACAGGACATCATACGCAGTTTTCTGAAGCATGGTAGCTTTTTCTAATTCTTTCTCTCTAAATGAATTATAAAGATTTACAAATAGCTTGGGAACAAAATTTGCTATACCTAGAACACCGCCTTTTCCGCCCATCGCTAATGTCGGTAAAAGAAGCAGCTCAGAACCCTGCATAACTGAGACTTTATCACCTATTTCACGGATAAGGTTACCCGTATATGAAAGATTTCCACTACTGTCTTTTATAGCGGCAAGATTGCTATATTCTGCTAACTGTTTAACAAGCTCAACTTCAAGCATGTTACATGAAGATGAAGGAATATTGTATAACAATACTGGTTTATCTATCTTCTCCAATATTGATCTATAAAATTTTTCAAGGGCCTTAAAACTAAGCCTATAATAATAGGGAGGAATAACTACTATTCCATCAACCCCTAGATCAGCTATTTTTCTAGCCTCATCAACAGCGTGATCAACGGTATTGCCAGAGATACCTGGAGTAACCATCACATTAGAAGAAGCATGCTCTAACGCAACTCTAGCAACTCTTACTCTCTCATCGCTTGTCATCTTTAAAGCTTCACCCGTACTACTATTAGGAAATATTCCGTGAACCCTATTAGAAACAAGCCATTCAACGATGTTTCTTATACCTTCTTCATAGATTTCTCCTTTCTCCGTAAAAGGAGTAATCATAGCGATAAATATTCCTTTAACCTCTTTAGTCATAAAAATAAAATAACATCAATGATTAATATTCTTACCCTCCAAAATCTTTAAGTGAAGGAGCAAAGATATCAAGCTTATCAGAAAATTTTTCTTTAATTCGTTTAAGTTCTTCTATAAAATCGTCTATTTTACTAGCCTCTCTCGTAAAAATCTTTATAACAATATTATATTTTCCTTTCCTACCAAAATAATCCACGAACACAGGCAACTTATTCAGATCACTGATAAACTCTTCGAAAACCTCAACGTTATCACATGAAACCGTCATATTTATAGTAGTAGAATATTTTACACCCGCTATGCTCCTTAAATAATACTCTAACCCCTCATCGAGAATAGAATCTATACTCTCTTTATCACTCGGTAAAAAGACAATAAATTTTTTGTCATACTTTATGAAAAAGCCAGGTAGTATTCCCTTACTGTTAGGAAGCACATATGCCCCCTCAAGCGAAAAAGAGTATATTTCATATTTCTTCAACTCCTCTCTCGAATAAGCCTTGCGTAGATCCTGAGTAACTTCAAAAATCCTAGATTGTATATGTTCAATCGCATCATCTATCTTAGCTACCTGTAAACCAATACTCTTCCCGAGATCTTTTAGAAAATCTATTTTTCCTAATCCTCCAATTATTACTAAAACATCAATGTTTTTAATTTCATTCTTTAATGGGAAATGGTCAAGAGAAGACGGATATAAATGGAGACCGTTAACCATAAAACCAAGTTTATCTAGAAGTCTACAAATCTTTGACTCAACAACAGTTTTCTCCCTACCCTTTAATCTATCGTCAGACAAAGATATTACACAACTTGTAGCCATTTCAACCACACAGTTATTCTTTATAAGAATGATTATTGTAATATAAATTACTTTTAGGGGTACTTGGAGAGGTGAAAAAATGACTATTAAAATACTAGGGATTAATGGATCGCCTAGAAAATATGGTAACACATATAAAATGCTAAAACTTGCGCTTTATTCAGCAGAGTATTTAGGTGCTAAGATAGAGATAATAGATCTCTATGAGAAAAGAATAGAGCCATGTCTAGGCTGTCTCACAGACAATCAATACGCATGTAGATATCCATGTGTAATAAAAGATGATATGCAGGAAATATATAAAATAATCCTCGAAAGTGATGGTCTAATATTTGCCACACCTGTATACTGGTTTAACATGAGTGGCCCAATGAAAAATCTAGTCGATAGGATTACGGTTTTTGAGAACATGGTTTATTTTGATGAATATAGCTGGGTTGAAGGAAAAACAGCTGGTATAATAGCCGCAGGCGCGGAGAGCGGTACAGCAATGGTAGTATCCAGCCTTATGATAACACTAAATTCATATGGCATGATGATACCGCCATGGGGATTCGCATATTTTACAGGGAAAGAAGATGTTTTAACAGATACCAATGCTGTTCTTGATGCTATAAATGTAGGGAGAGTAGTCTACATGGCCATAAAAGGTGAGAAAACGAGTAGATGGTATGATCCAAGGCCAAGTTTTCTAGAGGAGGTTTTGAGTAGGGTTAAAGAAGAATGTGAGAAAAACTATAAAGAATTGTTCCCAGGGAGAAAAGAAAAAATATTCACATTATTGGATAGTGAAAAAGAGTAATTCTCAAATAAGTATGATGTCTTTATAAAATCATGAAAAAATTATCGAGAAAAATTTTTGTTGTTGCTCATAGAGGAGATTCATATCATGCACCAGAAAACACTATACCGGCTTTTGAACTAGCTATAAAAAATGGGGCTGATTTTGTCGAAATAGACATTAGGAAGACAAAGGATGGACATATAGTAATCATGCATGATCCAACAGTGGACCGAACTACGAACGGAACTGGAAAAGTATCGGAATTGACGTTAGACTATATTAAATCTCTTGACGCAGGTTTTTGGTATAGTAAAAAGTTTGAGAATGTAAAAGTCCCTACTTTTCGAGAAGTTTTAGAGATGGCTAAGGATAAAGTAGGTCTGTTCATAGAGTTGAAACAAGAAGGTTTAGAGGAGGATGTAGTTAAGCTACTAAAGGAATACGATATGATTAATGATGTAGTCGTGCTATCCTCTTTATGGGGTTCTCTAAGGAAAATAAAGTTTTTAGAGCCGCATATACCTACGATGTGTGATTTCCCAAAGGTTAGCTATGAAGAATTATACAGGGTTCAGGAATACTATCCTAATATCATATCGATTCATAAAAATAGACTTGATAAAAGCTTCATAAGATATGTTCATAAGAAGGGTATAATGGTAAACAGCTGGCCTATAAATACATACCAGGAAACTCTAAAATCTATTGAAAGCGAGGTAGATTTTATAACAACCGATAATCCATCAGACATTGTAAGATTTATAGAAGAAATTTTAAATAAATAATAAACGACTATACTTAATTTTGGGGTTTTATTATGGTAAAATGTGACTACTGTGGGAAGGAAGTCGCTCTTCCTTTTAAATGTCCATACTGTGGCGGAAAATTCTGTATAGAGCATCATCTACCTGAGAATCATGAGTGTCCAGGTTTGCAAGCCCTAAAGCAGAGACTTAGAGAGCAGGGGACGATGTTTACACTTCCATACAATTCGAGGGAAATACCAGTAAACGTAAGAACAGCGAGAAAGAGAAGCCTTATTGACAGAATATTTGGAAGAAGGCCTAGGAGACGGAGATACTATGGACAAAGTTACTACTATGATAGCTCCCATAGATATACTCCAAGGTATGACTATACGAGAGGCATATTGATAACAGCACTATACTTTATAGGTTTACTGTCACTGATACTCTTATTATCTATGATGAGGCTTCCATAACTCGTATCTAAATATAAAAGTCATGTATTTGTCCTTATTCTCTAAAAGTTTTCTATACGCGTCCCTCGCCTTATCCAACGGATAAGTCCCTGAAATAAGATTTTCAACATTGATTCTTCTATCCTTGAGAAGCTTTATACAGAGCATTATATCGTCTCGAATAGTCCAAAAGTTCTTAAACGATTCATATCTAGGTCTGGCTATGTTATGTGCACCAACGATAGTAAGGCCTTTCCGATGAACTAGTCTGTAAAAATTAACAGTTGATATGCCTCTGGTACTACCAAGTAACACAACCCTACCGTTATTAGAGGCAAGGTCTAAAGCAGTCTCTATAGCATCGGGTGAGCCAGTGGCTTCAATTACTATGTCTGCGCCTTTACCGTCCGTAAAGCTATTTATCAATTCTTTAATATCACCTTTAATAGGATTAACGACGAAATCTGCACCGTTTTCCTTAGCTTTAATATTCCTAAAATCAATAAGGTCAACTCCTATAACAGGATACCCGCCGCTAAGTTTAGCAAGCTGTAGAGCAAGATTGCCTACCACACCTAAGCCGAGAACAACAACACTGTTACCTAATTCAATATCACACTTCCTAACGCCCTGTAATGCTATAGCACATAAATGGAAGAATGTCGCAGACGTTAAGGTTAGCGACTCAGGAATGGGATACACCTTATTTATATCTACAACATTATGTGTGGAATGTGGAGTCCCTGAAGCAACTATTTCTCCTATTATAGAATCATCAACATTATTGCCAACACCTACGATCCTACCAATATTTGAATAACCTGCATATCGAGGATATTCTCGTGGAGTATTAGGAAGACCCATAAGAAAAGCTAATTCAGTACCCGGACTAATCAAAGAATATAAAGTCTCTACCAATACCTCGTTTTTAGAAGGTTTTGGAACATCAAAAGACTCAATCTCAACAATCCCTTTATCCCTAAAAACAATCCTTTTACCTCTCACAAATAATGATTACACTCTATTGATATAAGTATCTTATTAACTTTTAACAATAATATTTAAGTCATCACGTATAACTTTACCATATTTTATGGACTCGACAATAAGAGGATTTTTCTTAGATAATCCTCTGAAAAATTCTTTCTCAGTTATAATAATCGGCTCTATAGGAATCTCATATTTTAACAAAACAGGTATCAATTTATCATACCTCTTTAAAGGATTATTATCGGCTCTCTTCACAACTATAAGCACATCTACATCACTCCATACATTATAATCTCCCCTAGCATATGAACCAACCAAAATTACACTAACATTACCATAAATCTTCTTAAGATCACTCGCGAAATTGTTCAAATACTGAATTATCTTTTTAATCTTCATTTTTCGTACTTCGATAATTTTTCCCACGTTTCTCTCACCCATTCAATCAGCTCTTCTGTATATTTCAAAGCTTCTCTCGCTTCTTTCTCAGTAAAATAATCTTCAGGAATACCTGATTCCCATGTATCCGGATATCTTGTAATCATATAATACTTGCTAAGAATAGAGCATATTTCAAAAATTTTCTTAGGGATATCTATACCCATTTCCTTTATATAAGTTAACAAACTTACAAGAGAATGTCCTATTTTTGGATTGCCTGTACCCCATAATAAAGCCTTTAAACTTTTTTCAGCTGCCTGATGAGATTTGAAACAAACCCAGCTATAATTCCTATATTCTAAATCAGCAATAGTAGATTCAAGTGTTTTTTCTGCGCTTCGAATCCATCTGTTAAACTCATCAAAATCTAAATTAGACATAATCTAGGTATTAAAAGTTATATGTTGCTTAAAACCATTATGCTTATATTTTTATTATAGGGAAAAATTATTTAATTATGTCTTCCAGATACGCTTTATCCATACTTCATTTCAATATCGAATTTGTTGCAGGTGACATAGCAACATACCATATGAACGTAAAAGAATCCTTAGAACCTCTCCTAAATGTTCTGTTAGAAAATCCAACATGGAAAACAGACATAGAGATGCAAGGACTATATATAGAATTCCTAAAAGAAAATTATCCAGAAACACTTGAGAAACTGAGAAAGCTGGTTAATAGAAAACAGGTAGAGCTTGTTTCAGCACATTATTCAGACCAGATATATGTAGCATATCCGAGACATGATTTACTGAAATCGATAGATATTAATGATAAAATACTTGAAGAAAATGGGCTTAGAAGATCAAATGTGTTTTTGACTCAGGAAAACTTCTTTACGCCGGCAGTCACAAAGGTTATAAAGGAAAAGGGATATGATATCGCCTTAATAAACCATACATACTATGATTATTTCCATAAGATTGATCCAGAAAAAATAAAGCCCCTATACAAGCTCGGTAAACTCTATATAGTTATGAGTGGACCAGAGAGTCAATGGCTCGTACCTTTAAAGGAGAACGGTATACAATGGGTATGGTGGTGGTATGATGACGGTGAACCATTGATGACTTTACACGGCCCATACTCTTTTGAAAAATTTAAGCACACAAAACTTAAGGAAGATAGGATGAAGATAATTTTGTCAGGTCTTGAAAGACAGGGATATAGACTGGAGACAATAAGCAATTTTGTAAAAGAAATTGTAGAGAAAGGTTATCGGCCTGAGAAACTGAAAACGCCTCTGGAAGGAGCATGGAACATGAAACGTTGTGAAGGAGTCTATCGATGGATGGGGCACTACCATAATCCATGGGAGCTTGACGTACAGATAAGATCACTAACCTATACTTCTAGAAAATATGTTTTGGCAGCAGAAAAACTGATTAAAAACGTAAAGGATACATGGATAAACACAGAGAGTCTAGAAAAACTTCTAGAGGAGGCATGGAGATTCCAGCTACGAGCTGAGTGCAGTGACCCGACAGGCTGGTCGCCTAAACCCAACGAAGTCGGATACTCTATCACGATGGCTAGGTTGGCACAATACTATTCGTTGAAGATAATAGAAGACGTGAAGAAAGAATTGAGATATGAGAAAATACTCATAGACACGTGGACTGGAGAAATTAAGGAAATAAAAGAGATGCCTAAAAAATATAGAAAGACAAGTCTACCTATCCAATTAGAATATATCGGTACTAAGCCCAGTATATCTTCATATCTCGTTGAAGAAAATGTTTATCTCATAAAATACTCTTTCCAACCACAGGAAAAGTATGCCGGCTTTATGATACCGTTAAAAACAAGTAAAATATACTATTCCCAAGCCTTGGCTGAAGAAGAGCTTTATGAGTTAGACCTAGACAGCTATGATTTCGACCATGTATATCTGCCTTTAACAAATGGACTAATATCGTTTACAGAACAAGACTTCATAATAAAGAACAATCAGAAAATGCATATAGCGGCAAAAATAGACAAAAACCTGATGAAAATAGGTTTCATAGTCGAGAATGCTCCACAGCAATTAGTCTTCGACTGGGAATTCTACTATGTCAAAGGAAACAAAGAAAAAGCTTTGAAAAAGGCATTAGAAATAAACGTTTATCCAAAACTTATAGTATAGGATTATAAATATTTTTTAAAGAATGTCATCGCCCTAGAAAGCACTATGTCAAGTGGCAATCCATGACCCGCATCATACCAATATACTTCTTTAGGCTCTCCAGCCTTCTCAGCCAGCAATCTACCTGTTTCAGCAGGCACTATCTTATCATACTTACCTATATGTATCTGAAGAGGCCTAGGAGAGAACAAGTGTATAAAGTTTATCGGATCGATTGGATCAAGCTTCTTCTGAATCTCGTCCCAGCTTAAACCTAGCTCCTTTATCTTTTTACGTATAGCTGGAACAGTATGATGTTCACTTTTCTCTAACATCAAACTGAGTTTTCCGCCGGGAACAGTTATGACTGCGGCCTTTATACGTGGCTCAACACTTATAAATAAAGCACCTATGATCCCGCCCATGCTTCCACCTGCATAACCGATACGATTTTTATCTATTTCTGGCCTGGTCTCCAAGAAATCTACTCCTCTACGCATATCTATTACAGTCTCTCTCGTATTCAGTTTCAACTCTTCAAGATCAGGAGAATATATCTCTTTACCTTCAACTCTTCTCTCACCGTGATAAACAGCATCTATCGAAAAAAATACATAGCCATAATTTTTAGTATGTTCAGCCAATGCTAGAACATCTTCCTTACGTCCTCCATGACCATGGAGGAAAACAATACAAGGAAAAGGTTTTGAACCGATCTTTGGAATAGTTAAGATCGCAGGCACTCTTTGTTTCCATCCATTATAATAAACTTTATATACAGTATATTTGTCTCTATCCTCAAGCTTTACAACCTCGGCATCTAAAGGCTTACTGCGATCATATTCATAAAGCTCAAGATATTTCTTCAACATAAACACCCAATATAAAAATTTTATATTATAAATTATATTCTTCTCCAAACCTTATATTTATCATTCATTTTTCTAAAGAGCTTCCCGTCACCAGTCAAGACAATCGCTTTAGCCTCCCTGATAGAATCCACCTTAAAACTCACTCTATTTCCTTCTCCTACAACTTTAATATCCGACAAACCATCATAGTCAACTATAAACGAGTCCTCAAAACTAAACCATTCAGGAACAACTATGCTGACATCAACATCATTTTTCTCATTTATAGAAAATCCATCAACAGTACTGACATAGTCATGGTTAACCAACAACACTATAAGAGTATCATCCCTGACAAATATCTCATTTATCTCAACTGCACCATTAGAACTATATGAATGTCTCAAACAGGGACCAGTAACACGATACCCATATCTTAGCAATTCACCCAACGTATGCAATTCTCCTGAAAGTCTAGCTATACTCCTCTTCAATTGTACAGCATCAGGATGCCTTGAGACAAGCCCCTCCACAGGATCATTGGCATTAAACATATGGCTACCATAAGTGAAGTATATTACACCTTTAGCACCATGAGAAATACCCATATAAACCATCAATCTCTCCTCGTCAGGCCTAGGAAAACGTTTCCATCCCCACGAACCGTTAGGCTTAGGCATACCATGCCTAAACGCCTGAGGTATAAGCCATATAGGTTTAGGAATAGCTGTTTCAATAGCTCTATCAACCATAAAAGATACATGTGTCAAAGGCAACACGCATACAGGATAAGGATCGACAGCAAGCACATCGGGATATCTAGCATATTTCTCAAAGATAAAAGGCCTACACAAAACGATATATGCAGGATGTAGTTTATCTCTCCTATAAACCTCTCTGATCTGTCTTATAACCCATTGTTCAGAAACCTTACCTCTCTCAACCCATATATCTGGCTCATCGATAATATACCACGCCAAAACACCTTTATCCTCGACATATTTTTCAAAAAGATCAACATCAAGCCTATTCTCCTCATAAGGAGTATATGCGATAACCCTCAAACCATGCTTCTTAGCCTCTTCAACATCTTTTACAGGTGCCACAACAGTATCAAAACCAAGCTCGAGAGCCTCCATAGTGTTGTGTTTATCGCTGAGAATTTCTGCGCCACCATAAGAACCTATAGGAAAATATGTTGGAAATATCCTTAAACCTACCTCATCAACCTCCCTATCCCCTTCAACCCTAAAAGAAGTGAAATGTCCGATAAAACTACTCATATCCTTAGATTTTATCTTTATAACAGTGAATCCCCTTGGAGGAATTTTCTCAGATGTCATCTCTGAATAAGCCATGTAATCCCTGTTGAAAACCATGATGCGTAGAATTTCTTCTTCGAAAGCCTTATCGTTATAGACATATAGGTATGCTGTCTCGGCATCATCTGTAAAAGATATTGAAGCTATCTTCACTCTTTCACCAAAACATATATTGTTGCAATTGATATAAAACAGTATATACTTAGGCTATGGTGATGTGATGATAAGACATGACTTACACCTACATACACCTTTCTCAAACTGCGGTAAAATAAACCCTGAATACCTTGAGAAAATATATAGAAGAGTGAAAGAAAAAGGATATATCTCTTCAAGCAATCTGCGCAGACTATTGGTAGAAGAAGCGGTAAAAGACTATATTGCCAATGCCAGTAAGCTAGGTCTTAAAACTTTAGGATTCACTGATCACTATAATATTGATACAAATCCATCTATATTCGATGTTTTGAGAGAGATTATAAAACAGTATAATACGAATAACGTAGAAATACTCGTAGGAACTGAGTCTAATGTAATTGATGAAAAAGGAAAACAGTCAGTGCCTAGAGAAATAGCTGAGAAACTAGACTTTGTAATCGCGGGACAACACCATTACCAGCTTTCATATGTTAAGAAGCCGCCTAGCCAGCTAGACAAATTTATCGAGTACTGTATAATAGACATCATAAACACTATGAGAAACCCCATCGTATCAGCAATAGGTCATCCATGGCTGAGAGCAGCTAGATATGCAAGAAAATATGTAGATCCTTCCTTTACACTGGAACAGGTACCTTTAGAATATTTCTTTAAAACATGTGAGTATTCAGAAAAATATGATAAACCTATACAGATAGACTATAACCCTGAATGGGAAAAAACAGACGGTCCATACAAAGGCTATCAAAAATTTCTAGAAATAGCCTTAGCCTACAATAAATGCAAAATATTCTATGGCTCTGATGCACATAGACCGGACCACTTAGCCATGAATCTAATATATGTCAACAAAAAATTAAAGGAATACAAGGTGGATAAAGAGAGAATATGGGAACCTAGAAAGCCTTCTTGAGATCCTTCCATCCAATCAGATGAATATTCTTTTTCTCATATACCTTTTTTACATCTTGAGACTTAACTATACGATAATCAAAGTATCTCTTAATGTAGTGGCTCCCAATTATATTCTTCAGCTCCTCAGTGTTTAGTCCGGGATGTATGATTATCTGTGTAATCTTCCCAGGCTCCAGAGACTCGAGAATCTTAACAAAGGACTTAAGCCTATCATGGTATTCGTCTCCAGGAATCTTAGTTATAAGCACATCAAGCTTTGGAATATTTAGATTCTTCATAAAGCTGATCATATCATCAGTAATCGTAACACCCTCACTCCTTTTAGCCCACTCGATAATCTTTGGAGTAAGCCTAATAGTCATAGGAGTAATACCATGTTTCAAAGATATACTAGCATATCTTTTAAAAAAATCAGGCCTAGTATAAACAGTACCCATATGAGTATCGATATGGGAAAGATTAACACCAAACCTTAAAGCCCTCGTAATCTGAGACTCAAGCTCCATACCCAGCTCATCTGGATCCGCGTGAGCAGCAACCTTCAAACTATCACTCCACAGATAACCCTGCTCATCCAAAAGACTCTTAACCTTATCCTTCGACGTAACAGGACCCCACCTATAAAACTTCCATTCACTAGTAAAAGTCGAATGCAACCCAACATCCAAATCCCAGTTACTTTTGAAAAAGTCAAAAGCCTCAAGTATCCAAGGACAGGGAACCATTAAACTACAACTAGAAATATCACCATTCAACAATATATCAAAAGCAGCCTCATTAACAGAGTGACACATCCCGACATCGTCCGCATGAATAATCAACAAAACATCATTCTTATCGTATCCAAGCTTCTCAAAAACATCAATCATAGTTCATCACAAAAAATTTTCAGAATGCAAAATAATATGCTTTGCTTAGTCCCAAACATATATTAAGATACTGGATGCTCTTTTCTCTAAAAGTAAATTAAATGTCATCCCATGTAAATTTAATTTATAAATGCTACAATAATGTATATGTTGTCAACTATCATCAGTGTAAGAATAAGAAAGGAGGTAAAGGAGGAATTGGAGAGATCGGGTATAAATATCTCTGAAGTAGTCAAAAGTCATTTAGAAGAATTAGCTTGGAAAATAAAAATTAGGAGAAAACTCAAAGAATGGGACATGATTTTATCAAGGGTTAAACCCAGTAAAAAAGGATTTTCAACAGAGAGTGTGAGGAATGACCGTGAGAGCCATTGATTCTCCACCAACAATAAAATCTTTAAAAGAAGAAGGATAGGAACACATAAAAAACATCCTTAGAAGGGAAGGTAAGTATCGATTTATCGATAAAAGAGGTTGCTATACTATATGGAAAAAAGAGGTTCTTATAAATAAAATAAGCATAGATTATGCTGAAAGATAATAAACGACATAACAAAAAACGAGACAATAAAACATGTCTAAGTTTTTTATTTATAACATAACATCCATAAGTATTAATGGTGAAGAATGGATAAATATGACTCATATATGAAAATACATTTCGATTATCATACACCTCCAAACGTAGATTTAGTAGCCTCAAACTTTGACGTCGATAGATTTTTTAAGAAACTTTCTGAGATTGGTTGCCAAGCATTCAACTTTTTCGCAAAGGATCTTTTCGGTAACTGTTACTGGGAAACTAAAGTGGGTCACATACATCCCTATCTGAAAAGAGACTTGTTAAAAGAAGTAACTGAGACAGCAAAGGAATACGGGATTAAAGTAATAGCCTACTATAACGTGATGGATCTTAGAAACATTGAGCTACACCCTTCATGGAAGCATAAAGGCTCACCTAAAATCCATGGTTCAGAGGGAAACTTTGTATGCTTCAACAGTCCATGGACGGAAAAAGTGTTTCTACCAGAGCTAAAGGAATTATCACGTTACGATATATATGGTATTTTTTTCGATTTCCTATATGTACGTCAGCCATGTTACTGTAAATGGTGTAGAGACCGTTTCTATAAGGAGCATGGATATGATATACCTGAAGACACCGAGAGCCCTAGATGGAAGGAATATACGGAATGGTGGAGGAGTATAGGAAGAGAAATCAGGGAAAAAGCCTTAAAAACTATACATTCAGTTAACCCAAACATAAAGGTTGGTGTAAACTGGTCTTATACAACTAGACAGCCTGAAATACCGCCAGAAGATATAGGTTTCCTTACACTGGATATAAATGAGACAAGTTGCCCAGTCCTAAACGCAAGCTATCACTCAAAATATCTAAACACATTAGGCAAGCCCTTCGACATAATGACAACAAGATTCCTGAAATGGTGGGGTGACTGGGGTCTAAAACCTCTGAAAACGATGGAGATAGAGGTAGCCACTGTAATGGCCAATGGAGGACTGACTGTAATAGGAGACCATTTCTATGTAGATGGATCATTCGAAGAAAAAATACTTGATACATTTGGAAAACTGTTCAATTTTATAAAGAGTAGAGAGATGTTCGTTAAAGAAACTGAGTCTGCGCCTTACATCGCTGTACTACA
>JAGGXB010000046.1 GCA_021163245.1 Thermoproteales archaeon
ATTATAAAATATTTAATAAAGCTTTTCCAGAATAGGCTTTTGTCTAAAAAATAAAGCTAATTAACGAGCGATATTAGAAAATTTTTGTGGTAGAATGATTATAAATGTTTATGAAGGTATAATTGCTCTAATATTATTTTTATGGGTGGCGATTGTTGTCCGCATACTAACGAAGAAAACCTACGATTATATGATGAAACATAATGTCAAAAAGAATGTTGCAATCTACTATAATAGAAAAATAATCCATATACTTGCAGGAGGAGTAGTGTCTATAATTGTGCCTTTCGTTTTTAAGACACCTTTACTACCTTTCGTTCTTGCGTTATCCTTTGCTTTGTTTACATATATACCACATAGAACGAAAAAGATAATGTATTGGTTCCAGACAAATGATAACATATACGAGGTTCATTTCTGCTTTATGTGGGGTATCATAGTTATGTTAGGCTGGCTCGTATCAAATGGAAACTTTTGGATAGGCATATTACCTATATTATTTATGTCTGTTGGTGATGCAATTACAGGAATTGTAAGAAATATGTTATTTAAGCGTAGGACAAAGTCATGGTGGGGTAATCTTGCAATGGCTTTGTTTTCAATACCTGTTGGCTCTATATTTGGAATAGCCGGAATGTTAGCGGGAGCTGTCGCGTCTTTTATAGAACATTTCGAATTTAAGCCTATAGATGATAATATAACTGTTCCACTGATATCATTTTTAATACTTTGGTTTTCGCATGTTTATGCTCCATGGCTTCTTTCATTTTAAGATTTATTATCTTTAATTTGGTTATTATTTAGGAGGGAGAACACTTGAGATATAGATATAAATGTAGCATCATAATAATAGTATTTTTATTAAATTTATGCTTGGTTTCATCAATAGTTTATGCACAGGAAGGATACAGTGAAATAACAGAGATATTTTGTAGATCTTTAAAAGAAGGAAACTATTCCATTCTATACCCTTACCTCAGTGATGATCTTAGACAGGCCTTTAATGAAGAAAAATTTAAGATATTTAGATCACAAGTATTTTCAAGTTATGGTTATCTAAAAGGATATACTTTTATTAAAGAAGAGAAAATCGAAGATTTTACTAGAGCATATTATGTTTTTGTTTTTGAGCACGCAAATGTAACTTTTATGCTGGTTTTCGAAAAAAGCATCGATAAAGAAACTGGTTATAAATATGTTTTATCTGGAATTTGGATAAAAAAAGTCCAAGCAAAGTCTACAAATCAAGGTTTATTAATATTACCAATGATTGGAGGAATCATACCGATTATAATATGTTTCTTTATAATTAGGAAAATTGAGTATAAAGAACTTTTACTAGGTTTCGCTCTAGTTTTATTGATTTTGTTTGTACAGTCGCCGATACAGCAAGCTCCTTTTATTGTTCTGAAAATATTTTCTAAAAAGGAAATATTATCTAGAGGTTATATATTCATAACTTTTTCATCACTATGGCTCGGAACAATAGCAGGTATTTTCCAGGAAACCCTTAAGTACTTCTTCTCCAGGAATAAACCTTTAAAAAATGCGATGTTTCTCGGCTTAGGATTTGGTCTAGGTGAGGCGATAATAATTCCTATCACGACTTTAATCTCCTACATAGTTGGTCAATCATCTCTAGTTCTTTCTCTAGAGACAAGTATCTTGTCATTTTTAGAAAGATTTTTGGTCTCTTTCTTCCATGGTGGAACAACTACATATTTAGCCTACGGTTCAAAAAATAATTACGGTTCTAGAGCTTTGCTAATAGTTATTGTTATTCATAGTGTTATTGATACGTTAACAGCATTTTATCAGTTTATACACTTACCGATTATTATACTAATTTTATATTTGATACTTGCTAGTTTAGACATTCTATTTATAAGAAAATCATTAAAATGGATGAATGAGTAAAATAAGGTATATAATATCGACTACTGTACATCATATTAACAAAAAAACGATTAATACCTTGATTATTGTTTAATAAATTATGGTAGATTATTTTCTCGGATTAGATGTTGGTACTAAGAATATTAAAGGAGTTATCCTTACAGATGAAGGAAAAATTATTGAAAGAAAAAAGATAGCTGTATATGATTTATTATATCAACCTCGTGAAAACTATGTTGAGCGAGATCCTAAGCTATTATGGCAAAAAGTAGTTAATTTGCTTAAAGATATGAGATATATAGATAGGATATCCGGTTTATGTGTAGACGCTACCAGTGGATCCTTTACGCAAATAGATGAAGACGGAAATGAACTATATAGGATTATAATGTATAATGATAGCCGTGCTATCAAAGAAGCAGAAGAGCTTAGGAAAAAGAGTCAGAAAGCTAGAGATTTTGAGAGATATCTGCCGATAACTCCAACACTTGTACTTCCCAAACTCATGTGGCTGAAAAATAATTTTAGTGATTTTTATAAGGTTTACAAGATTCTACATGAGAGTGACTATATAGTGTATAAACTTACTGGAGAAACTGTAACATCTCCTAATGTTGCTGGTAAAGCTCATGCATTACTTGATGGTCTCGGATATCTGGAGGAAGCATACAGTGATGTAGATATCCCTATAAAAATTATGCCAGAAGTCAGGAAAATAGGCGACGTTATTGGATATACTACAGAAAGGATAATGAACGAGATCGGTATCCCTAAATCAACACCTGTAATAAACGGTATGACCGATGCAAGTTCGAGTGATGTATCATCTGGGGTTTTTTCAAATGGACAGGCAAATGTAACAATTGGCACATCTTTGACTGTACATGCAGTGGTCAAAAACCTTGTTCCAGACAAACACAAAAGATTCTATTATAAAGCTTATCTAAACAACTTATTCTTAGCTGGTGGATTTACAAATGCCGGAACACCTATATTTGATACATTCAGCAAAATTACAAGTAAAAGTTTAGATGAACTTACTTCTCAAGCTGCTAAAGTAGAACCTGGCTCAGGAGGGCTTATATCCTGTAATGAATTATTCGGAGTTAGAGTTCCTCAAAGTTTTCCAAATGTTA
>JAGGXB010000108.1 GCA_021163245.1 Thermoproteales archaeon
AATATAGACCGATAAAATAAATATAATACCGAAACAATGAGTTTTCCAAGTTTTAATTCGTCTCATATTGTTGTTTATGCCTGTATTATGCCTATAGTATATGTTTTCTCTTTTCTTTTCCACTTGAAACAAGCTTTTAGTCGGAAAATATTGTTTCGCTGAAAAACATTCACAGATATTTTCACATGAATATTTCTTACCAGAAAAAGGGCAAAGCAAAAAATGGAGCGAAAAAAGAAGCGTATTTCAAATATTTGATTTTAAGAAAACCGCATGGCCCCATTTCACCCATATGTGTTAAATAGACCGAAAGCTATGAAAACACCTTAGCAAAGGAAACATTATCTCTTATAAGAGCTTCTTAAGGCATTTAATAAGTAAAGACGGAAAATCAAATCAAAATTTTACTGACTAAATATTTGTTTTCATTTCAGGGGGTTTATTTCGCTTTTTACACCATATATTTAAGTGTCAGCTTTCTGCACTAAGTATTACGTAGCCTTTTTCCATTAAACCTTCAAGTATTTCTTGTGTTTCTTGAAATGTTACGTTTATGCCTGCTTTTTGCAGCATCAATGTTAACTGCCACACTGACAATTTTTTATCCAAGTTTGCAACTATTGTTGCCGCTGTTGCTCCCATCCACGAGACCAATGGAAGAACTTCCTCAACACTTCTATATTTCGGTGACAACTCGTAGATTGCTCCGTACTTCTGTTTAATTTCTTCATCAACCTCTTCACCCAATTCTTCTAAAAAATCTTTAAGCAACTCATCTAGCTTCTTTCTCAGATTTTCGATAACATTTCTACAGCGAACAAGTGTCTCCGACAACGTTAAAGTTGAATGTACTACAAACACTTTATCTGCTGTCAACCCGTAAAAAATTAAGACCCCTTCACCTAGTTCTTCCGATTCATAGTCGTTTACAAGTACATTTTTATGTTTCTTAAAGAGTTTCATAACCTTTTTCATAATTTTTTTCTCGATACTAGAGTATATTAGAGCTCCATCTCTACTAATTAAAGCCCCTTTAATGGCGGATGGAAGCTGCTAAATACTTCACCAACCACTTTCTCCATATTAAATAACATTTTAAACAACACAGTCACACGAAGGACAACAACATCAAACCCGACTTAAATATGAAACAACGCAGTCACAGTTTTAATAAGCAGTTTAACTCATTTAAATAAATATCAAAATGCATTAAATAAATGGTTCATGTTCTAAATAAATTTTTAGCAACCTCAACCATACAATCCACTGAACACCGTATAAATCATAAATCAACAAGCAAAATAGAGAGCAATGCCTATTTTATGAAATCCTACTTCTTGAAAAACCAACTTAACCAGTTCTTTACAATGTTTACCAGCCACCCTCACTTTCAAAACAAAATAGATTTTTCCCTTCTTTAATCCTTTCTACTTTCAATTCCCCCATTTGGGATCTTCTAGTTTTGAATCAAACTCCCTATGGCACGAATGATGTCCTGATTTCCCATGTGAAACTCATTATGAAGAGATAATTTACTCATCTAAAGCTCTAAATCCACGGAGAATATAATTAAAAAATTGAAGTCTACGGGTAAAAATCGATGACTAGAATAATAACTAATTGAAATACGATGAGGGCCACTAATCTAAGATATAACGAGCTATTTATGTTACGTCATATATTCACGACTATTAATATCATCCATGGTTATAATGGAATATAATTTTAGAGAGTGTCTGAAAAGTATTTTATAATAATCTGAAATGGTCAAGAGTCATTGACTATTAGTCAATGATGTTAGAATTAAATAGGAAACCTTATTCATAGATTGCGGTGATTTACGTGGAAGATGAAAAGTTTGAGGCCATTTCACATCCGATAAGGATAAAGATCCTCGAGATCCTCTCTAAGAAGGCTATGAGGTTCTCTGAGTTAAAGAGGGAATTGAGTATAGAGAGTAGTGGTAAACTCGATTTCCACTTGAAGAAGCTTAAGGACCTAATAACTATAGAGGATGGGAAATACGTATTAACTAGAGATGGATATGCAGCTCTCCAAGCCATATATACCATTAGGAGATATGGTTGGCAGAGGAGGGCATACATACTCAACGTCATCATATATATCATAATCAACATATTATCCGCCTTCAAGGCATTCAACATCTGGCTATACCTAATATTTCCAGCCTCAACCATATGGATCATATTCTACAGCTACTGGTCAATAGTCAAGAGAGGCGTATTTAAGAGGATATAAGGTGGTCTGAGATGAAGCAACCAGTAATTATAGTAAATAATCTAGTGAAAAAAATCAACAACAAACCCATATTAAATAATATTTCATTTAATGTAGAGAGACGAGAGATATTCGGCTATCTAGGCCCTAATGGAGCTGGTAAGACAACTACATTAAGAATACTATTAGGTTTAATGAAACCCACTTCAGGCAAGGCTCTGGTCCTTGGAGACGATCTCAGCAAGAACATCAATTTAAGGAGAAAAGTAGGAGTCGTCTTAGAGAATGACGGATTATATAATAAACTTACAGCCTATGAAAACCTAGACTTCTACAGCCGAATATATGGAGTTTCAAATGATAGCGAGAGGAACAGGAAGATTAAGGAGTTATTAGATTTAGTAGGATTATATGACGAGAAGAATAAAAAAGTAGGATATTATTCTAGGGGGATGAGAAGGAGATTAGCTATTGCCAGAGCATTAATACACGACCCTGAAATCGTATTTATGGATGAACCTACATCCGGCCTAGACCCTGAAGCAAAAATTACAATAAGAGGTTTAATATTCCAATTAGCTAAAGAGAGAGACGCAACCATATTCCTAATATCACATGATCTTGACGAAGTTGAGAGACTATGCTCAAGAGTAGCTATTTTAGTAAATGGGAGGATCGCCGCATTAAATACTACAAGAAAACTAATACATAGTCTCGAAAGAAAATCTATAGAAATCACCTTCAAGAATATGGAAGATGCTATGGAAGCTGCTAAATACTTAGATAACAAAAGAATTCTATACAATCTACATGGAAACTCTATAAGAATATTCTATCAAGATAGCAACATATCTAGAATTCTAAAACATCTAGCAATAATGGGGCTAAAAATTATCGATATAAAAAGAAGTGAAGAAAGCCTCTACAACGTCTATCTTAAGATTGTAAGAGGTGGTAAATATGAACCACATATCTACCCTAATTAAAAAAGAGTTTATAGAAGCTATTAGAGATAGAAGTTTAGGGACATCACTATTTAGCACACTGCTATTCACAGGAATTTTCCTATTCACCACCAGAGAGAAGCCAACATATTTAATAAACACATTCATACCATACATACCCTTAATCATCGGGTTAACGGTGGGATTCAGCCTAAGCAACAGCATTGTTAAGGAAAAGAAAGAAGGAATTATAGAAACAATACTATGTAGCCCTATAAAATTAAAGGAACTATGGCTTGGAAAAACGTTAAGCATCTCAATAATATCAGCAACAATCACAACCTTAACAACACATATAATATTGATACTTAATAACTATGAACCCAATCACACCACAATATTCTACACACTATTTACAGTACCATTATTCATACTAGCATGCATAGGATTATTAAGCCTCATATACTTCTACCTAGGGATGAAACAAATACAGACAATCAACTACATATTATTCATAAGCATCTTCCTAATACTATTCACAATC
>JAGGXB010000032.1 GCA_021163245.1 Thermoproteales archaeon
ACTATAAACAATGATTATTAAAAGTAAAAAATAGTTTTTTGTTATTTGAGATGATTATCCTATGTTCATTATCTAATGTATATTAGATATTCGACAATAATATTATTTTTTGAAGTTCTTAATTGAAAATACTTTTGTTATAGTTCGACAATTGTCTCATAACTTTTTCGACAATGCTTATATATCGAATATATGATTTTTTTGAAGAATTAATATGGCGCTAGAAGTGCTTTCATCAGAGAAAACCTATATTGTTCGAGCAATGGATTTTAAGAGAGAGGGATATATCAGAGACCTATTTAGCTATGGTATAAGTAATATCTTAGTTGGTAATGATCGTCTAGCACCTGCAATAGAAGTCTTAGAAAGTTTAGAATTATTCTTCAAGGATGGTGCCCTGATAGCATTAGCAGGAAAAGGTTTGGCTAAAATGGGAGATAAGGACATTCCTTTTTGGAGAGCAATACCAGTCCCTCCCGGTACTAAAATTAAAATAAAGTCCCTAATAAAGCCAGTTTATGTGGGTATAATGGGGTTATCATATCCCTTTAAGGGTAGATATTCTCTATCTAGGGGCGCCAAGCTAAGATTTGAAATACTTAATGGTTGGGCTAATGTTAAAGACATTATTGCGAGACGTGTGCCTGTTTCAATTATTGAAGCTTATGAAAAAATATCTGAGAAAATAGTAAACTCTGAAAGATCTGTACAATTTCATATGCAATTACAGTTGCAGTTCTTAGAGAAAGTCGTTAGACATATTCAACTTGTACGCGAGGCTGTTCAAAGAGGGGCAAAGCTTATAAAAGTAAAGATTTCGGGGAAAGAATACGAGGTTTGGGTTGAGGAAGTAGAAGAGTAACTATTTGTATTACTTAATAGTTTCTTTAGTTTTATTGAATATTTATAATGAGATGAGTAGTATGGGTACTATAGATGAGAAGATCCATGAGCTTGTTGAGAAGAGAAAAAAGGCGAGGCTGCGTAGTGATGAAGCTGTGGAAAAACAACATAAAGCAGGTAAGCTAACTGTTTTCGAAAGATTAGAAAAGTTGCTTGATGAAAATTCCTTTATTGAACTTGGTCGTTTTGTACAGCACAGAGCTACAGAATTCGGAATGGAAAAAAGAAAAATGTATGGAGATGGTGTATTAACTGGATTAGGAAATATTGAGGGTAGAAAAGTAGCAGTTTATCTTCAAGACTTTACTTTTATGGGAGGTAGTGTTGGCGAAATGCATGCTTCTAAAATAGCTTCTCTAATTAGACTGGCTACTAAATTGGGTATACCTGTTATTGGAATCAATGATTCTGGTGGAGCTAGAATACAGGAGGGAGTAGATAGTCTAAAAGGTTATGGAGATATATTCTATAATAACGTTCAAGCTAGTGGTGTAGTTCCACAAATCACCGCAATTATGGGTCCTTGTGCAGGAGGAGCAGTATATTCTCCAGCCTTGGCGGATTTCATTATTATGACAAGGAAAAGTTTTATGTTTATTACTGGACCACGAGTGGTTAAAGCTGCAATAGGAGAAGAAGTTTCTTTTGAAGAGTTAGGAGGTGCTGAAATTCATGCTACTAAGAGTGGAGTGGCTCATTTTATTGCTGAAGATGAGGATTCTGTTTTTATTCTTATAAAAAAGCTTTTAAGCTATTTACCTTCCAATAATTTATCTGACCCACCATTTATCGACACAGGAGATGATCCGAATAGATACATAGAAAGTTTGAATTCATTCATGCCTGATGATCCAATAAAACCTTATGATGTTAGAGATGTCATAAATGTTGTATTTGATACTGACACTTTTCTCGAAGTACATTCTCATTATGCTAAGAATGCTGTTGTTGGTTTTGCTAGACTTAATGGATATGTGGTAGGGGTTGTCGCTAATCAACCTTTACATTTAGCTGGTTCATTAGACATAGATTCTTCGGATAAAATATCAAGGTTTGTACGTTTTTGTGATGCTTTTAATATTCCTATTATAACATTTGTTGACGTTCCAGGCTTTCTTCCTGGTACTATGCAGGAACATGGTGGAGTGATACGTCATGGCGCTAAAATAATTTATGCATACTCAGAGTCAACAGTTCCAAAAATCACAGTTATTTTAAGAAAAGCTTATGGTGGAGCCTATATTGCCATGGGTAGTAAACACTTGGGAGCGGATATCGTCTATGCATGGCCTACAGCTGAAATAGCGGTGATGGGTCCTGAGGGAGCTATAAGGATAATATATAAGAGAGAACTTGCAAAATCAGATAATCCTGAAGAAATGGTAAAAAGTTTCGTTGAGGAATATAGATCGAGGGTAGCTACACCTTATTTATCTGCATCAAGAGGTTACATTGATGACATAATTATTCCTAGTGAGACTAGAGTTGTTTTAGTTAGGACACTTATGTTTTTGATGAGTAAGAGAGAAAGACCTCCTAGACCTCCAAGAAAACATGGTTTACCGCCGGTGTAAATTTTAGTATGGATAAAGTAAAAAGACTGGCGATATTTACTGCCATAATAACTTATTTATCGGAAAAAAGGAGGAAGTATTCTAAAAAAATTACTAGAAAGAAATATAGTTTTGATTATTGGAAGATTTCTGGTAGGATCCATTTCGATGAAGATATGATGTACGAAAAACTTTACTCTAGGGATGGTTCTCGATGGTGAAAAAAAAGTTTAGAATAATTATTGAAGATGAAGTTTATGAAGTTGAGGTTGAACTCGATGAAGGATTAAGTGATATTGAAATGCTTCTTAGTGCTTTAGAAAAAGGTGAGATAAGGAGACGTGAAGAAACTACTTATTCTTTCAAACAAATTTCCCATACCATTGGAAAAAACTTTATAACATCTCCTATTACTGGTAAGGTTGTGGATATAAAAGTAAAAAAGGGAGATATAATAGACGAGGGTAGCACAGTTATTGTTTTAGAGGCTATGAAGACACAAATTGATATAAGAGCTGGTAGGAAAGGCATTGTAGAGGAGATTCTAGTTAATGTGGGTGATGTTGTAAGACAAGGTGATGTTTTAATTAAACTTTCGTCTAAGGAAAATTGATAAATATTTTTCTATAGATAAATATTATTGGTGGTAAAAAATGAGTTCTTATAACTACAATAATGTTAATATAGAGTATATATCTCATGATTGTTTTCGGATATCCTTTAAAGATACTGTAGTGTATATTGATCCTTATAAAGTTAGAAGAACGATAAATGATGGTGACTTAGTTATATGTACACATGAACATTTTGATCATTGTAGTCCTGAGGATGTAAAAAAAGTATTGAAACACGACGGGTATATAGTTGCTTCAATTAACTGTAAAGATAAAGTTAGTGGTTTATCAAATAATGTGTTTTTATTGAGGCCTGGTGAGTCGATTGAAGTAAAGGGTATAAAAGTTTCTGCTGTTCCGGCATATAATGTGAACAAGCCATATCATCCTAAGGAATACAATGGAATCGGTGTAGTTGTAGAGATTGGAGGTGTCCACATATATCATGCTGGTGATACGGATCTAATCCCAGAAATGAGGGAACTAAAAAATATCGATGTTGCTCTTTTACCAGTTAGCGGAAAATATGTGATGAATGCAGATGAAGCATGTGAAGCTGCTAAGATAATTAATCCTAAGGTTGCTATTCCTATGCATTATGGAGTTATAGTTGGTTCTAGGAAGGATGCAGAGAAGTTTAAGGAATGTATAAAAGATTTAGTTAGTGTTGTTATCTTAGGTTAATTCAATATTTTCTTTTAAAGCTTTTATATATCTCTATTAAGTTCTTTTTAATGGTGCAATAGTGGTGGTTATATTTGTCGTTATAAAGGGTTCTAGAAAATTTAAAATCAACAAAGAAAAGATGAAGATAGGCGATGTATTCAGGGAGCTAGGTTTGAATGTGGAAGAGTATATACCTGTGAGTAATGGAAATATTGTCACAGAGCATGACGAGGTTAAGGACGGAGACTTATTAACGTTGTATCCGGTGGTATCTGGTGGCTAAATGTAGTTTTTGTAATAGAAGAGCAATATTTTATTCTAGGGTTAATGGGAAATTTTTTTGTGAGAAACATTTCTTAAAATATTTTGATAGAAAGGTTAGGAGAACTATAAGAAAATATCATATGTTTGGAAAAAATGAGACTATAGTTGTCGCGGTTTCAGGTGGTAAGGATTCTTTATCTCTTCTACATTATCTTTCGAAACTATCTAAGAGGGCTCCTGGGTGGATTATAAAAGGTTTACTTATAGATGAAGGTATAGCAGGATACCGAGAGCATCTAATTGGAAAGTTTATAAAAACATGCAATGAGTTAGACGTAGAATATAAAATTGTTTCTTTTAAGGAAGAATTTGGATATTCGCTTGATGAAATAGTGAAGAAGGGTAAACAATTAGGTCTTCCATATTTACCATGTACTTATTGTGGAGTTTTTAGACGTTATCTACTTAATAAGGAGTCGAGAGAAATGGGAGGAACAGTTTTAGCAACTGCACATAATCTAGATGATGTAATCCAAACTTTTCTAATGAATATTTTGAATAATAATTGGGATAGAGTTGCAAGGATAGGACCTGTTTCAGGAGTTATAACACACGTTCGGTTTGTACGTAGAGTTAAACCATTTTTTGATATTCTAGAGAAGGAAACTACTACTTATTCTATTCTTCATAGCTTGTATCCAGATAAAAATGTTGAATGTCCTTATGCGCCATTAAGTTTCAGATGGTATATTAGGAAATTTCTTAACGATTTAGAGATGAGAAATCCTGGAATTAAATATTCTTTACTTAACTCTTTAGTGGAGGTTTTGTCCTTATTACGAGAAAAATATAGAGAATCTGACCTTAAGACATGTAAGATTTGTGGTGAGCCTTCGTCGCAAGAAGTATGTCGTGCATGTATGTTAAGACGTGAATTAGGGATTTTATAATTTCATTATTCTTGGAGCATATTTGTGCTCTTTAAGAATATTATATGTCTTTTCTAAACATTTATAGGGTTTATCTAAACATATAAGAAAATGCGATATGCATCTCTTTTTACAGTCTGTTGAACCAAATCCCTTTATTATGGCTTTAAAATTTTTATGTTTTGTTAAGATTTGTGTTATATTGCATTCAATGTTTCTAGTAGTTTCTATGTATATAACATATTTTATTTTTGTTATAGTTTCCTTTGTTAGATAATCTATATGCCAGTGCAGATTTTTTGTTTTTGTTAAATGTCTTCTGATTCTTGCTCTCAAGCCACCTGGTCCTAGTGCAGAGCCTATATAGAGATAAGATCCTTGTTTCAACTTATGTGATCCAAGACTACCTATCTTTACTTCTAAATCATCTTCTAGGACTATAAATAAAATATATGAGCCTTTGTTTTTTGGAATATTGTTTATATCCGTTGTTATGTTCACAATTTACCCTCGACTAATTTTGTAAAGCGAGAATGGTTATATTTTTTACATTTGTATTATTAGTATTACTAAATAATTCTTAAATTTAGGAAATATAAATACTTATACTAAGGGATACATAAGGTTATGATTGTGAAAAATAGGAGAGTAACTTTTCTTATAGGCGGAGAAGCGGGAGACGGTATATTTGCATCTGGTAATATTTTATCAAAAACTTTTATGCATGGTGGATTACATGTTTTTTCAACTAATGAATATATATCTATAATCCGAGGCGGGCATCAATGGTATAGTATTACTGTGAGTGAAAGTCCGGTTTTTTCTAACAGATATAAAATTGATTTTCTTATAGCACTAAACAGAGAAGTTCCAATAATTCACATTGATAGATTGGAAAAGAAAACGAGTTTTATAATAATCGATGAAAGAGATAAAAGTGAGCGTATTGTAGACTTTAATATTATATCGTTGCCAATGTATGATATTTTGAAAAAAAGAAATGCTAAAAAGGTTATGAGGAATTCAATAGCATTAGGTGCCTTGGTTGGCTTGGTAAAATATGATATCAGTATATTAGAGAGAGTTTATATGAATACCTATAGCGAAGACATTGCTGAAAAAAACATTTCTTTAGCAAAAATGGGATATAATTATGTTTTAGAAAAATATCCTCATTACCTGAAAAAGATCTTTTTCTCTTCAAATATATCTAGGTCCCAAAGAATTTTTTGTACTGGTAATGAGGCTATTGCTATCGGTGCTATTGCCTCAGGTCTCAAATTTTATGCAGCCTATCCGATGACTCCAGCTTCGTCGATACTGCATTTTCTGGCTCTTTTACAGAAGGATTTAAATATAGTTGTAATACAGCCAGAAAGCGAACTTGCAGCCATCAATATGATTATAGGTGCAGCTTTTGCTGGAGTTCGTTCGATGACCGCAACATCTGGAGGAGGTTTTTCTTTAATGACTGAAGCTCTTGGATTTGCTGCTATGGCTGAGATACCAGTTGTTATAGTTGTTGTACAACGTCCAGGTCCAAGTACTGGTATGCCAACATATACAAGTCAAGGAGATTTAAGATTTGTGCTTCATGCTTCTCAGGGAGAATTTCCGAGGATTGTTTTAGCCCCAGGGGATCCTTATGAAGCATTTGAGATTGCTTATTATTCATTTAATCTAGCTTGGAAGTACCAGCTTCCAGTAATAATTCTAAGCGATAAATTTTTAGCTGAGAGCGGATGGAGTTGTGATAAATTTATTCCTCCTTTTCCAATCGAAGAAGGGAAAATAATAAGGGATGTATACAATGGAAGAGAAAAATATAAGAGGTATAAGATAACTGAAGACGGAGTCTCTCCTTTTGCTATTCCTGGAGTTCAAAACGCTATTGTAAAAGCTAATAGTAATGAGCATGATGAAGAGGGATCACCGACATATGATCCAGCTCTAGTTAATAGTATGGTTGATAAAAGATTTAAGAAACAGGAACTTCTAAAAAGGGAGATGTTAAGATATAAAACAATAAAGTATTATGGAGATGAGTATCCTGAGAAAATAATAGTATCATGGGGTTCATTGAAAGGTCCGATTCTTGAGGCTATTAACATTTTAGGAAAGAATAAAAAAATAGGTTTTCTTCAAGTTATATGGATGGAACCTTTTCCGAGAGATTTAGTAAAAAATATTCTCTCTAAGGTTGGGGAGAACGATATAATGATTATAGAAAATAACAGGACAGGGCTTCTTAATAGTTTACTTAATGAATATTTACATTTAGATGTTAAGAAGAAATTCTTAAAGTATGATGGAAGACCACCATATCCATATGAAATTATTAAATTTTTGGAAGGGTGATATTCTTGGGATCAATATATTTGACGAATAAAAAGAATGTATGGTGTCCCGGATGTGGCAACTTTGCAATCCTAAATGCTTTGATTAAAGCCTTGGAAAGACTTAATTTAAAACCAGAAAGTGTTGTTTTAGTTAGTGGTATTGGCTGTCATGGACGAATAAATCAATATGTGAATGTTAATTCAATACATGTAATTCATGGAAGGGTTCTTCCAGTTGCCACCGGCATTAAGATCTCTAATAATAGGTTGACTGTTATTGGACATGCGGGAGATGGTGATGCATATGCTATAGGACTAGGTCATTTACCACACGCAGCTAGAAGAAACGTAGATTTAACATATATTATTCACAACAACATGATATTTGGGTTAACCACAGGGCAGGTCACACCTACAACCCCAAAAGGTATGCGTACACGTTCTACACCATACGGAAAT
This sequence comes from Thermoproteales archaeon, assembly GCA_021163245.1. Lineage (GTDB taxonomy): Archaea > Thermoproteota > Thermoprotei > Thermofilales > Thermofilaceae > JAGGXB01. The sequence goes on from JAGGXB010000032.1 coordinate 7,728, forward strand.
ATTGAAAATCCATTAAATCCTTTACTTTTAGCTCTTGTAAGCGGAGCAACGTTTGTTGCCAGAGGGTTTGCGGGAGATATAAAACATTTAATTTATCTTTTTGAGGAAGGTATAAAACATAAGGGGTTTGCCTTTATTGATGTTTTGCAACCTTGTGTGACATTTTATAATACATATTCGTATTTCAGAGAAAGGGTATACAGGCTTGAAGAAACAGATTATGACTATACCAGTTTTAAAAAAGCTATAGCTAAAGCCACAGAATGGGGAGAAAGAATTCCTATAGGTATATTCTATAAAATAAGAAGAGAGACCTTTGAGGAACAGTTGTTTCAATTAAAAGATAAGCCGCTGGTTCAGCAGGAAATTAGGATTAATTTAGAAAAAGTTTATAAAATTTTATCTTAAACTTGTGACAAAGGCAGAATTTTTTCTTCTATAAATTTAAATGCATCTTCTTCAATTATTTTTGAAAAAAAGGTTACTATGCCATTTCGAGTTAATCCTATAACTATGTCATCGCTAAACTCTAGGACAACATACCATATTTTCCCAATTTTTATATATTCTTCGTATTGTTGGGTATCGAGTATATTTCTTCCGTAGAGAGAAAGTTTATTAATACCGGGTATTTTAACGTTGTCAAAAAAGATAACTTTAACATATTCTTTTCTTTCTTCAACAATTTTTTGAAGAGTTTTATGACTTATTTCTATTTCAAGTATCTTGTTTTTTTCAGCTGTAAGGATAGTTGAGAAAAAATTTGCAACTCTGTTTGCCCTATTCTTTTTCGCAAAAATAATTATATAAGTTATATTTTCTTTTTCTATAAATTCGAACGGTGTTATCACGGTAATTGGAACCAACATATCTTCATCATGATATTTAAAGTTTAGGATAAAGGATTCTTCATATTTTCCCCTTAAACCATTTTCTATTTTCTCAAGAGAAGAAATGGAACTTCCTACCTCATATTCTTTTCCATTTATCTCTTGTATATCTAGGATTTTAAAATTTTTAATTTTAGCAGCTATAGTATTTAATCCTATTTTTTCACTGAGATAGAATATTTTAGAAGCAAGTACCAT
>JAGGXB010000091.1 GCA_021163245.1 Thermoproteales archaeon
ACTAAGCTCTGAAACAAGACCACTACCATCAGTAGTACGATCAACACTAGCATCATGAATAACAACAGGAACACCATCACCAGAAACACGAACATCAAACTCAACCACATCAGCACCAATCTCTATAGCCTTCTTAAAAGCCCTCAATGTGTTTTCTGGCTCACAAAAACTTGCTCCTCTATGAGCAACTATAAAAAACCTTTTCTTCAAGTCTTTAATGGACATAAATATCACAAATATAAATCTTAATATATAGTATTTTGTTCTCATATTAAACAGTATTTGGGGAATTTAGATGCATGAATGGGCTTTAGCAGAAGGAGTCATAAAAACAATAAAAGAGTATTCAAAGGATAAAAAGATAGAAAAGGTAGTTGTTAAAATAGGCGAACTTCAACAAATTGACATAGATATTTTTAAGTTTGCTCTAGATGAACTAAAAAAGGAAAACTCAATGAATAAACTTTCCATTATTTTAGAAATTGAGCCAGCAGTACTAAAATGTAGAGTTTGTGGAAAAACATGGTCTTTTTCAGAAAATCTAAAAGAACTTGATGATTTTATCGCTGAATCCATCCATTTTGTTCCTGAGGTTTTTCATGCATTTATAAAATGCCCAAATTGTGGAAGTCCTGATATTGATATTTTAAAGGGTAGGGGTGTTTGGATAGAAAAAATAAAGTTTAAAGGTGAATAAAATGGATCCACGATTAAGCATAATTAATGAAAGACTAAAAAATATTGAAAGGATTATTGCTGTAGGAAGCGGTAAAGGAGGTGTAGGTAAAAGTATTATTTCAACAACTTTAGCTTTATTGCTCTCAAAAAATAATAAGTTAACCGGCCTTTTTGACTTAGATTTTCAAGGTCCCACATGCCATTTAATTTTAGGAGCCAAAGACGAATTTCCTACTGAAGAAAAAGGAATTAAGCCTCCACAAATAAACAGTGTATATTTCATGAGTATATATTATTTTACTAGGGATAATCCGCTTCCTTTAAGAGGATGGGAGGTAACAAACCTGTTTCGAGAACTACTAGCTATAACAAGATGGGATAATATAGAGTATCTTATAATTGATATGCCTCCAGGTGTGGGTGATGAAGTTTTAGAACTATTAAAACTGATAAATAAGAAAGAAATTTTAATCGTTACTACTCCCTCAATTCTATCACTTAACACGGTTGACAAACTTGTCAAATTATTAAAGAATCTCAATATCCCAATTATTGGGATACTGGAAAACATGAGAGTACAACCATCAGATATCGTGAAAAAATATGCCTTGGAAAACAAAATTAATTATTTAGGTTACATACCATTCGATTATTCAATAGAGAAATACATAGGAGAAATAAATCTATTTATGAAAACAAAATTTGTATTAAATCTAGAAAAAATATTGCATGAAAAAATCTTGTTTTAAGAAATAGGTTTTATTTCGTTAATAATCTTTTCTTTAAATATCCTCTTCATTTTTACTAATTTCTCTTCACTTAGATACCCGTGGGGAGTGGGTGTTTCAAATATTCTCTTTGGAAACTTATATTTGTCTAAATCAAATCCTTCTCTTATCTTAAACTTATATTTTTCCATATGTATCTTTTTACCAAGTTCATATAGGTCATCAACTTTAACTGTTAAACCAAAAGCTTTAAAAGCGTCAACAATTATCTCGGGCTTATACACACCCCTTGCAAATAAACAAACAACTAGACTTGTAAGTACTTGCCTCCATCTTTCTTCTTCAAGTAATTTATCAACGATTTCTTCTTCAGTAAGTTCTTTACCGATAGTTTTTTCATCAAGACTATAGCCCGCAGAATCTAGATGACTATGTCTGGCACCAACCATGAAGCTATAGGGTGCTGCTGGACCAGTATGATATCCAGGCATTTCATTACCTCCAAAAGTAAGAGCAAAATCTTCACCACCATATATCCTAGAAGCATATGCACAACCTTTTCCGATAGCCTTGTAAAAATCATTAGGTTGCTCGACAAGTTTGTCTATAATTCTCATATATGTTTCATGATCACCCCATTTTGGTTTTTCACCCAATAATTCTTTCTCACCAATTAGCCCTCTTTCAAATGCCTCGGTTATCCATGCTAATACAACCCCAGAACTCATAGCATCTAAACCATATGTTTCAATCATATCTAAAAGTTTTAGAAATCCATCTACACTTTTAGCCCCTAGCATTGATCCCAATGCAAAGATTGGCTCATAATCATAGCTAACAAATGTCGTCTTATAGAAGAAAGGTTCATCAACATAAGGTTCTCGTAAAGCAGCTAAATGAATACAGGCGACAGGACAATGACTACATGCCATTCTTCGTGCTAAATATCCTTTAGCTAAATTTTCTCCTGATAATATATCTGCATTTTCAAACTTTGTAGCCTTAAGATTCTTTGTTGGAAGTGCTCCAATCTCATTAAGTCTAAGAACATTAACTGGTGTACCTATATCATGATATTTTTTCATTACAGGAGATTTCACCATTGTATCATACAATTCTTTATAGATCTTCCTATATTCTCTTTTGTTAGAAATCGGTATACTTCCTCTTCCAGATACAACAAGCGCTTTAAGCTTCTTACTACCAAATACTGCACCTAATCCTAGTCTTCCAAAATGTCTATAAGTTTCTGTAATGACACCTGCATATGTAATTAACTTCTCTCCCGCTCTTCCAATTCTCATAATAGTTCTAAATCCGGGATTAGGTTCATTCTCCCTAATTATTCTGCCTACAGTGTAGCTACTCCGCATCCCCCACAATGCTCTTGCGTCATTAAAAACCACATTTTTTCCTCTTATTGATACCCATATAGGTAAACTACTGGTACCCTTAATCACTATTGCGCCATATCCAGCCAATCTTATAGCTATACTACTCCTACCGCCAGCATGACTTTCTCCTAGGTTACCTGTATGAGGAGATTTAAACATAGCAACAGTCTTAGATGCAGCCGGATACACACCATTAAATGGCCCTATGGCAAAAACTATAACATTATCAGGGCCTAGAGGATCAGCATTCCTAGGTATCTCTTCCTCCAGAAGTTTTATCGCAACACCGGTACCCCCCATATATTCTTCAAAGAGATCGCTTCTATCCTCTACCCAAAACTTCTTCAATGTAAGATCAATATACAAGACATTCTTTATAGGATCATGCCTTGGGAGCCACATGTATCTCACCTCTTTCTTTTAAGTCTATTAGTTCAAGCACCCCATGGGGACAAAAATCAACACAATAACCACAATGAGTACAAATTATCGGTTTATTCAACTCTATATCCCATTGAACAGCTCCAATTGGACATGCATCAACACAATTTCCACAACCTATACAAAGATTAGGTCGAAGCATTACCCCGCCTCCCTTTCTTCTTAATAATGCTCCTGTCGGACATACGCTTGCACAAGGAGGATCAGTACATGCTCTACAAACTTGTATTCTGTAACCTGTTTCGACACCACCAACACTAGATACCCTTATTGCTGATTTAGCAACACCAGACTCACCAAATCTACGTGCACAGGCAAACACGCATAGCATACATCCGACACATCTATTGACATCGATGATGGATAATTTTTTCACTTTGATCACTAATTACCGTATATAAAAACTAAGATATAAGACTTGTTACAACATACATATAAGGTGACCGATTTGACTAATCTAACATTTTATGTATGTATGGTCAGCGATACTCTTCTCATTGATCCTAGCATGGATAAAACATATCCATTTATAGAAGAATTTTTCACTAGAAAAGGGATCAAATTTGTTTATACAGTTATTCCTAACAATAAATATGAAATATTAAAACATGTAATTTCTAACGTTAACAATTATGATGTAATATTATTACTTGGTGGAACAGGAATCAGCGATCATGATATAACGGTTGATGCCATCAAGCCATTGATAGAAAAGGAACTCCAAGGATTCGGCGAACATCTCAGAAATATTTCCTATAATGAAATAGGAGCAAAAGGATTAATGTCTAGAGCATTAGCTGGAAAAATAGGATCATCTCTCATATTTGTTGTACCCGGTAATCCTTCAGCATTAAAACTAGTGCTAGAAAATATCATACTACCTATCTCTAGGCATGCATTAGAGATTTCTTATGGAATTAGTGGATGGGGAAAAGTTATTTCCTTAGTTGTAGAAAGAATAGATTTTAAAACATTCTCAAGTTTTCTTACAAGGATATGGCGTGAGAAAAAATCCGCAACAGGAATATTTATTGGTAAAGTTAAACTTCAAGTGAATGATAGAAAAATCAAGTATATGTTAAATGAAATATCAGAAAGGGATCTTAAAGAACTCTCAGAAAAAATATCAGAGAAATATAAAGTTAATGTAATTACAATAGCGGCAAGAGGAAGATTGTCGCCTGGAGAACCTATTTTTCTCGCAGGTATTCTAGCAGAAGATAGAAAAACTATGAATAAGGCTCTTACAGAGATAATAGAAATATTTAAGCAAAAATCTAAACATATTGATTATTTTGTTTCTTAACTTTACTAACTACTCTTACGTCTGTTATCTTTGTAAATGGATAATTACCACTGTTATCTTTCTCATATTTTTTAACCATATCCCATATATTTAATAATGCTACGGTCACACCATTCAAAGCCTCCATTTCTACTCCTGTTCTCTCATAAGATTTAACTCTTACTATTACTTTAACAAATCCATCTTTTAATTCTATATCTACATCTATATGAAAAATATCTATAGGATGACACAGAGGCAGAATCTCACTAGTCTTTTTAACCGCCTGAATAGCTGCAACTTTAGATATAGTAAATATATCTCCTTTCTCAATTTGGTTCCTGAATATTCTTTCAATAGTCTCCTTTCTCAAATAAATTTTTCCTTCAGCTACAGCTTCCCTATACGTTTTATCTTTCCCGGATATATCTACCATCGACACTGACACATTTATTACCTCTATATCTAAAATATGGCTCTCTTTTCATATTTGTTTCTTTAATCTTTTCATAAATCATTAATATCTTTTTATCATCTGAAAAATCTGCTCTTAAAATACTCCGAATATCTACTACATTGTCATTCCTCATAATACATGGCTTTAGAAATCCATCATGTGTAAGCCTAATTTTTGAACACTTATTACAGAAAATAGGATTACAGAACGATTTGATGAACTCTATCTTCACACCAGTATCTAGAACATACACAGGTCTTGCCTGAAGATCACGTATATATCTCTTCTTAGCTTTATCCATTACCTCTTTTTCAACACCATCTATACTAACATATAAATCTCTAAATATTTCTGGTGAAATATTAACTGGAATTAACTCAATAAGATTTATATCAAATCCTTTAGATGAAGCATACTCTATTATCGATGTTAGCTCATTAAAATTATACTTTGTTACAACAACGTTAAGCTTTATAGGAACCCCATATGAAACAGCAATGTCAAGACCTCTAAGAACCTTGTTAAGCCCTTTTCTCTTAGTTATTCTAAGATAATTGGATTCCTTAAGTGAAGGAAGACTAACATTCACTCTTTTTAAACCTGCATCAAGTATCGCAGGTATATAATCTTCTAAAAAATATCCATTAGTAGTCATAGATATTTCTCCAGAAACATTCTCTTTTATAACCGAAACAATTTCTAAGATATCACTTCTTACTAGTGGTTCTCCTCCAGTAATCTTATAATATTTTATCCCATGCAATGTAGCAGCTTTACAAACAATACCTATATCTCTAACCCTAAGAAAATCTTCCTTAAATGTTTCTCCTTCACGATGACAGTATATACAGTCATAGTTACATTTCATAGTAACGGAAATACGAAGATGAGTTAAATACCTATTAAATCTATCTTTTAACACCATATGTTACACTGCCTAGGCTATATCAACATTTTAACAAGATTAGAGATTAATAATTCTTCCCGTCTCCCCATAAACCTCGAAACCTTCCATACCCTTTATATGATTCAATATAAGATTTCTAATATTTTCAACGAAGTATTTAACAGCTATTTTTGATAAACTTTTTCTCTTAACAACGAAATCAAATTCCTCGAAAGCAATAGGTGTAAAGTCCAAATTATACTTATATGCGATATATCTAATTGCTACACCCACATCAACTAATCCTTGAGAAATAGCTAAACCTACACTATCGTGAGTTTTTACCTCAAAGTTATACCCTTTAATTTTTCTCGTTATCTCTTGAAAACTAATATCTTTTTCTACTGCATATCTTTTTAAAAGAACATCAGTTAATGTTCTTGTACCAGATCCTTTATTTCTATTTATAAATCGATATCCTTTCTTTATAATGTCTTCTAAACCATCTATGTTTAAACCTTTTCTATACACAAAACCTTGCTCTCGACGATAACCTTTTATCAACAAAACATTATCTACACCTATCTTTCTTATAAACGAAACATTATAACTTCCTGTTTCTTCATCAATAAGATGGATTCCTGATAAATCGCTAATACCATTTTTAAGAGCTCTTAGCCCACCTAGACTTCCCATATATACAATTTTTACGTTATAAGTATTCTTTATCTCCAATAATATTTTCTCAGCTAGAGGACAATGACTCCCGAAATATAACACATCGTTTTCCTCATACCCAGGATATAGATAAACATTGATTATCTTTCCACTTTTTATACCTTCAAGTTCTGCAGGAATTATAAAGAACCCATCAACTTTAGAAAACTTACCTATAGAACCACTGTGAAAAATATAAGGATAGGCAAGATAACCATTCTCTTCTTTTGCGAGAATTACAGGAACAATTCTTTTTTTCCCGACAAAACCTTTAACAGGTAAAAGAAGTCTAGCATTAATATTTTTTAGCTTACCAATTTTTGAACCCTGAAGCCTTAAAATTATTGGAAGCAAAACAAGGTTAGCAGCAGTAAGACAGGATATAGGGAAACCTGGTAGAGCAACTATAATTTTACCATCTGCTATTCCTATAGCTGTAGGTCCTCCGGGTTTAATCTTTAAACCATGGATAATTATACCAGGCTTATAAGAATCTATTATCCTATATGTTAAATCTTCTAAACCAGACGAAGTACCTCCAATAGTCACAATAATATCATACTTCCTTATACATTCATCTAACTTCCTCCTAATTTCTTCTTCATCATCCCTAACTATTCCTTCTAAATAAGGAATGCCTCCATTTTCATAAACTAAAGAAGAAATCATGTAAGAATTAGAATCATAGATCTCTCCATAATTGAGAACCTCATCAAGATACTTTAATTCATTACCTATAGAAAATATACCAACTCTAACCTTTGTATATACTTTTATTCTTTTAACACCAGCAGATATAAGTGTGGCAATTATAGAAGATGTTATTTTAGTTCCCTTATATACAATGGTTTCACCTCTGACAAAGTCAGAAGCGAGAATATCAACATTTTCACCAGGAGCAACACGTTTATAAACCTTAACAATATTGTTCTCCTCATCTGTATATTCTACTGGAACTACTGCATCCGCAGGATAAGGAATTGGAGCCCCAGTAGCAACTTCAACTGCCTCCCCGTTATTAATAGTTATCATCCGACAAGATCCAGCATATATCCTTCCAACAACTTTTAATTTCACAGGAGAATCTTCATAGGCCATCTTTACGTCATCTGATATAACTGCATAGCCATCCATCAATGAACGTGTATATGGTGGAAGATTAATTTTTGCCTTTACATTTTCAGCTAAAATTCTTCCAGTAGAAAAATACACTGGTATTTCCTCAATACCCAAGGGTGCGAGCTTTACATACCTCTCAATTCTAGGTATAACCTCTTCTAAATCTATTAATTCCCTATATATTCTTCTTGATTGATCCATAAAGCACAACCTCTACTAAATCACCTTTATCAAATCCTTCTACATGCTCAGGCACAACAATATACCCATTTCCCAGTACAAGACTTCTTAAAGAACCTGATCCACCACTAACTAAGGGTTCAGCAAACAATTCTCCCTCTCTCTCAAAAACCCTAACTCTGGTAAAACTTACAAATCCAAGCTTTGAAGTTACTCTTCTATTTAATTTTGCTTTGATTTTAGGAGGAGATAAATACCTTAAATGCAACCATAAAAACAAAATTTTTTTGATGATTAGCTCCAAAGAAGAAAAAGCAGCTGCCGGAAGACCACTAATTGAAAATACTGGTTTACCATCGATTACATATATCGTAGTTGTTTTACCGGGCTTCATTCTAACACCTCTATAAATATTGGATGCCAATTTTTCCAGACCATTGTATACATAATCCCAGTCTCCTTTAGATGTACCGCCTAGAATTACAATAAATGTATTTTTGCTCAATAATCTTTGAACACTACTTCTAATAGAGAAAGGATCATCATTAGAATATATGATGTCAGTAACTTTAAACCCATTTTCTTCCAACCATCCCTTAACTAAATAATTTGTATAAGGAATATTTTCACCATTTTTAAATTCATCTCCAGTATATATGATACCCGCATTGATTTTTTTCACAAAAATCTTCCTATATCTTGAAGCATAAAGTGTAGAAATATGCCAAGGCCTTATGAGTTCACCTTCCTCTATAATCTTATCATCTCTGCTAAGCTCTTCGCTAGGTAGTGAAACATTTTCATATTTACTGAGTGGTTTCGTAACCTCTATATGTTCTTTAGATAAAATAACATCTTCGATAGGAATTACAGCATCTGCTCCTTTAGGTAAAAAGCCTCCAGTCTCAATCTTTACACATTTACCTTGACTAATTTTTATAGTGGGTTTTTCACCAGATCTAATAACTTCAGTAAGAACTTCTAGAAAAATTGGTGAATTCTCTGAAGCACCGCTACAATCCGAACTTAATACAGCATACCCATCCATAGTTGATTTAGGATAAGGAGGAAGATCAATTAAGGAATAATATTCCCTTGCAGAAAATCTATTTAATGCATCTAAAACATTAATCTCTTCTTCATCAAACTTCTTTTCCAAATGTTTAACTGTACCCTTAATAACTTCTTCAATGCTATATAATCTCCACATCTTATCAATAAAAAGAAAAACTAAAAATTAATATATTTAGTCAATTCCTTTGCAATTTTTCCAAGGAACTATATATTCTTCTTTAGCACCTTTTTCATATAGGAAATCTATAAACATGTCTCTAAGTTCCTTTGCTATATCTTTATTATCCTCCAGAACATTATATTGCTGTTTAGGATCCTTTCGTAAATTATATAGTTCAGTTTCAATCTTTCCAAAAGGTTTAAGAATTCTTGGCTCACCATCAACAATCATAGTGTACTCAACCTCTTCCATTTTTGGCGATTCTTGAGAAGCAAGAATCAATGCCCACTCATCAGTAGTTATAGTCGGTCTAAGTCCAGATCTAACACCTCTTATAATAGAAGGAGAGGATACCGCAAAATCCCTAAATTCTAAATCCTCTCCTCTAGCTAGAGGTAAAAGTGAAAATCCTTCTATTTGAGTCTCTCCAACTACTCCAGCAATATCTAGAATAGTAGCCGTTATATCCGGAGTTTGCACAAGATTTTCAATTATCTGATGTTTTTTACCAATGTTATCGGAAAGTCTTATAAGCAAAGGAATATGAGCAACTTCCTCGTATAATGGAGCAAGACCATGTGCATCTCCCATAATTATTGATTTACCAATAAGATTATGTTCACCCAAGTAAAAGCCATGATCAGCAGTAAAGATAACCGTAGTATTCTCAAATAATCCAAGCTCATCGATCTTTTCCAGTAAAAATCCTATCCATCTATCAACCAGTGTAGCTTCACCTGCATACATAGCTCTACAATGCTCCAACTCTTCTTTTGATAAATAATCAGTGGGTCCATATACTGGATATGTAACCTCCTCACCTTCATAATCTGGGTCATACATATCTATGTACCATCTAGGCGGATCCCATGGCTCATGTGGATCAAAGAAATCTATATACATGAAAAACTTTCTCTTATAATTTTTCTCAAGCCACTCGGCAGCCGTTTTTGCAGTCTTTGCAGGTATCCAGTCCTCTTCCACTAATCTATATGCATTATTCCTCATGTGCTGAATAGTAGTCTTAACATTCCTAAGCTTCTGGGGACTACAAGGTAATTGAACATCTATAGGATCAGTTCTATACCTATCATTCTCCTGTCCTCTAATCCAAACCCATGCATCAAACCCCCTATCAAAGTGATATCCATCTTTTAATATATGAGGAGTATCCGCTATCATCACACTTGTATATTCCTTTTCCTTAAGCATTAACGATAAAACACGTTCATCTCTTGGAAGAGGTGCCCAGTCAGAATAAATAAATGTATATCTTCCTGTTAATGTATCATGCCTATTAGGAACAGTTGGAAAAGATGCATGATAAGCTCGTGTAAAAACAAGAGACTCTTTTGCGAACCTATTTAAATAAGGAGTCTTTGCGCGAACATTTTTTTTCACAACAAAATTTTCAAATAATAGATCATGTCTGAACGTATCAGAAATTATTAGGATAACATTTTCTTTTTCATCCATATTTTAAAAAGAATATATTTTCTATTAAAAAGATAGCGGAAAACTATTCAATTTTTATTAAGGCAAATAATTCTATAATAGATAAAATAATACCTACAACCCAAATATTTTTTGGATCATATGTATAAGCTAACCCTAGTAATGTCGGTGCTGGAATTGTAACAATCTGTACAATAGAATATAAAACTGAAAGAATCTTACTTCTATATTCTGGATTTATACGGTCGATATAGTTATTCAACATCGTTCGAGAAACTATAAACTCTATGGTTTTAATACCAGATATTATAGAGGCGAAATAGGCAAACATTGAATACATGAAAGAAAAATAGTATAAAGTATATGCTATAACACTCAGTAAGAAACTAATCAACAAATACCTCCTATATCTTGTGGATGTACGAAATATGATTAATGAGAGAACCAAAATTGAAGTGATTGACGAAAACATAGGTACTAGAGAAATTTCTTCCACGGATAGACCTGCTCCTTTATCATCCTTAAGATATAACGCAAGATAAGTAGGGATAGAATACATAGTTATGTTCATCACAATTGTAATAGTAAACAGTAATAAGACACTATAATTAGATACTATAATTTTTGTCACATCACTCAGCCTTCTTCTAAAAATGTCTTTCTTATATTGATGTACTGGACGCTCTTTTATTTTGAAAACTAAAACTAGAGTTTTTATTATAAACAATATAAATGCTATCAAAATAACATATCTGAAACCTTTAAGAATACCATAAAATTGTATGATGATTCCAGCTATCGGAGTAGACAAACTACCAAATAAATTAATTAATGATATAGTGGAATAAGTTATGGTTCGACTTTCATCATCTATTTCTTCGACTAATAAAGTTTCCCATAATGGCCCTATAGCAGAGTAAAGCGCAGAAAATAAATAAGTTAACAAAAAAGCAATTATATCTCTAGCAAAGAAAAGTGATAAAAGATACCCAATATTACAGATTAAATCCAAAATTATAAAAGCCCATTTTTTACCAATCTTCTCACCAAAATAATCACCTACAAACGGAAGTATAATTGACATACCCATTCCAAAACTAGTTAATAATCCTAACCCAATCTCACTTACACCTAGCACTTTCATATAGAGAGGTTGATAATAAAAGACCCAAGGCATTGGTAAACTCCAGCCTGGTTCTGTGATAAGTAACCATTTTGTATTATTGCTAAGCTTATTCCACTTTTCCTTTATCTTGATCATAGCAAGGTTTCCCTAGCATTATTTTATTACAGTATCTATATATGAAAAATTATAGTATACTTCCTAAATCGGTAAGCCAAATACTGTATCCTGGAATCTTTTCTTTATTCGGCCTATGGAAATCTATACTCAGAAAAGGCTTATTACATTTCTTCACATATTTAATAACTAGATTATTTATACCTGTTTTTAAAGATATAGGAATATGATACATTACTGGGTTCCAAATATATGAACCTCTATACAATCCTTTAAATTCCTCATTGAACCATATCTTTGTATCGCCCGAAGCACCCATAACTAGATCAACATTCATATTCTCGGGACTGAAAATTTTGGTATATAAATAAACACAGTATTCTCCATATAGAGGAAGTATATTTTCTAAAGGTAAAAGAGATTCTTCCGAACTTATAACAATCGAGCTTCTGAAAGCTTTCTCATATTCACCAGTTACAAAATTTTTTTCATCAATGTATTCATATGAAATATCCGCTATATCGGTTATCCAATCTTTACTGGTCCAATAGGGTCCTTTTAATCGCCAAATTCTTGAACCACTTAGTCCAAATTTTTCTTCTAATATTTTATTACCTTGTTCCTCTAAAACAACTGTAAATATGTTTTTGTCATGAAGTATATCACCTTTAAACTTTATAGTGAAAAAGACCTCTTTTGACTCATTAGGGTTAATATTAATCCTATACATCTTTTCTAAGCATTCAAATTTTTCAGGGAGTTTTATTAAAAGCTTTCCTTTGAGATCAGTGTCTCGATTATTTCTTATAGTTATTTTAACCTTGCTACTCTTGTTGTAAGTTATAACAGGTAACCCAACATAATTTATATCTATCTCTACTCTCCTTGGATTCCCAACAATCAAATTTGTATCAAGAATATTTTTGGGAAATCCAAAGATTCTAACCTTTTTATTTAGTGTCTTAGACAACAATACTCCAATTTTACATGTTTCTTCAGCAAGATACTTTATAGAATATTTTTTCCAAGGAATTTTAAAACCCATAACAAACTTATCACCTATAGGTTCTTTCCATTTTTTAGGAATCTTATCTGCACCTAGAATCGCACCAAGAATAGCACCAGACGTTGCACATGTACAATCTGTGTCATATCCAGAATTTATAGCTATCAACATAGTGTTAGCAAAGTCATATTCACCCCATAGAAGAGAAATAAGAATAAAACCTATGTTTTGAAAAACAGATGTGAAATCAGGATGCCCAAAATATCTTAGAACCTCTTTTCTAGCCTCTCTCCATTCCACTTTTTTTGACCTTAATTTTTGGACAAGAGTTATAACCTTGTGAAGCTTCGAATCTACTGGTACATATTTTAGACCTATTTTTATAAGCTCTTCTATATCATGAATAAAGAAAACCGACGATTCTATCGCTGCAAAAAATTGTTCAGCCCACACAGAATTCTTCCAGTGATCAAGTACAGCATCTTTTCCAGCGTAATCTGCTGCTAAATCAGGATTTCCAGGATTTATAAAGCCCCATATTTCTGATCGTATAGGGCTACCCATAGATTCTCTGAAGAAATTATTATCAAACCAACCCGATGTAGGAGGATATATACCTTTATCATAATTTTTAAGAAATCTTCCATACTCGTTAAAGTAATACCAACTATATTTGTGCCAAGCATCTGCCAAATCTTTACTTGTAATATATATTCCCTTATTTTTTAAGACATATAACCATAATACTTGTAAATCTAGATCATCATTAGGAGGCCATTCTTCCGGAAAAACATTACTTTCATCAAAATCATGGAGCTTTTTGATACCTTCAACTCTTGCTCCTATAGCTCCACCTATACACTTACCAATCCATCCTCCATAGACCTTGTTAAAATATGTTTCATAACTTAAAGAATGATTCCGCAATTTTTTCACCAGTCACTTTTTATACAGTTATACCTAGATCAAAAAGATTATTATTTTTAACAGAACATACATAAAGTTTTTGAATCTTTCATATATTGAAGGAATTATGGTTAAGAGTTTAAAAAGAGAAGCTTTTTCTTGGATTGATAAAAATAGTGACAAACTAATAGAAATTAGTGATAGCATATGGGAATATGCTGAAATTGGATTAAAAGAGTATAAATCCTCTAGATTACTAGCATCAACCCTGGGAGATCATGGTTTCGAAGTCAAGTTAGGAATAGCTGGTATGCCAACTGCTTTCATAGCTTCTTGGGGTGAGGGAACACCTGTAATTGGTATTATGGGAGAATACGATGCTTTGCCAGGCTTATCCCAAAAAATGGTTCCCTGGAAAGAACCATTAATTGAAGGAGGAGCTGGACATGGATGTGGACATAACATTCATGGAACTTCTGGAATTGGTGGCGCGATAGCTGTCAAAACAGTTATAGAGAAATATGGATTAAAAGGAACCATAAGGTTCTATGGAACTCCCGCTGAAGAAAATTTTAGTGGCAAAGTATACATGGTTAGAGATGGATATTTTGATGATGTTGACATAGTTATAAGCCATCATCCTGGAACTATGAATGCTGTTACACTTAAAAGTTCATTAGCGATCAATTCAGCTAAGTTTATTTTTTACGGAAAAGCTTCTCACGCCGGTGCAGCACCAGAAGAAGGTAGAAGCGCCTTAGATGCAGTTGAGTTAATGAACATCGGCGTAAATTATCTTCGTGAACATATCATTCAGGATGCTAGAATACATTATGTAATAGAGAGAGGTGGCTCTCAACCAAATATCGTGCCAGACTATGCTAGGAGTTGGTATTATATTAGAGCACCTGAAAGGGAACAAGTTGAATTTATCTATAACTGGGTTGTTGACATAGCAAAAGCTGCAGCAATGATGACTAGGACTAAACTTGAAATACAGTTTCTCGAAGGAATATATAATCTAATACCAAATCGTACTATTGCAGAAGTGATTGTTAATAATATGAGAGAAATAGGACCACCAAAATACACTGAGGATGAATTAGAGTTCTCTAGATCAATAGCAAAAACTATTAGTCGTGAATCGAAGATTAGAGCTTTGCAGAAATCTGGAAGACCCGGTTGGGAAAAACTTATTGATAAGTTAATTGACGATGAGATACCAGACCCTTGGGGAGAAGGAAACATTAGTCATGGTTCAACAGATGTGGCTGACGTAAGTTGGAAAGCACCAACAGTTGAATTTTCTACAGCTGCATGGGTTTTAGGTACCCCAGCTCATTCTTGGCAGAGCACAGCACAATCTGTTGGCATAACTGCACATAAGGCTTTATTGTTTGCTTCAAAAACATTAGCTGCGACAGCTATAGACTTTCTAGTTAACCAGGAGCTTCTGGAGAAAGCTAAGGAAGAACATAAAAAAAGGTTAAAAGGCCGTATCTATAAGTCTCCTATTCCTCCGGATCATAAGCCTCCAATAGATATATGGGAAAAATAATAGATAACTTTTTTATTCTTTTCCGTTTTTATTTTAGTCATGGAAAAGGTAAAAATTGGATTTATAGGATGCGGAGGTAATGCTAGGGGACATATGAGAAGCTTATCACGTAATAATGATGTTACTTTTATTGCTTTTACAGATATAGATTTGTCTAAAGCTAAAAAATGTGCCGAAGAGTATGGTGGAAGAGCATATTCTGATTATCATCAAATGCTTAAGAACGAGGATCTAGATATAGTGTTTATTTCTTTACCTCCTTTTGCCCATAGTGACGAAGTTATGGTTGCAGCAGAACATGGAGTTAATATCTATATTGAAAAACCCATAGCGTTGGATCTTAATTTAGCTAAGGAGATGCAAAGAGCAGTCGAAAAATATGGTGTAAAATCACAGGTTGGATATCAGTTGAGATTTTCTCTTGCCGCCGAAAAAGCTAAGAAACTAATCGAAAGCGGAGAACTTGGAAAAGTTTTACTTGTCACTGGAAAATACTGGTGTAGATTTATCAGACGGGACTGGTGGCTGGATATTTCTAAAAGTGGTGGTCAGGTAGTTGAACAATCTACACATCTATATGATATATTAAGATGGTTAGCCGGTGATGTTGAAAGAGTATATAGTGAAATGGATAGACTTTTTTATGTTAATGAACCTAACATGACTATAGAAGATGTAAGTAGCGTTGTTCTAAGATTTAAATCAGGAGCAGTTGGTTCTGTTACAGCAACAATTGCTGCTGTACCAAGATACTGGTGGGTTAAATGGAATATAGTAGGTAGCGATGCTACACTTGAGAGTGAAGAAGCTAATCGTCTAAAGATATATAGAAGTAGTACAGATCCACTCAAGATTGAAGAATATGCTGAGATCGGAAGGGATCTCATATTTCTAAATGAGAGAAATCTTATAGAAGCAGTAAAGAATGATTTAGAAACACGTACACCCATAAGTGAAGGAGTAAAGACTCTAGAGTTAACATTAGCTGTGATGAAATCAGCCAGAGAAGGAAAAGTAATATATCTTTAATTCACTCTTTTTCTTAATTATTGTAATAAGATGTATACTAATTATTTGTTCAATTCACGTGAAGCAACATGATTATAGAACCTATTATCTTGGAAGTAGAAAAAATGAACGTATATGGGATAAAAAAACTACCTTTTAACAAGAATAATAGCCTAGTGGTTATGTTTCATGGATTTACAGGAAATCATATTGAAGCTAATAGATTATTTGCAGATCTAGAAAAGAAAATATTAGAAGAAGGTATAGGAACATTAAGATTTGATTATAGGTATCATGGTGATAGCGATGGTTATTTCGAAGATTTTTCTCTTAGTGCTGCTTTAATAGATGCAGAACATATAATGGAACATGTATTATCGGATAATAGGATAAATCATGGAAAGATAGGAGTTATTGGTTTGAGTCTGGGTGGAGCTGTGGCTATCTATATCTCCTCGCGTTATGATATAAGTACTCTTGTATTATGGTCTGCTGTAAGTAAAAACTGGTTTAGAAAGAAACTTGAAATAGTTAATAGTGTAAAGGATGAATATATCCATCTATATGGAGCATACCGTATAAAGAGAGAAAAAATGCTAGATATAGCAACTTTTAATATTGATGAATACCTACCAAGAATAAAAGCACCTACATTAATTATCCATGCAAGAGATGATCAAGCTGTAACAATAGATGATCCCAAATACACATACAGTAAACTAACGTCTAAGAAAAAAATATTGTGGTTAGAAAGAGGTGGCCATACCTTTTCACATTATGATATAAAAAAATATGTTATAGAAAAGACAACAGAATGGTTTAAAAAATATTTAGAAAAATAGTCTCCATACAAAGTCTACAAGTGTATGTGTTAACGCTGATGCCATTATACTTTTACTTTTTTTGTAAGCTAAACAGTATATTACTCCAGCAATTGACGCTAAGGTAACATAGATTATCTTATGTACAAGTAATGATACGTTATTCCAATGTGTTAGACCAAATACAATTGATGAAAATATCAATGCTATTTTACTACCGTATTTTTTCTCAAAAAGGTTGTAGAGAGTTCCTCTGAAAACCAACTCCTCCGGCACTGCTATCGTGATAAATATGCCTATAAAAACAAGGATATATTCTAGTACGTTTCCACTACTTGGATAATGAGGAAACTGTACAAAGCCTAAAAGGACTCCGGATAATGATAAAATAGGAAAACCAATAATGAAGAATATGAGACCATTAATAACATATTCCTTTTTTATATAATATGTATAATTAACATTTTTTATTTCCCTTATATACTGTAACACGAATATAGCTATTGTCGATAATGCTAAACTCCACCAGGTATAGGAAAATTTATCTTCCATCCATAAATCATTGTACCATCTAATATCCAAGATTAACCATAAAGTAGTGATGAAAAATATGTCATACCATGCATTATCCCTTGAAACCGTTTTTGATGATTCTATTAAAGCGTATAAAAAGAATATAAGAATAAAGAAGCCATATGGATCAAATGCCTTACTGGCTATAGAGAATAAAAGAAAACTTATACCTAAGAAAACTATCACTATGTGCCTGTCTAATATCTTGGTACTATCTAATCTTTTTCTTAAATTGTTGAAAAGTCCAAGACTGAAAAATTGATAAAGGATAAGGACAAAACCAGCAATATAAAGTATTGAGGAAATAATATTGTCCTTAAAGGATATCTCTGAAGCTACATATATTACTGAAAGGATAATCGATACAAT
>JAGGXB010000021.1 GCA_021163245.1 Thermoproteales archaeon
GTATGATATCCCTACTCCTAATATTAATCCTATTAGTAGTAAAAGACCAATAAACGTTATAAGTTTGGTTGTATTAGCCATGTATTCCACCAGTATTACGATAGTAATACAATTATATTATGGTATTTTATAAAATAAAGATAGTTTACCTTTTTAGAGATGAGAATCATTTTTAAATCCTTTTTACATTATTGAAAAAGCATTTTTAATGATGAGGAGAGTACTATGGAAAGCTATAAAGGGCTGAGTCCATCACAGTTTTTTTATAGAAATAGAGAGATAGCAGGTTTTTCGAATCCTGTAAGGTCACTTTATCAAGCTGTTAGAGAGCTTCTCGAAAATTCACTAGATGCAACTGAAACACATGGTATTCTTCCTGAGATTAAACTGGAGATAAAGCCTTCCAATAATCAAAATGATAAAATAACTATAAGAATTGAGGATAATGGTATTGGTATACCAATTACAGAAGTACCAAATGTTTTTGCTCGTGTTTTTTATGGATCAAAATATGTTCTTAGACAAGCCAGAGGGGTTTTTGGTTTAGGAGTAAAAATGGCAGTTCTTTATGCTCAGATTACAACAGCTACACCTATATATGTTAAAAGTTCAATAGAGAGTTCAGAAACTGAATATGAGTATAGGTTATTTATAGATATTGAGAAAAATTTGCCTATCGTTTTAGAATTAAATGTTAGGAAAAAAAGAAAGAAATGGCATGGTACTATAGTTGAGTTAACGATTCAAGGAAATTGGCCGTTAGCACGTAGAAGAATAGAAGAATATGTAAGAAGAACGGCTTTGATAGCTCCTTACGCAACTATAAGATTGATTACTCCTGAAAGTTCTATCGAATACAAGAGAGTTTCTAGAAAGTTGCCTGAACCGCCACAGGTAGGAAAATATCATCCTAAAGGAGTAGATATAGAGTTGTTAAAGATATTAATAAGGAGTGCTGATAGAAAAATGAGGCTGCTAGATTTTCTGACAAAATATTTTGATGGAGTTGGAAAGAAGACGGCTTTAAACTTTTGTCAATGGGCCGGCTTTAATCCAGATCATAAGATTGGAAGGTTAACTTTGACAGATTTAGAGAAGTTATCAAATAAGATGCATGTTTATAATAAATGGAGAAGACCTAAGCCTTTAACTCTTTCTCCACTTGGAGATACATTGCTTAAAGAGGGTGTAAAGAGGATTTTGGAGCCTGAATTCGTTACGGCTATTAGTAGACCTCCATCTTCCTATGGAGGTAACCCGTTTATCATAGAAACAGCATTGGCTTGGGGTGGAAAAGTCCCTGTCTCAGATACTCCGATGTTGTTACGTTTCGCAAATAGGATTCCTCTTCTATATGATGAAAGTGTTGATGTATCGAGAAAAATTATAGATGCTATCGATTGGAATGTATACAAAGTTAAATTTCCTGCTCCAATAGCTATAGTAACTCATATATGTTCCACTAAGATACCTTTTAAAGGTGTAGGGAAGGAGGCTATAGCAGAGGTTCCAGAGGTTGAAAAAGAGTTAAATATTGCTATAAGGGAGACAGCTAGAAGGCTTCGTAGACATTTATCCAGAATCGAAAAAATGTATGAGATAAAAAGGAAAGAGGTAACGATATCTAAATATATGGATGAGGTTACTAGGGCTTTGGCTTATATTTTAAATAATGATGGTGGTGAAACGATTATAAAACAAAAATTGATGGAATTACTTAAAAAGGAAATAAAGAGAAAAGCTATAGTTAGAGGTGGTATTAAAAGTGCCGCGAAAGCACCGTGTAGTAGATGAAAAAAGGGTTCTTAGGAGACTTGAAAGATTTGGAAAAAATATTGTAGATCAAATAATGAAGGACCAGCCTCCTAGAATAGTTGTTCCAATAAGAACATTAGCTAATACAGTATGGAGTAGGAAAGAACGTATTCTTAAATTGGGTTCTAGGAAGGCAATACGTGAATTTTTTGATATAGGTGAATCAAAGAGATTTATGCAGACTGTTTTAATGCTGTCCATAATTATCAGAGCTCGTCGGGAAGGTGATTATCCTACTATTAGAGACTTATATTATACTGGTAAGCATACTATTACGTATGTTGATGAATATGGTAGAAGAAGAACAGAGGAGACATGGGATACACAAAGGGAGTCTAACGCTGTTATACAAGATATAGAAGTGGCTACGGGATTGTTAAGGGAACATATGGGTATAATGCATGATACAAAGGGTAAAATTGCAGGTAATATGATTATAAGGTCAAAAGGGTCAGATATTGATCTTTCACGGATGGGTAGTGGTGCATATGCTATACCACCAAACGTTGATAATTTAGAAATAAGGCGAGTGGATGCAGACTGGGTTTTAGTAGTTGAGAAGGATGCTATATTTCATAGGTTGAATGAAGAAGAATTTTGGAGGAAGAATAACTGTATATTGATGACTGGTAAAGGACAACCAGATAGGTCTACAAGAAGAATGGTTAGACGTTTATGGGAAGAGTATAGTTTACCAGTATATATTTTAACAGATAGTGATAGCTATGGTTTTTATATTTATTCTGTTTATAGAAGTGGGTCTATAAGCTTAAGTTATGAAAGTGAAAGGCTTGCTACTCCAGAAGCCAGGTTTCTTGGATTAACTCCTTCGGATATTACAGAATATAAAATTCCAAAGAATTTTATTATTAAAGCTACTGATAGGGATATAAAGAGAGCTAAAGAACTATTAGCTTATCCATGGTTTAAAGAGTCAAAAGCATGGATAAAGGAACTTAACATATTTCTTAAAAAGAAAGAGAAGGTTGAGATAGAAGCTTTATCGGGACATGGATTTAAGTTTTTGTCAAGGGTATACATACCGGAGAAAATTAAGAAGAAAAAATGGATTGAATAAATAAAGGTTTTTATTTCTCATTATATAAGGGGTTATTAAATTGGATAAAGAGTGTAGTATTTTTGAGACGACTTTAAAGATATTAAAAGAAAATAAAATTAAGCCTAAGAAAAAGCTTGGACAATCTTTTTTGGTTAGTTGTGAAGTACTTAGAAAGATTATAGATTATGTTGATCCTAAACCAAACGATATAATACTTGAAATCGGTGCTGGAATAGGTTTGATTACTGAGAAATTAGCTAAGAAATGTAAAGAGGTTATTGCTGTTGAAATAGACGACAAGCTGTTTAGTATTCTAAGGAGACGATTAAAAAACATTCATAATGTTAGACTAATTCATATGGATTTTCTTAAGATGGAAATTCCTAAAGTAGATATAATTTTCTCGAATACACCTTTCAGCGTTTCGTCTAATATTTTAATAAAAATTTTAAAAGAAGATAACTTTGATAAAGCCGTACTAACTTTTCAAAGAGAATTTGGTGAAAGGTTGATAGCTCAACCTGGTACTAAAAAATACGGTAGGTTATCTGTTTTTGTGAAGATATTTTCAGATATAGAGTTAAAGGATATAATCCCACGTAGCGCATTTTTTCCACAACCCGAGGTGGAGTCTAGAATTGTTATAATTTTTCCTAAGAAAATAGATTTTATTGACATTGATTTGTTTGAAAAATTTACTTCATTGCTTTTTTCGCAAAGAAGGAGGACGCTATATAGCGCTTTAAAACATGTTAGATCTGACTTGATAGATGTATTGTCTACAGAAGGGAAACATTATCTTAAAAGAAGAGTTTATCAGCTTTCTCCAGAGGATATAGTTTTCTTGTTTAATGTCTTTAAGACTTTTTTGTAAGGTATTCTCCGGATATATCCGCATGTTGTACATTTCATAATAATATGTGGTTCTCTTCTAGATCTAAGTCGAACTGATAAAGTTTTGCCAGGTACTAAATATGTCCTACATTTTTTGCATATTCTATATTTGTATTTTTTTGGTATTCTTACACGAGCCCTTAATGCTATAAGGTATGCAAGTTCTACATACCTATTAGCTAGTCTTTGATCTTTTCTGTATACTTCTTCTGCCATTTTAAAAAGTATGTCGATTCTTTGGATTGCTATATCTTTTATGAAGTCTTTTTTTGTAACAAAGTTTTTCATAGACAGGTAATTAAATAAAATAGATTTATTAAGGATTTGCTAAATAAAAGCAGATTATACTAAAAGTGTAAGAGTGTTGGTATGATTAATTTTATGATAGTTGATGCTGGCATTGAACTTGTACCTACTAAAATAGCTAGGCATCCGGCTATTATTAAATCCGCAAGAAGAAAGAGAAAAAAGCCAGAAGAAGTTCTCTTAGATATATCATTACACTATCCAGCTATGAAGAAACTCGGAGATTTTGAAAAGAGAGGGAGACCAGATATAGTGCATTTTTTATTGTTGTTATTATTAGATTCTGTCATAAATAAGCATAGAAGATTAGGAATATATGTTTATACTATTGGGAAAAAAATTATTAGAATTAGTCCTGAGACAAGATTGCCGAGAAATTACAATAGATTTGTTGGTCTTATGGAACAGTTATTAGTCCAGGGTTGTGTTCCTCCGGATTCAAATAAGCCTTTGTTAGAGATACTAGATTTTTCACTATATGATTTTGTTAAGAAGAGAGGTTTTTCAAAGATTTATCTTTTAGATGAAAAGGGTGAACAAATATTAGCTTCTAATTTGTCTAAGAGGGTAGTATATGATAAGAATCCTTTAATCATGGTTGGAGGATTTCAAAGAGGAGAGTTTTCTTCCGAGGTTAGGAACATAGCTGATTATACGTATTCAATTTATAAAGAACCTTTACAAGCATGGTGTGTTCTTTGTAAACTTTTAACTGTTATCGAGGAAGAACTTGGAATTTGGTGAGATGATGAAGCTTATAGAGTACAACAAACAAAAATCTTATATTAAGTTGCTAATTGAAGTTCCTGAAGATTTATACTATCTTTCTCTTATATTAGAAAAAAATGACATAATATATTCTTGGACAACTAGACAATTAAAAATTGAGAGAGCTACAGAAAGTATTAAGGGTAAAAGAATAAGGGTATATCTTGGAATAAGGCTTACTTCATTTGAGTTTCATAAATTTTTAAAAAATTTAAGGATTAGGGGGGTTGTTATAGATGCTCCAGAGGATTTGCATATAAAGGGATCTTATCATACATTGTCTATCAGTGTTGGTTCAGAATTATTGATATATAAGGAAAATTTTTCACCATTAATCAATAGGATACTTAAGATGGCTTCTGCACATTATAAGAAAATTTTATTGCTATCTATAGGTGACGATGAAATATCAGTAGGATTCTTATCACCTCAGGGAATAGAGATAAAATTTACTCAGCAATTATTTATCTCTAAGAAAAGAGAGAAAGGATATAGTCTTCTAAAGTTGTACGGAGAGGTTTTTAGAAAATTTTTTGAAGAGAAGAGAGACATTATAAATCTAAATGGATTTAATGAGGTTATAATTGCAAGTACATCGTTATTTTTACCAATGTTAAAAGAGATATTTAGTGAAAAAAGGTTTTTCGCTGGAAAGATTCTGAGATATGTACAGGTTTCAGAGGGTGGAAAGGCAGGCATATATGAATTGCTTAGAAGAGAGGATTTAAAGCATTTTTTTAAGGATACTAGGTATGTGTATGAGAAGGAAAAAATAGATGAGTTATTTAGTTATCTTATAAAGGGAGATAATAAGATAGCTATTGGCTTAAGGGAAGTCAGAGTTGCTGCTGATTACAAAGCAATAAAAACTTTGGTTTTAAATGATAGTTTCTTTTTTGATATAAATGAGAAAGAAAAGATTCGAGATATTTTAGAAAAAACTATTGAAGCGTCTGGTGAGATAATCATTATATCCTCGGAAAGTGAACATGGTAAGAAGCTTGAAAAGATAGGAAATATAGCAGCTATATTATATTTTAAAATAGTGAATTGATCATTTTTCTAAGATATGGATTTTTCTTGGCTGTTTCTCGAGCTATATCTTCAATATTTTTATCTGGTGGGACATTTATTTTTAAAAAAATACCTGTTCTACCTATTTCATCCCTTCGTAACAACATTTTTTCTCTTTCAAAAATTATCCTAGGAGAGATACCTAAAATTTTGGCAACATTGTATTCTCTACTGATTATCGAATATTCAATATGTCCTTTCTTTATAGGCTTAATCAGTAAAAGTTTTTTGTTAATACCTGGTACTCTTGTATTTTTTATAATGCCGTCTAATGAAAGAGAGCCAGCAAATTTAAAAAATTCATAGTCTTTTTCTGTTAGTTTTGATAGTGGAATGCTGATTGATGTATTTTCATCTATATAAATATTTGCTTTAACAATACTATTTGGGGTAGCCTGAACCAAATTTTTAAAAAATATTTGATATCCAGAGCTTATAAGGATGTTTTCCACAATAAAACTAGGTATGTAATTGAGAATAATTATATCAATGTCGCTTTTTTCATGGATATCTCCTCTTGCAATGCTTCCAATTACTAAGCTATCAATGTTATGTTTCTTGAGAATTTTCATTATTTTTAAAGCTTTTTTTCTAAATGTGCTAAGCCTTCTCCAATGTTTTTCATCATAAATAATTATATGTGAATCTTTAACTCTCTCTGGTTTTAGATTCATAATCATGTCTCTTTCTTATACTTCTAGACAATTCAATAACTTTTAATATTTCATAAATACTCTTCATAATCTCTGATAAATCTGTTAATTTTTCTGTTTGTCTAATTTCGGAGTTTATCTTATATATCTTGGCTGTAAGTAAACGTTCAAGTTCTTTCAATGCCTCATCAATATATACTTTTATTTCTTCTTCTTCACTCTGTACTATAACAAATCTTTGTCCACAAGAAGGACATATTACTTCGCCGGATTTTAATTTAAATAAAGGTACATGGCACTTGGGGCAAACCTTATCTAGCATTGTAGCTCCAGACTTTAATAAGTGAGCCATTCTCTTTATGGTTGTACTGTTCTCTGTCATAAATAACTCATCCTCAAAAATACTTAAATTAAAACTATATAAAAGTCTCATATAGTATGATTTGGAAAATTAAGTGTTGATTATGTTTGAAGATAAGATAACACAGTATGCAAAAGAGACTCACACATATACTTTAGAATGTCCATATTGTGGTAAAAATACACTTGTTGTAAATGAAACAATGTATAATCTACCTAGGCTTGGTGAAGTATTACTTATATCAAAGAATTGTTCTTCGTGTGGATATAAGCATAATGATATGATACCCTTAAAGAAAAAAAGGCGTAGAAGAATATATATCAAAGTTGAAAATAAAGAGGATTTAAAAACTAAAATTCTAAGAACATCTATGACTCGTATCGAGATTCCTGAAATAGGAGCAGAGATGGTTCCTGGCATCATTGCTCCTTTTTTTGTAACAAATATTGAGGGAGTACTACAAAGGTTTCTTGATATACTCTCAACTATGAATCTGTTAGAAGTTTCTGAGAAAAAAGATAATTTAAGTATTATAACAAAGAAAATTGAACAGATGATGATAGGTAAGATTCCTTTTACGGTCATAATAGATGATCCATGGGGTATAGGGGGTATATATGAAAAGTCTAGAAAAACGTTAGTTATAACAGAATATGTCGAGTAAACGAAAATTTTAAGATATTTTATAGATCAAATATATAGTGATTAGAAATGAGTGTGAGAAGAAGAAAGAAAAGAGATAAGGAAAAAGCACCACCTCCAGTCTCAGCGGCAGGATTAATGACGTTTTTTGATGAAGATATAGGAGGAATAAAGATTAAGCCAGAAATAGTATTGTTATCAACATTATTGTTGACGATGGCTGTGATACTGGCACATTTAGGTTTCTTTAGTATTTAAACCTGTGTTCTCTTTTAGTAATGCACCGTCTTTTATTCCTTTAATGATTTCGAGTAGACTAGAATATATATCATTAGACTCCTCAACTATCGTTCCTGTAACTAATATATCTGCACCCGCACTGACAAGTTCCTTTGCTTTATCATAAGTTTTTATTCCTCCTCCTACAATGAGAGGAATTTCAATAAAGCTTTTAACGTATCTAACTATTGTTGACGATACAGGTTTTCCACCCGAACCACCTTCCAGATAAACAAAATTAAATCCTATGTATTGAGCTGCGAGAGCATATGAGACAATTATCTCAGGTTTTTCTAGAGGAAGAGGTCTTGTTTGACTTACGTAAGATACAACTCCTCCCTCTCCAAGAATAAGATAAGCAAGAGAAAGGACTTCAAGATTATATTTTTTAACTATTGGAGCTCCCTGCATCTGGGCTCCAATTATAAAGTATGGATTTTGAGAATTGAGAACTGATAGAAACCATATAGCATCCGCATATTTACTTAAAGCTGATGGATTACCAGGGAAAAGAATTACAGGTATATTTTTTGTTATTTTTTTAATTCCTCTGATTACTTCATCTACCATTCTTTCAGAAACGCCGATGCTGCCACCCACCATGATAGCCGAGGTTCCAGCTCGAATAGCTTCTTTAGCTATTCTTTCTGCTTCGATACGATTAGTTTTTTCTGGGTCAATTAATGTCATATGAAGTGCTTTTTCTTTACTCAGGCGTTTCAGCAGGTAGTTCTTCACTTTTCTCTTCACTAGGAACACCTTCTTCAAAATTATCAAGAAATCTACTATAATAATCCACTGGTTGTAAATATTGATTGTATTCAAATACATATGTTAGACCACAATTTGAGCATCTGACTGTAACAAAACCTAACTTTTTATCGATAGATACTCCTACTGTTGTAAACCCACATCTGGGACATTGAAAAAGTGTTGGAAGTTTCTTTTTCACTCTAACTCTTATTTTTCTACCTTTTCTTCTTCTACCCACATTACATCACTTAATAAAAATCATAAATGATATTAAAAAACTCGGTACCTGCCTATTTATATTTTGATATATTTATCGTATAATTTAAGTAAAGTTATTACTTTATTAATACAAGATAAAGAATTTGTTTCCATTAAATAGAACTTATTATTTTAATATTTCTACATTCGAAGGAATAATCATACCCGATTTTAAAAGTATACCTTCTACAAATAGATTTTTTCCAAGAAGGTCTTCTTTTAAATAATCAATTACATCAGCTAGAATATTATCTTTTTTATAATCTAATAGTTCTGACGCTGACAAACCAAGAAATTTTTCAATAATGTTTATCTTATTTGTCAGTATATTGGATTGTGCTGTTCCGTCGTCAATTTTTATGTTTATGCCTCCGATGATCTTACCGTTGTATTCTCTTATACCTAATGAAAAATTTACTATAGAGGAGGTGTTTTTAATAAAACAGCTTTTATCGGTTAGAAGATGAGAACATTGTATGTTTGGTATATCGTATTTTTCATTTAAGAAAACAATTTCTGAACAATTTAGTGCACGGAATACAATTTTATTTTCTGTTTTTCTTATTGTTACACCTTTTATTCTTATTTTTTGGAGTTGTTCTATATTAATGAGACTATCTAGAAGATCATCATCAAACAAAGGAATCCTAATATTTTTGTTTTCATCCGTTAGCCAAAGACTTCCTCCTTTTCGCCTAAATGGAATGAAACCAATATATATTCCCTCTATATCTAGGTCTTTTTCCTGCAATACTGAATCACTTGTAACCTTTAGAAAATTTTTATCTAGTAAAGGTCTTATCTCGTTTTCTTTATTTATTTTAGGTGTAGACAATTTGTTAAGAATATAAATTCGTGTTAAACCGCTGATATATGCTGTATATATATTATTAGAGATTTTTCTTATTCTAGAATCCTGTAAAAGGATTTTATCTCCAGTCTTAATATTTGATAAAGGGTTGAAAGAGGTTACTCTATACCATCCTTTATTTTCATCGAGACAATATAGGCATTGAGATTTTTTGCTTTGGAGAATATCGATTATGTGCAAGAAAACTATATTTAAATCAAATTTTTGTCTAATATTGTAAATTTGTTCTAAAGATTCAGCTTTTCTAGTAATAGATATTTTTCCATTTTTTAAAAGTCCAAGTTCAAGTTTATCTCTATATTTTCTACAAAATCCGCCCTCAATTCTTACTAAATCGCCTGGAATAAATTTTTCATATGCCTTTAATGCCTGATTATCCCATAAAACCATCCATATTTGGCCTGTATCGTCACCAAGCAAAATTCTAACATATTTTCTGTATTCATCGGCTCTTCTAAAGTTATATATTTCTGATACTTTAAGGATATATGCTTCTAATATGATATTTCTGTATCCGGAAGAAATATCCTTTATCTTTAGAGATGATATTTTAAAGCTTTGATCTTTTGGAATAAACCGAATACCAAGCTCTTTGGCTATTAACATAGCAGCCGCTTCTTCATCTATTAAACCTCCAAGTTCATTTATTCTTTCCTCTATCATTTTTAAAACATCATCAACAGTTAATTCTTTTTTCTTTGAAAGTATTAACTGAATTATTTCCTTTGTTTTATTATTAATTTCGTTCAATATGAGACCCCATATTTTATTGAATAGCCATTTTAGTAACAAACAATATAAATCTTTTTAAAACAATTAATATAATATTATTTGAAACTAAAGGTGTTTATACATGTCTAACCAAAAGGAAGAGAAAGTGATTAGAAAAAGTACATGGGATGTAGGCGAAGTATCTTTTCCTTTAGGCGAAGCTTTTAGGATTAGTATTGAAAATATTAAAAAAAGATTTGCTAGAGCTGCCATAACATCTGCTTCAGTAATGTTAGGTATTGCATTCTTAGTGAGTTTGCTCTTAATGGCTAGTTTTCAAACTGTTAGTGGCCAAACTTCGGGAACTGAACCCTATATGTACTGGCTATTGTTTATCTCATTGCTGGTTTGTGGTGTAGGTATCACAAACAGTATGTTGATTGCTGTAGCTGAACGATATAAGGAAATAGGCACGTATAAAACATTAGGAGCATTGGATAGACATGTTTTGGAGCTTTTTCTGTTGGAGGCAATAGTTATTGGTACAATAGGAGGTTTAGTCGGATACTTTGGTGGGCTTATTGCTGCGATGATATATGCCGCAACTAATAGTAGTATAGGAATTGGAAAAGCGGTTACGGCCCTTGGATTACCTAATCCTACAATACCTTTAGTAGGGATGCTTCCTTCTGCAGTGGCTTTGTTTATTTTAGGTATTGGTTTAGCAATTATTTTAAGCTTAGCAGCTACTATTTATCCTGCTTATTATGCTGCTAAGCTGAATCCTGCAGAAGCTTTAAGATATGAAATCTAATTGGGGTGATTATATGTCTTTGAGATATGAATATACGGTTGAAACAGAAGATTTAGCTAAATATTATAAGTTGGGTTCTTTTGTCGTAAAGGCGCTTGATGGTATAAATCTAAAAATTAGAAGAGGAGAATATGTATCTATAATGGGGCCTTCGGGTTCAGGTAAAACTACATTGTTTAATATGATAGGAGGATTAGATAGACCTACTAGAGGCAAGGTCTATATCGATGAAGTAGATATTAGTAAGCTAGATGCTTATGAGCTTGCATGGCTTAGAGCTAGAAAAATTGGTTATATTTTCCAGACGTTTAACCTTATTCCAGTGTTAACGGCTTTAGAAAACGTAATGTTGCCTATGATTTTTGCTGGAGTTAGGAGAGAAGAACGTATAAGAAAAGCACGGGAACTTTTAACATTAGTGGGATTGGGTGATAGACTTCATCATAAGCCTGCGGAGCTGTCTGGTGGTCAGCAGCAGAGAGTTGCTATAGCTAGGGCTTTAGCCAATGATCCAGCAATAGTCCTAGCCGACGAGCCGACAGCAAACTTAGATTTACATACTGGTTTAGAGATAATAAATCTATTGAGGAAAATGAATAAGGAGAGAGGAGTAACTATTGTTACTGCGACCCACGATCTTAAGATGATAGATGTTAGTGATAGGATAATATATCTTCGGGACGGTAGAGTTGAAAGAATTGAAACCAGAGCTGAAGTGGCAGTAGAGGCAGAAATGGAGTAATCTATGATAATATTCCAGTAATTACTTTGGTGAAAAATTTTTTTAATTCTTCATCTCTATATTTTATTTCT
Organism: Thermoproteales archaeon; assembly: GCA_021163245.1. Lineage (GTDB taxonomy): Archaea > Thermoproteota > Thermoprotei > Thermofilales > Thermofilaceae > JAGGXB01. The sequence goes on from JAGGXB010000021.1 coordinate 12,073, forward strand.
TTAATGTATCCTTTTTCTCGCGCTATGTCGTAAGCAATTAAATGGTAACATTTATCTTCTTTTTTTCTTAGTACACTGTTAAAAAAGAAGTCGTTGCATGTACAATAGTTAAGATCAGGATAGATTAGATAGTAGATGTTACGGCTGCTAGATTTTACAACATAAAAAGAAAGGCCGCTGGGATAAAAAGATACTTTTATAACTCTTTTTTCGTTAACAGCTGATATAGCTTTCCTATATTTTTTGTCTGTTTTCATATATGCATCATATCATGGTAGCTATATCAAAAATAGGGGTTAATTAGTTAAATTAATATCTTTAACGTTTTTAGTATTATCATACTTGACAAAAAAAGGGAGGGCGATTAAAATTTCAAAGAGGTTTGAAGTATCTCAAAGAGTAAAAATTTTAAGATATGAGATCCGGGAACTTGTTCCTTTAGCTAAATCTATTGAGAAAAAAGGAGAAAAAATTTTTTGGCTAAATATAGGTGATCCTCTAAAATATGATTTTAAAACACCGGAACATATATTGGAAGCATTATATTATGCATCAAGAGAAAACTATAATTATTATTCCGACTCGCAAGGTCTTTTAGAATTACGTGAAGCGATTGTTAAGAAGGAGAAAAGGGTAAATAATATAGATTTGTCACCGGATGACATTATAATAACTGCAGGTGTATCTGAAGGTATAAATTTTCTTATGGCTTCTTTACTAGAAAAAAATCGAGAGTTACTTATTCCATCACCGACATATCCGTTGTACAAAAATTTTATAAGATTTTATGGTGGTGAGCCGAAATATTATAGATTAATTGAGAACAATAACCGATGGAGTATCGACTTATCATCAATTGAGGAAAAAATAAATGATAGAACTCTTGGAATAGTTATAATAAATCCAAATAATCCGACGGGAGCACTTTTTTCAAAAGAAGATATACTAAAAGTTGGTGAAATCGCAAAGGAACATGATTTAATAATCATATCTGATGAAATATATGATAGAATTATCTATGATAAAAGTTTTTACAGTACAGCTTCTCTAATAAAAGATGTGCCGATTGTTGGTTTAAATGGTTTTTCAAAAACTTATCTTGTCACAGGTTGGAGACTCGGATATGTTTACTTTTCTAATTTTGAAAACGATAAATTAAAGGATGCTTTTCTTAAATTGGCTAGAAATAGACTGTGTGTATCTACTCCATTCCAAAAAGCATTAGCTGATACAATTAATAAGAGTGATAAACATATTTTTGAGATGGTTTATAAACTTAAGCGAAGACGGGATTTTGCTTTGAAAATGATTGAGGAGAATGAGGATATTGAATGTGCTCTTCCTGAGGGAGCATTTTATTTGTTTCCAAGAATAAAGGTTAAAGGAGATTGGAAGAATGATACGGAGTTTTGTAGAAAACTTCTGATTGAAGAAAAAGTTGTTATTGTTTCTGGTAGCGGTTTCTATATGTATGATCAGAATCATTTTAGAACTGTTTTCTTACCAACTGAAGATTATATACAAGAAGCGTTTACTAGAATATTCAAATTTATTAAGAGGCATAAAAAAGAATCCAGTAAATAGTTTTTAGTAGTTTTCACTATTATATATTTAGGCGATATTTATGGGAAGGATCAAGAAAGGCATACAATGTTCTGTTAAAGGATGTGATAGACCAGCGATTAGATCGATATCATATGTTGATTTCTCAAATTCTAAACTTTCATTAGAGATCGAATCTTTAGGAAATAGAGTTTATCTTTGTAGAGAGCATTACAAGGAGTACAAGAAAGCTACAAAGAAACTTAGAAAAATTGATAAGTGGAGGTGGGTGTAATGGCTACAGATTCCTACAAGAACATGTATCTTCTCTTATCTATATATTATGATAGAGATTCAAATAGAGCAGCTCTAAAATTTTATGATATAGAGAAAGGTAAAATAAAAATAATTAAAGATAATACTGGACATAAACCCTATCTTTTAAGTGACTTATCTATAGAGGAGTTAATTAACAATCAAGATATAGTAAAACATAAGGGATTTGATCATTTTGAGATTGTAACCAAATATGATCCATTAACTGATAAGAAAGTTAAGTTAACGAAGGTTGTAGCTAGGGATCCTTTATCTATTGGAGGTGTAAGAAATTCTATAAGGGAGCTTTTAAAAAAACATAGTTGGGAAGCGAGAATAAAATATCATCATTGTTATACCTATGATAGAGGACTTATTCCTGGTATGTTATATAGGATAGAAAACGGTGACATTAAATTAGTTGAATATAGTCCAGAAAAATCTGTAGTAGAGAAGATATCATTAGTGTATAAGAATGAGCCTGATCTAATTGACGAAATTAAAGAATGGATCAAGCTATTTCAAACCCCTGTTCCTGATATAAGACGTATAGCTTTAGACATAGAGGTTTATTCACCTCAAGTAGATAGAATACCGAACCCCAAAGAAGCCAAACATCCTATTATAGCAGTGTCTCTCTATTCTTCAGATGGAATTAGAAAAGTTCTTATGTTAAAAAGAAAAAACTTTGATGAAAGTGAGCTGGTTGACATAGATAGTTTTGATATTCAAATTTTTGAAAGTGAAAAAGACCTAATCTTAGAGACTATAAAATATTTAAATGAGTATCCTTTAGTTCTAACTTTTAACGGAGATAATTTCGACCTATTATATATACGTACACGGGCTTTAAAGATTGGTATTAATGAAGATCTCGTACCTATCGAATTTTCAAGAGATATGGAGGAAGCTAGGCTAAAAAATACTATTCATATAGACCTGTACAAATTTTTTAATAATAGATCAATGAGGATATATGCTTTTGGAAATAGGTATCAAGGAGGGAAGACTTTAGATGAGATCTCTAGGGCTTTGCTAGGGGAGGGAAAGGTAGAGCATGAAACACCAATATCCCAAATGACGTATGGAGAATTAGCACTATATAGCTTTAGAGATGCGGAGTTGACATACAAACTTACTGAATTTGATGATAATCTCTTTATTCGTCTTGTCTTGTTATTAATGAGGATATCTAAACTTTCCATAGATGATTTAACTAGACATAATATTTCAGCTTGGATAAAAAGCTTAATGTATTTTGAGCATAGAAAGATTGGGTATCTTATACCTAACCCTGATGAATTAATAAGATTTAAAGGCAAGACTACTACTAAGGCATTAATTAAGGGTAAAAAATATCTTGGTGCAATAGTTATAGATCCTGTTCCTGGAATATTTACAAATGTGACTGTTGTTGATTTTGCTTCTCTTTATCCTTCAGTTATAAAGAAATGGAATCTTTCATACGAGACTGTTAACTGTGTACATCCTGAATGTAGAAAAAATAGAATACCTGGGACTTCTCATTGGGTATGTACAAAAAGAAAGGGTTTAACATCCAAACTTATAGGCTTTCTAAGAGATCTACGTGTATATATTTATAAACCATTAGCGAAAAAAGAATTAAAACCTGAGCTTAGGCATCAATATAAGGCAGTAGAAAGAGCATTAAAAGTTTTCATTAATGCTTCTTATGGAGTTTTTGGAGCAGAAACATTTCCATTATACTGTCCTCCGGTCGCTGAATGTACTGCAGCACTGGGAAGATATGCTATAGCGAGTACATTGAAACAGACATCTGAGTTGAAAATACCTGTCTTATATGGTGATACAGATAGTTTATTTCTATGGAATCCAGAACCTGAAAAAATTGAGATGCTGATAAAATGGGTTGCTGATAATCTATCTATAGATTTAGAGATTGATAAGGTTTATAAGTGGCTTGCATTAAGTGAAAGAAAGAAAAATTATATAGGAGTATATACTGATGGAGAGGTTGATATAAAGGGATTAGTAGGAAAGAAACGAAATACACCTGAGTTTATTAAAAGTCTTTTCTATGATATTGTATCTATACTTCAGAAGGCAGAGAATATAGAAGACCTTGAGAAGGCTATAGAAGAGATTAAGATTTTGACGAGAGAAAATTATAATAAACTTAAGAGGAAGGAGTTGTCTTTAGATCAACTGGTGTTTCATGTAGCTTTATCTAAACCTCTGTCTTCTTATACTAAAACTACGCCTCAACATGTAAAGGCAGCGAGACAATTGGAAAAACTTGGAAAAACGATTGATGTAGGAGATATAATCACATATGTGAAAGTTAGATCTCAAGATGGTGTAAAGGCGGTACAATTAGCAAGAATAGATGAAATAGATCAGGAGAAATACGTAGAGCATTTGAAAACAACATTGGTACAGATTCTTGAGGCATTAGGGATATCATTTGATGAGATTTTAGGCTCGAGGCATCTGGAAAAGTTTATTTCTGGATTGGTATAAAAAGGAGAAATTTATTTTATTTTTGATAAAATTATTTCTTTTGCTTTAGTATAGTTTGGGTTTCCTTCTGCAGATAATGGAACTTTAGTCATAACATGTACTATTTCGCCTCCTTCATATTCGACGAATATCTGAGGTATGTCGGTTCCACCTAGTTCATCTTTTTCACCAAATCTTTTCAGGAACATCCAGTCTTCTATTTTCTCTTCAAATTCTAATCCTTTTTCATCTGCTATTTCCTGGCAAAGCTTTTTCAATTTATTATGGAATGGTGCCCATCCTGCTCCTACTAATATAATTTTTTTTGTCTTCACATTTATCACCAGCTTATAAGAATTATTTATCCCCCTTTATTAATTCACTTATGGATTTTACCTCTCCTTTTTTCTTATAAACTATCTTTGTTTCAATACGTATCGGGAAACCTAATTCATAAAATATACCGTATATTGTTTGGTCATCAAATTTGCCTTGTATTCGTCCTAGATATAGTAAGCGTCCAATTTCTTTTGCTATTTTTTCTGCTATAGTTGGATATTGTGACTTAGCTAGGTTAAACATTTTACGTCCGCTTTCTGTTAGATTACTGTAAAACAATGAATAGAGATCTATATCTTTTTTCTCAGTGGTTTTGGTCTTATTCATTAGAAGTTTTTTCTGAAGCTCAAGGAGTTTTCTCATTTTTAACAATTCTAATTCGTCATTTGTATCCATATATACCACCAAATAATAAAACCCCTATCATTTATTGCTCACTGTATTTAAAAAATTTATGAGTTAAAGGCCAAAAAACAAATATTATGAAGATAGGGGTTTTATTATTTGCCGGGCAACGGTCACCGTGGGAGGAAACAATGAACAACGGTATACCCATGCCCGGCACATTCTAGTCGATTTTTATCTTTTCTACAAGTAATTTATCGTGAGATGCTAGTTTCTCCAAAATAAAAAATTCTGCTTTATTATCTATTTTTTTAATATAGTCAATGTAGTCTATACTTGTTATGTACGTGTTTTTACTTTTTTTTATTATTAACCCTGTTGGAATATGTCTCAGTAAGTCCTTTGATGATTTTACTTCAACCATTATAATGGTACCTTCATCTGTTATTTTATGGAATATTGATGATACAACATTTGCACGTCTGAAAAGTCTAAGACTAGTTTGATACCTATCTTTTACCTCTATTGGACAAAAATGTATTGATATTTCCAATTGTTCCTTGGCTGCTAATTTAATTACATCTATTGCATCCTCTTTACTGTTTCTTACACTGATATAGTTTTCATTCATAGTGTATCCTCTTTCTAAAAGGGCAACTGCGTTAGTCTCTGAGAATTCTAGTTCGTTAAGATTAACGAATTTCACACCAATTTTTTCAAAGAATTTTATATTGTTAAACGTTTTATTCACGGTTCCAGGTAGCATGGGTATCTCAATTCCTAAGTTAATAGATGTGTCTTTAACAAGGACGGGTAATTTTTTAAAGATATATTCAGTTGTTGGGTGTATTCTAATTTCATCTAAGCCAGCATTTTCAAGTTTTTTGAGAATTCTCAAAGATAGATTTATACCTGATGTGTATAGGTGGATATGGAATTTTGCTCCAAAATAATTTTTTAATAGATTTATTATCCTTAAAGTTTTATCAGGTCTTGCAAGTGGGTCGCCACCAGTAAGACTAACACCTAGGGAAGCAGATCGTATAACCTCAACTAATATTTCTTTTATATTTGAAATTTTTCTTTCATTGATAAATGTAACATCTTTACGTCTGTCTAAACTTATAGGACAATAGAAGCATGATGCAGGACAAAGACCGGTAACAAAAATGACACTTTTCAAACCACGTTGACAAAGCTCACAACCTTTAGGAAGTTTTCCATATAAGACACTTCCTGTTTCTAACCTAGTTATATACATAATTTATAACCTGTATATCATTTGGTAACCGTCTTCTCCATCCTTATAATATTTCTTTAAAATTCTGATTTTTTTAAATCCTATTTTCTCGTATAAGTTTATAGCAGGGATATTACTTACTCTTACTTCTAGTTTAATGGTTTTAATATCAAGCATTTTTAAGAACTTGATTGCTGATGAAATCAACTTGTATCCTATTTTTCTTCTTCTATAATTTGGATGAACAGCTAATGAGATAATATGACCTATATCATTTTTCTCAATTATAAAAATGATATATCCTACTATTTTATTATCTATTCTTGCTATTCTAAATCCTTCTGGAAAAATCCTATAATAAAATAATAGAAGTTGAATAGGATAAGGATTTTTAAAACATAGTTTTTCAATATAGTATACACTATCTAAGTCTTCTTCTTTAGCTCTAGTTATTAAAACTTTATTTTCAAAAATACCCGTCCCTATCACTATACTTGGTCCTTTAGTTGTTCTAATAAAGCAATAGTCTGCCAAATCATGGTTCTAGCATATAATGGAGCATTAGGATCCATTGATATTTCATCTAACCTAGATATTGCATTTGCGGCTCTAAGTCCAAGTGACATTTTATTGTCATTTAGAAGTGCTATCGATTCACTAGCTACACGTCTAATATTTCTTGGTATCCCCCTGTCTTCAGATATTTTTCTTAATAGTTCTATTGCATCCTTTAATTGTTTAGGTTGCTCCATATGGATCACCCACCAAATAAAATAATTTTACTAGAACATAAACATATCTAATAAAAAGAGTATTTTAGTTTTTTTATTAGATATAATAGAAAAGTGGCCGAAGATGAAAAGGCAGGGTGTTAGGGTAAGAGGAATATATTCGACAGCTATAGTTCAATTACTTCTTGATAACAATATACCTATTGCTGATCTTTCACTTGTTTTAAAGGAAAGATTTAATATTAGAAATGAACAAGAGAATATTCCTGTAGTAACTATCAAAGATACAGACGATAAAAAAGGGTTTATTATTTATGGGGATCCCGAACTTTCAGATAAAGTTCTGTATGTTCTAAAAGAAAATGTTTCAGATATAGTCACTATTAGAAGTCTATTTAATAAATATTCAACTATTTTAGTTAAAGTTCTTGAGAAAACAAGTAAGGGTTATATCGTTGAACTACCAGGAAAAAGAAAAGGATTGCTTGAAACAGAGAGAAGACATAATATTGGTGATAAAATTATAGCATATGTAGTTTCTGGAGTAAATAGAATTATTTTGTATGAAGGCATTGCCATTGTTGGAAAATTCGTAAGGCTTATTGAACATGAGAAAAATAAGTTTAGTAAGCATATTAAAAATCCTGAGAAAAAGACGTTGCTGCTTTCCATGTTGACAAATATCGAAAAACCGCCGCATATTGGAATTTACTTTAGGAGTAGCTGTAACATTGCTTCTCTAACAGATATATTAGATGAAATACAGAGGCTTATAAGTCATTATGTATCATTAAAAATAAAGACAAGAGAAGAAAATGAAATTTCCCAGGTAACTCAGGGTGAAGCGTTATACATAAATTTTCTACCATTTGAGACAAAGAATAAGTTTGATTTATTTAGAAGAAAATGTATATCTACTCTAAACTTTCATCATTATATTAAATCAACTAATACTCAGGAAAAAGAATGTCTGGATCTTTTAGAATTTGTTTCCTCGGATACTTCATCGAAGAAACTTATAGATTATCACGTGGAAAATATATTAAGGAGGATTAAAGGAAAGGATATTAAATTTATTCATCAATGGCCTTCCCTAGACCATTACACGTATACTTGTAATGTGTACAAAATATCATATCCATTAATATATTGTAGAAGATACGTTTCTAAAGAAGGAATATATGATGGATTAAAAATAGATAAAAAACCAGGAGA
>JAGGXB010000115.1 GCA_021163245.1 Thermoproteales archaeon
GTTAAGTTTACCCTAGAAAAACTTAATGAATTAAAAAAGGAAGGTGCACCAATAAGTATAGAAATACATAGCTTTAATACAACAATACCATATAACAATTTTGCATATATTGAAATCAAGGGATTGAGCAAAAAAATCGATGCATATTCACTATATCCAAACTTGGTCGCTCTAGGTGGAACAGTAAACCTTACTGGAAAACTAATTTATGTCAAGGATGGAAGTTATCAATACATTAATGGAAAACCTATTGCTAATAATATCATTTTGATAGATTTTAATTCGGGGAAAAAATGGCTTGACTTAGTCGCTCTTGGTGCCAAGGCAGTAATATTTATCGCTCCGGAGGATACTACAAGAATAGAGGCTGAGAAAAAAGTAACTTTATCTCCTTTAGATATCCCTCGACTATACGTGGATAAAGAAGCCGCGAAAATACTTGTTGAAGCAGCTAACAAAGGATTGACGGTAAGTGTAACTAACATATGTACCTGGAAACAGGTAGAGGCATATAATATTATAGTTAAATACAATGGTACAGAAAACGTAGAAAATCCGATACTTATCACAGCTCATTTAGACACTATTTCCATCATACCCAAACTTGCTCCAGGAGCAGAAGAGGCTATAAATCCATCTATCCTTTTATCATTTATCGAACAATTAAAGAAAAATAAACCAAAATACAGTATATGGTTTGTCTTCTTCTCGGGTCACTGGCAGGGATTAAGTGGCCCTAGATATTTCGTAGAAGAATACATATTTCATAAGAACCTAAAGCCATATGTTGTGCTTAATCTCGATTTATCTTCTTCTACTAGTCAGCTTGTAATTTATCCAGGTGGTTTATTTTATGGCCATAGAACACAAGGAGCACTCAATCTTTATAGGGATTTCAGAACTTCAGCACGAAGATGGATAAAAGAGTTCTATGATAAAGATAGGGAACTCTATCAGAAAATAAAGAGTGAGGCATATAACTATAATGCCACAACAGGCATAATAACAGAAAAATCATTTGAAACAGGATATGCTATAAACCTGGCAAAAGATTTTATTCTAGATGCCGAACCATTTGGAATAGCTAAAATATTATCCGTCTCATACCTTACATACACAGATCTAAGATTAAAAACATTCACACCATTCGATACACCTGATAACATTAACTGGGAAAACATTAAGGCACAACTAAGCTTTGTAGCATTCTCTCTAAATCATATCCTTTCCGATATCAAATCTGTATATACAGGAAGTCTCGATTCATTAGGCCCAACACGTATTGAAGTCGACCCTATAAACGGTGGTTTTGGATATGCCACTGTATCCGTCGAAGTCCTAGAATATAATCCAACCGTGCCAACATTATATGTTCCTGTACCAAAATCCCTAGTTGTAGTACATAAAGTAACATGGTACTATAACACTGTAGGATCATTAGGAGTCACAACATACAACTTATTCTCATATATAGTTCAGTTAACCGACGACAAAGGCACCACTAAGATAATAGGTATGGCTCCACAGGAAGTATTTATTGGTAATATAGAGGTTGTAGCCTACAAGGTTAACAATCAAGGAAGACTAATCTATGTACCAGATATGGGCTCTAACGGTGCTGGAAAGTTTTCGTTTACACCACCACATCTAAAAGATGGAATTACAGTCAAAACTGTTGCCTTCAAAGCTGCTGGTCTACTCTTACCGTATCTAGCTATTCCAGACCAGCCGTGGGAACTTATAACCCTAAACATTTATAGAAAACCCTATTATGCTGTACCTTATACACATTATTCAAATCCAGTACCAGTTTCAATTGATGCATTTTATGAAAACCTTGTAAGACCTGACTCTCACTCATATATCATAGATTACGAAAATAAGTTCGCTTTAGTTTTTGCACCGCCGAATAAAAATATTGAAGTGATGGGCACTCTTACAGGACTTGGTAGAAAAGCAATACTATTAATTAATTTAAAACCTGGAACAGAAGAAGGAATAGGTTATAAACTAGGTGATATAGGTACCCTTAAAATAATACCTTTTGCCATACATCATTATGTCAGAGAATTATTTACTATAGCCGACTTAAGATATGAGAGAGCTATCAGTAGAGGTATTAGGGACTCAAGCATTGAACGTCTTATAAATCAATCAAAAATAGCTCTTACATTAGCTGATAAGTATTATAATGAAAAAATCTATGACAAAGCATTGGTTCATACTTTTAGAGCATGGAGCTATACACTGGAACTTTATGAAAGAATGAGGACCATGTATGTCGACTTTACCAATGCTGTACTGTTTATAATGTTGATTATTGCTCCTTTTGCAATAATAGCCGAAAAACTTGTAGGTCTAACAGGTGGCTTCAAGCGTCTTTTAATTATAGTTCTTGTCTCCCTCTCAGTATTCGCTATCTTCGCTATTCTTCACCCAGGCTTTTCAATAGTATACAGTATCTCCGCGTTGAGTCTCGGTGTAATTCTATTAATATTGTCTATTCCTACAGTCTTCTTCTTATTTCTAATATTTTCGAGAAGCCTCGGAAGAGTTAGAAAAGAGAGAGTTGGAGCACATTTCTTGGAAAGAGAAGCATTCGATTTGTTTGTTGCTGCAATGTCTATAGGCGTAGAAAATATGAAAAAGAGAGCTATACGTACTAGCCTAACACTTTTAACAATAATTCTAATCGTCATGTCTCTCGTATCTTTGACATCGGTGATTCCTGTTCCTAAGATTATAGAGGTTAATTATGCGTCTGCTTCAAAATATCCCGGTATACTTATTCAGTCCCAATACAATGAGCCTCTTGATATACGTATTGTCCAAGTTGTAAAGGAAATTGTTGGCGACAGAGGTTATATATCTGTTAGATATTGGTTGTATCCTCCTCTTACAACTGAGAACTTTATATTAGGTGGAAAGAAGGGTACATACATAACGTTTAAGGCTGTAGTAGGTCTCTCAGCAGTAGAAATTAAGAAAGATTTCGCAAATGTGTCACTTTACTTAGATCCCAACCTGGTTGATTTACCGAGTTCGTGTATATTACCAAAATCCATAGCTCAGTTGTTAGGTGTAAACGTTGGAGACACTGTTAGATTTAGCGGATATACATTAAATGTTGCTGGTATTTATGACGATTCACTTGCACTAAAAACTATTGGCGACATTGATGAGGAAACAGGTAAACCCATATATTTTGGACCAAGACCTTATGATGTTGTAAAAATGAATGATGAACAAAGATTTGATAAACTTTTCAGACTTTCATGGAGCGAAATTATCGTCATAAACTCTGAATTTATGAAAAATATGCCAGGTGCATTTATACCTTCGATAAAAGTCATCCTGAAAGATAACTTAAATGAAACAACTGTCAGAACTATGGCTAGAGAAATATTCTCCACTTATAAGAAAATCGAAGTCTATGGAAGCTATAAAGGGAAAGGATTTCTCTTAAGCAGTAGATTTGTTCAAGAATTCTTTGGCTTCAGCTTTATAATAACACCAGTCATAATTGCTGGCTTAGTCCTTGCAACGACAATATTAAGCAACGTTCAGGAGAGAACAAAGGAAATCTCAATATATAGTTCTTTAGGTTTGGCACCACTTCACGTAGCTGGAATGTTCCTTGCCGAAACTTTAGCTTATGGTATACTGGGCTCAATAGTAGGTTATGTTGGAGGTATAATAATGGCTAGAATATTCAACTTCGCTCTATTAACTGGAGGAATGATCGGAATGAATTATTCAAGCTCGTCAGTATTTGCTTCTATAGGCTTAGTATTTGCATTAATTCTCCTAGCCTCATTGTATCCATTCTTCCTAGTATCCAAGTTAGTTACTCCATCGCTTGAAAGAAGATGGAGAATCTCAACTAAACCCAGGGGAGATCTTTGGGAAATTCCATTACCATTTACATTCAGAGAAGATCATCTTGTGGAGGGTTTAGCTATGTTCCTAAGCGAGTTTATGGAGACTCATAAAGTCGAAAGAGCTGGTGGATTCAGTACCATATCTTATCAAGTAGGTATCAAAAGAGGTGAATCAGCTATCATTAAAGGAAAAGTATGGTTGCCTCCATTTGAACAAAACATAATCCAAGAATTCCAGATCATATTTAAGAAAAGCTTGACAGAAAACAAATATGTAACACAGCTACTAGTTAAAAGAGTAAGTGGCCCATATGATGCATGGGTAACATCAGCCGAATCTTTTGCAAGAATAATACGTAAACAATTCCTTACATGGAGATTATTAACACCAGAAGACCGGAATAAGTATATTAAGGAAGCTGAAAAATTTATAGGTGTCTAATATGAGCAAGATAGAAGAATTTAAAGAAGGTTTAACTCCTGTATCACTACTCGCCATAGTATACGCTGCCGTAGTAATGACCCCAGTATTAATGTACATGTATCTTCTAACTGGTTTACCCAATGCAGCAAGATTTATCCCCGTTTTTGTCTCCTTACTCCTATTCACAGAAGTAGGAAGATTTGTAGGAAGATACATAACTACGCAGGAGGCATATATTATATACTTCATGACTGAGATAGTAGCGTTTGACGCACTTTATTGGATGGGATTAATACAAGCTGTATATTATCAAAAAGCGCCTTATACAGAGCTCTTCGGTATAGCCTCAAAGATTCCATGGTGGGCAGCACCAAATATAAATTCATATGCCGTACAATTCAGGACATTGTTCGCATGGGATTGGGTAATACCAATTTTTGTAACATTGATAGGAACAACTGGAGGTGTACTTATCGATATTGGTTTATCATTCATATTTGCACAGCTATTCATAGAACTGGAGAATCTACCTTTCCCAATAGCCCCGATAGATGCCCAAGCTATAAGTACATTAACTGAAAGAACCGCAAACAAGATGGTTGTATTCTCATTCGCTGCAATAATAAGTTTCGTTTATGAAATAGTTCTTTATGGTCTACCAAGGCTTACAGAGGCTTTGATAGGAGTAACTATTCAATTTATACCTTACCCATGGGTTGACCTTACTGAATCCTTTGCATCTGTTTTACCCGGAGCACTCATAGGTATAGCTACCGATATATCTTCTTTTGCGGTAGGATGGGTTATACCATGGGACAGTGTCATATGGTTACTAATAGGATCAGTAGGCTTCTATATTGTCGGAAATACACTTGCCATACAGTTAGCAGACATAACTAAGATACCAATGTTCTTGAAATGGAAAGCCGATTGGTCACCTGTAGCAAAAATAGACTGGCTATGGCAGAGATCAATATATGATCTATGGGCAAGTCCACAAATAGGACTATCTATTGGTGTGGGTCTATTTTCCTTCATCATATCTGCCAAATATATTCGTTCAGCCATAAACAGTCTAAGCCATATGACCGCTATAACCAGAGAAAAAGGCTATATCAATCTTAAATGGGTTCTATTAATGATTATAGTTGGTTCTGCAATGGGTATAATGGTCGATATCTGGCTTTATCCACAGTTATGGTTTGTATGGATATTCTTATGGACAGTCATGCCATTTCTACAAGGTATTCTACTAGGACGAAGCTATGGAGAGGTAGGTTTAGGAGTTCAGATACCCTATGTCAGAGAAGCATTTCTTATATCATTTACTCCTCCAGGAGATGTTTATCCATGGATGGTTCCTGCTAAAGTCTCGACAGCCGCAGGCATAATCACACATAGATTAAAAGTTGCTATGCTTACAAAGACAAAGCCAATAGATTACTTTAAGGCTTATGCTCTTACATTACCACTCGTTTTACTACTAAGCTTTATATATTTACAAGTATTTTGGAGCATAGCACCAATGCCATCAGCATTTTATCCATGGACAGCTATTACTTGGCCAATAATGTCACTTAACTTCTCATTATGGGTTTCACGTTCAATTGAAATCTTCAAACCTGAATTAATATTAGGCGTCGCAGCCATAGTGTTATCTGTTTCATTATTAGCTAGAAAATTCAAAATACCGTTCTCTCCAATTGGTTTTGCAGCTGGCGCAGCTGTTGTACCACCCTTCGCTTTTAACTATTTCCTAGGCGCACTTGTAGGAAAATTAATAATAAGAAAATATGGTAAAGAAGCATGGGAACAAAACAGATCTGTCATTATTGCCGGGTTATTCTGTGGAATAGGATTAGCATTAGCTCTCTCAGTAGCTATTGCGATCGTCACGAGATCGATTTGGACAACTCCTTACTAAAACATTTTTCTTTTTATTTTAATTTTTTAAAATAAGCAACTGAATCTCCAGGGTTTACTCCCAATGAGGTTGCCACAGGTATACACTTAGCCTTTAGTAGAAATGCTATATTTTTAGAATAAGGCTCATCTAGATAGGCTTCATAGTTGGCCATTCCCTTAGAAATTACAAGATCTGCATTTTTTATTTTCTCCATTGTATCCTTTGATATTTCGTCAGGAAACGGTCCAGCTGCATCACTCTCTGTTGATAGAAGCAAAGCATATTTTTGGAACCCTAAACGGAGAGCATCACTATAAAGAACATCGTTTTGATAGGGTTTTCCTTTAGCTACAACGAATATTTTTGCAGAAGTATTTTCTCTTATAAATTTTACAAGTAGTAGATCAAAAACGGCTTCTCCACAATTATCTAACAAATATATTATTTCATTAACCGTAAATATTTCTTGAAATATTTCTTTTGTATGGTCAATCTTTAAGTTATCATCAAAAAGAATTTGTTCAAGTTCATCTGGTGTAAAGTTATATGGCGTTCCTGGGTCAAGCATGTTTGAATTAATAGAAAGAAGTACTAATTGTCTAAACTTTTTATATCCCTTTAAACCTGAGATTCTCTCCTTTATTTTTCCTAGTATGTTAGATGCAATCATCGTGGATTCTTCTTTATATATTTTATATGGATCTTCCACTCCAGTCAATTCTTTAACTAATCTAAAACCTATGGTAGCCAACCTTACTGTGGAAGCATTGGGACTGATATATGGTTGTATTTTTTCTATAAACTTTGTCATTGCCTCAATTTTCTGATCGTTTTGTAGAGGAGTATCTTGTATTTCTTGTAATCTTACTTTCATTATACATGGTATACATTGCGGCCAAATCCTCATAAGAATCGACAATAACAGTTGAGCATAATATAAATACTTAACTTTTCTAGCATTAAACGAATTATATAGTATTATGATTATTATTAATAATATAGTGATGAATGTTGAGAAATGAAACTCGTTTTATTCGCGAAGCAAAATATTATGAAAAACTTGATAAACAGTTGGTGAGATGTCTCCTTTGTCCCTGGAAGTGTTTATTAGATAATACACAGACGGGACTTTGTAACGTTAGAAAAAACATCGATGGTAAACTTTACACTTTGATATATGGGCTTGTTTCCTCGGTAGCCATTGATCCCATTGAAAAGAAACCATTATTTCATTTTTATCCGGGTGCACCTATCTTTAGTATAAGTAGCGTTGGTTGTAACTTCAAATGTCCATGGTGCCAAAACTGGGAGATTTCACAGGTTTCTCCTGAAAAATTTCCAGGCGAATATATGTCTCCTGAGGATGTAGTTAAAACAATGAAAAATTATAAAGTTCCCTTCCTTGCATTCACATACAATGAGCCGATAATTTGGTATGAATACATGTATGATACTGCTAGATTAACATCAAGAGAAGGATTTAAGAACGTTATAGTAAGTAACGGTCATATAAATATAGAGCCTCTAGATGAACTGATTCCATATATACATGCAGCAAATATTGATGTAAAAGCATTTAATCCTTCAACCTATCTAAAAATAATTAGAGGAAAACTTGAAGCTGTTCTAGATGCTATTGTCGAGATGAAAAGGAAAAAGATTCATGTAGAAACAACGTATCTTGTAATACCTGGTTTAAACGATACAGAGGACGAGTTCAGGAAAATGACTAAATGGCACTTAGACAATCTCGGTCCAGAAACACCCCTGCATTTGAGCAGGTTTTATCCCATGTATAAATATTCTGACAAACCTTCAACACCTGTTGAAACATTGGAAAAGCTTTGGAGCATAGCTAAAGAAGAAGGATTATTTTATGTGTATATCGGAAATGTTCCATGGCATAAAGGTGAAAATACATATTGTCCTTTCTGCGGGAAACTCCTCATTAGACGTATAGGATATGATATACTTGAATGGAATCTCGATGAAGAAAACAGATGTAAATATTGTGGAAAAAAGATTCATATAATCGGTAACCGTTGGAAAAAGCCTAGTTAACAAAAATTTTAAATCTAGCTAGTTAATCTTTTTTGAGGGGATGTATATTATTTACAAGTAATCTCTCCTACAACAAAAATTTTAAATTGAGTCTAGTCTTCTTAAGAAGTGTTTCTAATTGGTGAAGATGATGTTATCTTTAAAAAGGTATGAACCTCATAAAGTTGAAGAAATAGTAAAGAAATATTGGGTTGAAAACAATATATATCTGAAAGTAAAGAATTGGAATAAGGGTAGGAAAAAGTTCTATTTTCTTGATGGCCCACCATATCCTAGTTCAAACGTTATACATGTGGGAACAGGCTGGAATAAAGTAATAAAAGATTCAGTTTTACGTTTTTGGAGAATGAATGGTTATGATGTATGGGATCAACCTGGCTATGATTGTCATGGACTTCCAATTGAATTAGCTGTAGAGAAATCTCTTAAGTTTAGAAGTAAGAAGGATATAGAAGATTATGGTATCCAAAAATTTGTTGAAAATTGTAAAGAATTAGCACTAAGGAATGTAAAAGCTATGACTGAGCAGTTTGAGGATTTAGGTATCTTTATGGATTGGAATAATCCCTATTTGACGTTAAGAGAAGATTACATTGAGTCAGGCTGGTGGCTTGTTAAGGAATCTGAGAAAAAGAATCTCTTAAATAGAGGTCTAAAAGTTATGCACTGGTGCCCTAGATGTGAGACCGTTCTTTCTGATTATGAAGTAACTGAGTATCGGGATATCACAGATCCGTCCATATATGTTAAATTTCCCATAGTAGGAAAAGAGAAAGAATATATATTGATATGGACCACGACTCCCTGGACGCTTCCCGCAAACATGGGCGTAATGGTTCATCCCGACTATAAATACGTTAGAGTGAAGGTTAAAGATGAAGTATTCATAATGAGCAAAGAACGTATTCCACACATCTTAGACCATGGAGAAACTGAATACGAAATCCTAGAAATCTTTCCAGGCAAAAAACTTTTAAGTCTAAAATATCGTCATCCTTTAGAGGATGAAGTTCCTATCCATAAAAAATTCAACGATGCTCATCGTGTCATCCTTAGCTCAGAATTTGTTCATTTAGAAGAAGGTACAGGATGTGTTCATACAGCACCGGGACATGGTGAAGAAGATTTTGAGATAGGTTTACAGTATAATCTTCCCATTTTTTCACCTGTAGATGATAAAGGTAGATATACAGAGGAGGCTGGAAAATATAAAGGAATATTTGTCAGGGATGCTAACAGAATAATAATCGATGACCTTAGAAGAAAGGGATTATTATTCAAAGAAGAGAAGATCACACATAAATACCCTGTGTGTTGGAGATGTAAAACACCTTTAATATTTAGGGCAACTACACAGTGGTTTATAACTATAAGCAAGTTAAAGAATAAAATGATAGATGAGTCTGAAAAAGTAAATTGGGTACCTGAATGGGCTGGAAAAAGTAGGTTTAAAAATTGGATTAGTAATGCTAAAGATTG
This sequence comes from Thermoproteales archaeon, assembly GCA_021163245.1. Lineage (GTDB taxonomy): Archaea > Thermoproteota > Thermoprotei > Thermofilales > Thermofilaceae > JAGGXB01. The sequence continues at coordinate 9,752 of JAGGXB010000115.1, forward strand.
GGTTATTTCTAGACAAAGGTACTGGGGTACACCTCTACCCATCTGGGTTTGCGAAAAATGTGGTAATAGAAAAGTAGTAGGTTCTAAGAAAGAATTACTAGAGTTAGCAGAAAATGTCAAAGAATTAGAAGATCTCCATAGACCTCATGTAGATAATGTTATTCTTAGGTGTGAAAAATGTGGAGGAGAAATGCATAGGGTTCCAGATATTATGGATGTATGGTTTGACTCGGGTGTCTCCTTCTTCGCTTCCCTTAACTATCCGAAAGATAAACGACTTGAGGATATGTGGCCTGTTGATTTTATTGTTGAAGGACATGACCAGATATCTGGCTGGTTTTACAGCTTGATGAGAGCTGGAATCATCGGCTTCAATCAATCACCGTACAAAACTGTTTTGATGCATGGATTTGCTCTAGATGAAAAAGGACATGAAATGCATAAATCTTTAGGAAACTTTGTATCTACAAAGGAAGCCATCCGACCTCTTGGAAGAGATGTTTTTAGACTATATGTTTTGTCGAATACTATATGGGAAGACCTTAGATTTTCCTGGGATGTAATGAAAGAAGTATACAATGATCTTAATGTAGCATGGAACGTTTTTAATTTTGCCTCAACTTATATGTTGCTTGATAAATTTAAAGTTAAAGAACTAAATTTAAACTATAATAAACTTTTACCCGAGGATAAGTGGATAGTCTCTAGATTAAATACATTGATCCGTGACGTAACAGAATACATGAAAGAATACAGAATACATTTAGCTGCAAGAAAACTTAGAGAATTTATAGTCGAAGATGTTAGTAGGATATATGTTAAATTGATCAGACGAAGGGTTTGGATAGAAGAAGAGGCTGAAATTAAGATACTAGCATATAAAACATTATTCTATGTTCTCTATAATTATCTAATTTTAATGGCTCCATTTGTACCCTTCTTCACAGAATATTGGTTCCATAATTTTGTTAAAAAAATAATGCCTACAGATAGAGAATCTATACATCTATGTGAATGGCCTAAATTCTCTGAGGAATATATAGATTTAACATTAGAAGAGGAAGCTAAAATTATATTTTCTATGATCGAAAAAGCATTATCAATAAGAAGCCATGCGGGTATAAAGATACGGCAACCCTTACCCAGCCTAACAATTTATACCGATGACGAAAATCTTTCCAAGGCTACGAGGTTATTTGAGAATGTAATAATGTCTTTAGTCAATGTTAAGAAAATCTATCTAAAACCTACTAGTGAAATAGCCGATATTCTTGAGACTGAGATAAGGCCTATTTATCCTAGTATAGGGAAGAAATATAGAGCGTTAACAAAAGATATTGTTAATGAGCTACAAAAATTAGATCCTGAAAAAGTTGAAAAAATGCTAGAGAATAATGATAGAATAGAATTAAAGGTAAACGATAGGAAAATCATATTGACAAGAGAGGACGTTGAGATTTCAAAAAAGTCTAAAGAAGGATATGAGATAGGTGAGTTTGAGCATGGATTTATAGCTCTTAATAAGGAAATATCAGAGAAAGAAAGAATAGAGGGATTAGCACGGGATGTTGTTAGAAGAATTCAATATATGAGAAAAATGCTTGATCTTCCTGTGGATGCCTTTATCAAAGTGTATTTGAAAGCTTCGCATAATATGTTAAACGATATACGTAAAATGGAATATTATATTAGAAATGAGGCGAGAATAAAACATCTAGTTTACACTAATTCCATATCAAGCACAGTAAAATTAGTTAAAAAATGGAACATAGATGATACTGAAATAGAAATAGGAATAGATCCCTTATAATAGCTATTTTTTAGCAACTATAAAAATTCAAAGCTTTTCTTATAAACATCTAATATTTTGAAACCTGTTAATTTCATCTTATTTTTTAGATTTTCTAACGAGATATAATTAGGGCCTAACAACATAAGATATTCAAATAGATACATTATCTTTGAAAGGAAATGATCATAATCAAAATCATTTATAAGAAAACATCCCTCCTTTCTTAGCACTTTATATGTTTCTGATAAAACATTTTCATGATTCTGAAAATGATGCAGTGCATCATTCATAACTATGCACGCAATTGAATTTTCTCTCATCGGAATTTTTTCTGAGACAGACATGATAAAGTTTATTTCAGGATATAGAGACAAACCCTTTTTCAAAAGAATAAGACTTTTATCTAAAACTATTTTGTTATAATCTTTCTCTAGAAAAGAAAATAAATGGCCTACCCCTCCTCCCAAGTCAACAATTAAACCTTGATGATACCTTTTTAAATAATTAATAACTATATCGTATAATCCTTTCCTCGATGAAGAATAAAAAATTTTCAGAATATAATCTCCTATGTTTAATGAAGTCATAAAAATTACTTCTATAGAGTTTCTAGTTTTATTTTGAATATCTGTGCTAAATATTCTATCTCTTTAATATAGTCACCTGGTATCATTGAAAAATGATGCCCATATTCAGTTAGATATTTATCGAGAAGTACTCCATTTTCTACTTTAATATCGAGTGTTTCTCTACATGCTATACCTTGATATGTTTTTAATACTTGTGCCCTGAACGCCAAAAATTTGTCGAAGGTAAAATGCATCCTTGCCAAGGTAACTATTTCTCCTTTTGGAACCTCAACATAGGTTGTAGCACCGTAACCCTTATCATGAAAATCATAAAGACAGTAACCTTTAGATTCTTTATCTAATCCATAGAATTTCAATGGAAAAACATCATGTGTAATTCGAAAAACTCCCTTTTCTGCATCTATGCTCCATAGATTTCCCATAAATGCAGACTTATTAGAGGTAAACATCAAAAAACTCATAGCCAACAAAGCACTTAAATCACCTTCACATGAAGATGGTATTCCTCTATCTTTGAAAAGTACTAAAGCCAAACAAGGCGTTACTCCTTTATTGTAAAATATCTCTTCTGGACATGTTATGGATAACATATTTGCCTCATATCGATCTCTAATTTTCTCCATCGCCAAGTATAGTTTTACAGCCTTTTTCAATTGTTCACTATTAACTTTTACCTCTTTAGCATCACTTGTCAATTTATCAACAATATTATCAACATCATTTCCAAAGCTTTTTTCATATTCATTAAAAAGCTGATCAATCGTGACATAGACAAACTCTGTCCCGAATTTACGCCGTATTTTTTCAATATCCCATCCCCCAGTAATAATCGTAAAAGATGGTAATCCAGTAGAAGAAAAATAAATCGCTATGCTCCTCTTTATGTTTCTATAGGCTTTTAAGGATCTAACAAATCTTTCCAGTTCCTCCTTATTATTTATAAAAAATGCATTTCCTCCAAATTGATTTATGTAAGCTATGACATCCTTGTATAAAATAGGATTTTCATAAAATATTGTAGGAAAACCAAAAAGCCCTAACTTAGCTATTCGTCTATGATCTCCACCATATATCCTCATTACAAAAAGTGCATCTATATCTAACGTTAGTTCTTTCAGCAATTTTCGAAAGTCGCTTATTTTGGAAATAATGAATGGTTCTTCAACTTTTACATCGTCACCCATTAAATGTTTCAATTCTTCCCAATATCCTTTTTTGGCTTTCTCTAATTCTTCCTCGCTTGGTAGCTGTCTCCAAAATGCTTTCTCATAACTTACAAGCACAGGTTTTATGATTATCTTATCTTCCAAGGACAATTCACCCTCTTCCTATTTTAAATCATATTATGCAGATATTAATATTACTAAGGAGGAAATGTATTTAAGAAATAATCCTAAAAATATTATATTAAACCTCCTATTAAACTACAAATAACTTTAGATATATCTTGAAGATTTTTATATATTTGTGAAAAAATGCCATTAAAGGTCATAATTGATACTGATATAGGAGATGATATTGATGATGCGTTAGCTCTAGCTCTAGCAGTTAATTCTCCTGAAATTGAACTTCTTGGAGTGACAACAGTTTATGGAAAAGTAGATATAAGAGCTAAGCTTGCAGCTAAAATATTAAAAGAATACAAACTTAGTTATATCCCAATAGCAAAGGGGTTTTCTAAACCTTTAATAAATCCTGAACCTATACATGTTCCTAATCAAGCTAAAGTCCTTAAACCAGATGAAACTTTCAGCAATATATTGGATAACGATGCTGTGTCTTTATTTAAGGAGATCGTGGAGTCAGAGAAAGAGGTTTATATTATAACTATAGGAGCTATGACAAATCTTGCTACTTTTATTCTTCAATATCCTGAGTTGGCAAAAAGGATAAAAGTTATTAGTATGGCTGGTAGCGTATACTATCCTAGAGTTGAATATAATATTCGTTGTGATCCAGAAGCTGCGAGGATAGTTTTTGATTCTGGAATAAATATCACATTAGTGCCTCTTGACATCACATTAAGATGTAGAATGGATGATAATCTTCTAAATAAATTTTATAGTAGCAAAAAGAGGGAGGTATCTCTTCTTGCAAAATATTTGAAGTATTGGCAGGAATTCACTCATAGAATTCCTATTCTTCATGATCCTTTAGCTATTGCAGTCTCATATGTTAGGAATATTGTTAAAATTAAAAGTGAAAAAATCTATGTTGAACTAGGTGGTGAAAAAGCTAGAGGAATAATTATTCCAAATATTGGTTCATCAACGATAAATGTAGCTTATGATGTTGATAATGTAAGATTCCTAAAATTATTTGAGGAACGAGTCCTTGGGTAAACGTGAAACTATGAAAATAAAATTTTTAGGAACGAGTGCATCTGAAGGTTACCCAGCTTTATTTTGTGAATGCGAAAATTGTAGAAGAGCTAGAGAATTAGGCGGTAGAAATATTCGAACAAGATCATCAGTTCTTATCGATGATGAATTTTTGATTGATTTACCTCCAGAAATATTGCTAAAAATACAATTACTGGGTATATCTCTCTCAAAAATAAGAATATTAGCCATTACTCATACACATATAGACCATTTTGCATACACAGAACTATCATACAGAAAAAAGCCTTTTTCTCTGAACGAATTAGATTACCTAAATGTTATAGGTAGTCCTACGGTTATTAGAATAATTAGAGATTTTTTTAAGGAAAAAACAAATGAGTTAAAACTTAACCTTGTTGAAGTTTACCCATTCGAGAAATATGAGATAAATAACTATGTTATTTTTCCAGTTAAAGCCGTACATATTACAAAGTTCGAAGATGAAATCGCATTGAATTATGTGATTCAGAAAGGAGATAAGACTATTCTTTATGGTTGCGATACCGGTCCTTATTTTGACGATACCCTTAATTTTTTGAAACGATTTAAGTTTGATGCTATCATATTTGAATCAACCCTATGTTATGGTGAATGGGATTACCATATGTCTTTCAATGATCTTGAAGTATTTAGGAAATGGTTAGAGACGAACAATATACTTAAAAATAATGGAAAAATGTATGTTACTCATTTCTCACATTATATGTGCCCCTTACATGAAGAGCTTATTAAAATCTTCGAACCTAAAGGAATAATACCAGCATATGATTTTTTAGAAATAGAAGTATAAGTCTTCAAATAATAATAGTGTTGATGCCACAAATATGAACAAACAAAAACGGCTACTGATAATTAAAGGTCCAGGATTTGAGAATATTATAGACTATGTTAAAAATTTAGGCTATGAGATTAGTATATTGTCTCCAAGCAATATAGATGAAGATAAAATAATAGATGAAATTAGAAGTCTTCCTCCTCAAATTAGAGGGAGGATAAGGTACGGGAAGGGAAAACCTCTACCTTTAACTCGATCAGGACATCTGAATTATTCTAACACCTCAATAATGCTAGTATATGAAGGAGATAAACTAGTTGATGTTTACCCTAAAATGCTCGGTTCTAAATATTTTTCTTTATTAGATGGTATTAGAAAGATCCAATCAACTGAGACATATCTTTATGAAGAATCACTAGTTTTGTTATTGTCTCAACATCCTGAACTTATAAATTGTTCCAATGTAGTCAAGAAACATTTCAATATTGAAATGGGTGAGGTTGATTTATTGTTACAAGATAATAAGGGAGAAATGGTTTTAGTAGAGGTAGAAGAAATTATAAAAGATAAAGCTGTGGCACAAATTATAGGGCTGAAAAACAAATTGAAACAAATTGGTATTTCTGTTAATAGATTAGTTTTATTTGGATTTGATATTGAGAGAAATGCTATAAGCCCTGCCAAAGAAGTAGGAGTCGAAATTTGGCTCTTAAAAATTAACAGGATTGTTTAAATACTAGTTTCATCTTTACCCCTGTTTAAAAGTTATAAAGTGTTAGAAATGATTAAGGGCTATAGTAGAACTGGAGATGTGACTGAAATTTCGTCTTTTAAAGATATAATCTTAAGCAACGAAAAAAATGTTAAAATAATTCTTGAACCTTATGGATTTCCTAAGGGATTATCATATGAATTTGTCCTACATCTCCATAATGCTAAGTATATGATTTTTTATTTTACAAATGAAGGATGGAATTTATGTGTAAAAACAGATATTTTTCGATCAATGCTAAGGCTTATAGGATGAATACTGTTAATTTCTTAAGCAAATATATTATTGAGGCAGAAATCCCACAAAAAAATCTTAAGAAATATAAGAACCTTATAGAATATCTTTTAATTACTACAACCCTCTCCTGTAGGGATACCATACTTTTATATGAAAAAATCGAAGAAAAACTTACTATAGCGGAATTATCAGACGGTATAACTCAGGATCCACATTTATTAACAAGTCTCTATGACTTTTGGATAAGTTCTAGTTTAAACACATTACCACTATTATTGAGAAATGTTGGAACTCCTTTTTCAGTTCATTCCTATAAAGGTAAAATGGTTTGTCGATACAAAATCAGAAACAGAGAAAAGATAAAAAATATAATTAGTTTGAATAATAGGTTTTTTGATAATTCATTCGTAGTATTCTTTAGTAAGGTTAGGAGAGAATTTATAAATAATATTCTATCCCTGTTTAAGAATATGAATTTTATACATAATACATATTACGATATAAGTAATACATTTAAATATGGAGTTTGGATTGGTTCATTAGATTCTATAACAAATAATTATGATGCGATACATTACCTTTATGGAAGACTAACATTAAAAGACTTTCAAAAAATATATTTATTCCTTGAAAAGTAGATGAAAAAATTAAAATCTATATAAAACTCTTCTATTTATCATGTCTAAAAACATTATTATGGGATATAGATTTGAGGGATGGACGCCCCTTAACTTAATCTCTTATCTCCGTCAGGAATTTTAAAAAGAAATTTAAATGTTGAACAAACTAATTCGAACTCACTTAAAATTAAAAAGGGTGGTTTACTTCTCTGGGAAGGTTTTGCTACAGTCACTGCATATAACCGAGGTGAGTACATAGAGTTACTAATATCATCATCAGAGACAAGATCTTTTTTGACAGGTGGTTTAATCGGTAGAAAAAAGCGGTAGAAGCTAGGAAGACTTTAATTAACACCATTCTAACTATTCTTGGTCGACCAGCATATTAAAGAAATATAATTTTACAGTTTTTAGGATATGTTTTTAACTTTGTATAGTATATTATATATGATAAATTATGAGTTATCAACCACCACCAACAGGATACCCACAATATCCACAATATCCTCCTTATCCACAAAAACGAGAAAGACCTTTTGGAGTAGCTATAATTGCAGTTCTAGAGGCATTAGATGGAATACTGTACTTGTTAATTGGAATATTTATGATAGTTGGAGGAATAGCATTTGCTAGTATTATTATGAAATGGATCAATGCTCCTATAACAGTTTTTGGAACGGGAATGATCCTTATTGGAGTGGTAGGAGGTGTACTTATTATTTTCGGTATAATTGCGTTAATTATGGCCAAAGGATTATGGGATGGCAAAGGATGGGCTTGGACAATTACATTAATTCTAAACATAATCGGTTTAATCTTTGGTATTATTTCGTTGATATTTACAAGATCTGGAGGAGGTATTATACCGCTATTGATAAATGTGATAATTATCTACTATCTAACTCGACCCCATGTTAAAGCATTTTTCGGTAAGGGAGGTTATGTACAGCCTCCTCCTCCACCGCCACCACCACAGAGAGGATATCCACAATACTAAAAATTTTTAATTTTTATAAATCAAAATTTTATTTTTAACAAAAAAATAATTAAAACATTTTCACATTAATGGCAATTGTAAATATAGTAAGAAAAATGCTATTACTATCGGGATGACGCTAAATATTGGACCATACTTAAGCCACTCCATAAATGTTATTCTTCCTGCTTTTCTAGACTCTAATAAGCTAACTGCTACAATATTTGCTGTGCTTGCAATTATTGTAAAGTTACCAAAATATGTACCTGAAAAAAGTAACCCCCACCACAGTGGATAAACATTTAATCCCATTTCTTTCAAATGATTTATGACTGGGATAAAGAAAGCAACAGTTAAAACATTATCTAGGAAAGCGCTCAATAGAGAAGCAATAACCATAACAGCTAACAAAACCATAGCTATATTTCCACCAGCTATATTTTTCAGTGTATTTGCAATTATTTCAGTTATACCTACATGTTCTAATGCTCCCACAGAAGAAAAAAGAAATATGAAAAACAGTAGTACTGGCCAGTCAACTCCATTTTCAAGAATATCCTCGAGTTCTTCATGCCTTAGAAACAAGACTATTGTAGCTCCTCCAATTGCGGCAGCTAACAATATATTACCTTCTTGTAGGTTTAACATCTTCTCTAATACTTCATGTAAAGCTATAACCGTCAGAACACCTATAAAAAGTGCCCATGATTTTAACTGTTCTTTTATACTTATCTCGCCTTTTTCAACTAAAGCAACCTTTGACTCTTCACTCATGACTCTGTTCAATTTGTGTAAATCTTCTTTAAAAATTAAAAACGAGAATACCAAACTTATCAATAATGAGACTGTTGTTATTGGTGTAGACCATCTTATAAAGTCAAAGAAAGTCAGGTGTCCACCCAAAGCTATTAAAATTCCTACAGGATTTCCTACGGCAGTAGCACTACTACCAATATTTGCGGCAAATACAACCATAAGTATTAATGGAATAACGTTTACACGATATTTTAAGGCGATATCCAATACTATAGGTATCATGAATAAAATAGCTGTAATGACACCTACCAAAGAAGCAAAGATTGCAGTCATTATGAAGAAAACAGAGATGAGACTAAACGCAGTTTTGCAAAGTGTTCTTAACAGAAAATTTACTATCCCTTCGAAAAACGCTACTCTTTCAAGATATTCTACTATTATCATCATACCTATTAGGAATATAATTACGTCTAGGTGAGAAAATTTAATGAATCCTTCTATATCTAAACCTCCGACTAAGAGTAAGAGAACCATTCCAAGTGATGAAAACGAAACTTTAAACTCCCAGTAAAAAATTATCCCTGACATCATTAAGGCTATTATAGCTAGTGTTTGTATCTGTTTAACATCTAGACCTGCTAGAAAAGATATGATACATACTATAGTCGTAATGAGAAGGAGATATAACGGCTTAATCTTTAGTACTCTGCTTATCTTCCTCATCATAATTTCAGATCACCCTGCAAAACTCTCTAAGATAAACTAGAATGTAATATAATTATATTTACCTATAATTTTATTACTATATTAGAAAATAATGTGATGGATATGAAGGATATAATCCAGGTGTTTATAGATAATATTATAGATATACTCCCAAAAATTGGCGGATCGATACTAGTACTAGTCACAGGTTTCATTCTGGGTAAAATTTTAGGTATGATAGCCAAGAGCTTTGCTGAGAAACTAAAGATCGATGAAAACTTTGGCAATACTGCTGTAGGCAGAGCTCTGCAAGGTTTTAATCTTTCTATTAGTGATTTTATAGGAGTTAGTTTCAGATGGTTTATCTATATTTTTTCATTACTGGTCTCTATAGATTTACTTGGTATTCCAGCCCTAGAAAGGTTTTCAACAATCGCTATTGAATATTTGCCTTGTTTACTCGGTGGAATGTTGATTTTAATTGGTGGTATGCTTATAGCTGAAATAATTGCTAAGATACTTTATGAGTCACTAACAGGGATAAATGTTCCATATTCAAGACTAATATTATTATTTACAAGATATGTCCTCTATTCAATAGTGTTGGTAACTTCTCTATTCGTTATGAAGATAGATGTAACAGCCCTTTACTCATTGCTTAATGCTATCTTTCTTGGTACAGCTGTAGGTATTGGAGGTGCTATAGCTATTGCAGTTGGATTCGGTATGAAGGATTATATTTCTAAAAGTGTAGAGACATGGCTAGAAACCGCTGAAAAGACGGAGAAGGGACAGGTCATTAGAGAATACGAGGACAAAATTAGAGATTATCAGAGAGAAGTTGCTAGGTTAGAAGAAGAATTAAGTAAAGAACGTAAGAAGACTTTAGAATTGGAGGAATTGAGAAAAATAGAGATTGATAAATATGAGAAAGTGGAACTTGAACTTGATAAAAGACTTAAAGAACTAATTTCTGATAGAGGTCATGTAATACATGCTAAGGGAGGCTATAGGATAGAAATAAAGGATATCTCAAGCTTTCCATTGACGAAGGTATTAGTAACCCTAACAAATAATGGATTTCGCGCATCGCTCGAGAAGACAAAAAGTGGATATATTATAGTTGCTCGTCTTACTAAAACCATATAAATTTTATTTATTCATGTTATTTTTAAAGAAAAAGTTCATGATACATTATATGTAATATGATATAACTATTAGTAAATATTATCATTTGAAATATATAATATTAAAAATAAACATCGATAATCTTTTATAGCCCAAAAGAGAATAATTCATTTTGTAGGGAAGAATATGATTAAAATATTATATGTTGGGGATGCTGGAGTTTTAGCAGGACCTATATTCTTTGCATCTCCTTTCATCATGGAAATTAAAGGGTTAAGTGTAAATGTATTCGGCGAACCTCTTATTAAGGCATTTGAAAAAGACAATGAGATAAAAGTTACCCATATGAGTTCGTGGGATGCATATGCCAATTTTCCCAAAACTCTTGAAGAAATGAAACAATATGACATAATCATACTAAGTGACGTTGAGGCAGAAACATTATTCTTCTATCCAGAATTCTACACTCCAAGCGAATATGGCAAAAAAACAATTACAAAGCCGAATAGACTTAAGGCAATCAAACAATTCGTAGAATCTGGTGGATCTCTTATAATGGCTGGAAGCTGGTTTACCTTTGCTGGACGTCATGGTCAAAGTGGATGGAGAAAGACTCCTGTTGCTGATGTTCTACCGGTCGAGATACTCCCAGAGGATGATAGAGTTGAGACACCTGAAGGAGCTGTTATAGAAGTATTAAAACCCGATCATCCCATAATGAAAGGTATACCATGGGATACATGTCCTCCATTCCTAGGGTACAACAAGGTTATTCTTAAAGATGGAGCTGAGTTACTTGCAACTATTAAGTCTGTAGATGCAAAAGAACCAGATCCCTTAATTGCAGTTTGGGAATATGGTAAAGGTAGAGTAATGGCTTTTACTTCTGATCCATGCCCTCACTGGGGCATGAACTTTATGACATGGGATTATTACTCGAAGTTCTGGATCCAAGCAGCTAAATGGCTTGTCAAAAAAATTTAAAATGAATTAAAATTTTTCCTTTTTATATTGATTCGGGTCTCTGATATGAGAGAGAAAAATTTTATTGTTAAAAAAAGATGGTCTTTCTCTGGTTATTTTAGAGGCGAATGGATTGAAAAATCTTGGTTTTGGGCAAATTTTGCAGGTCTATTGGATTTTTCTCTTCCAGATATATCCTTTGAAATTGAAAAGCTTGAAAACACATGTTTTAAGAAAATAGGACTTGGAACAATATTTGTTCAACCAGGAATTTTTTCAGAACTTGTCTCTTTGGGTAATTTGATTGAGTTAAAGTTTCCTGAAAAAATAGAAGAGATTCCTAAAGAAGAAAATAATCTTCTAGTAATGTGTACAAAAGACTCTAATATATACAAATTTTTAAAGCGAGACAAGAAGAGTGGGTTGGAATATGATAATGAAATACATATTTCATATTTTGAAAATAAGAAAATATTTGTTTTAGCATCAAGTAGTAAAGAAAATGCTCTTAAACTATACTCTCTTGTTAAAAACACAATCGATCTATTGAAGAAATATAAAATTGTTAAAGGTTGGCCTTTCTATAATACTAACTATTATATGATATCTCAAAGAGTAGAGAATCCAATAGTCTCTCTATCAAAGGCTATAAACCAAGGCTGTAGCTGGATGTTTCTCATCGGACCATATGAAAACCTAACAGTTAAAGAGCTTAACAAATGGATAAAAAATGTTGGATTAGATTTTGTGGTTACTTCGGGTCAGGTTTCTAATGATGGAAAGGTTTTGATGTTAGATATGGAAGATTATCCAAGTTTCCAAGGTTGTAATTATAAAGTTGCTTATCAATGGTATAAAACGCATAATGGGTATCTTTTTGTCAGATTTTCTGCCTATGATGTTCTTGACGACATACCTGAAAATTCGTTTGACGGCTATATATTTGAGAAAGGAAATAGTCAATATTTAAAGGAAGTAGATAAACCTTTCCTAGTTTTTGAGCATTTCTTTGATTTTGAAAAAGTGCCAGCATCTATGTTTGTTCTAATTCCTAAAGACACAGCTTTAAATATCGAAACATTGATGAAATCCATATTAGGAAAAAAATGTATAGGTGTTTTTCCTCCAAACTATCTTGTTGGTCCTGAAGAGCTCTTAAAAGTTTTTTCTATTCTATTTCTTGAAAAAGACTATCTGTTAAGGAATTTCAGAAAAAATATATTGTTTGAAACTCACATTGAAGGAAATCAACTTAAAATAGAAATAATTAATACGACAGACTCAGAAATCGATGGACATCTAATAATCCATGCACCCAATTGCATATCTATTGAAAAGAATAAAATCTTCATGCAACTAGCTTCTCGAGGTAAAACATCCCTGAGAATACCATTTAAGGTTATTGGTACAATTGAGGGAAATATAGCACCGATCTTTCTTGTCTTCAAAAACGATAAAGAAAGTTATTATGATATCACGTATATTAGTATACCCGATATTGTTTCCGTGCCACAGATGCTGTTTAGGTATTCTAACAACATTATAATTCCTGTAACAATATTTAACTTATCAGATAAAGAAAACATATATGTAAACTTAATTGTTAACAAAGATGATAAAACTATTCTAGATAAGAATCTTAACCTTCTTATAAAACCGGGAGATATAAGTAATATAGATTTAACTCTCCAATTAGAACCTGGAGAATATGATGTTTCTATAAAATTTCTAGACAAAGAAGCAAAGTGTAAGCTATTAGTAAATGAGCCAAAGGGAAACGTTATATGGTATAAATCGGATTATGATAAAGACGGCCTTGAAGAAATAATTCTAGAAAATGAAAAAGTTAGAATAATCGTCCTGCCTTGGGAAGGAAGAATAATTAGATTCTCATTAAAAGATAGAGATCAAGATGTGCTATTTAAGATATGGCCTAAAAGACCCTTAAATTGGAGAGACGCTAACCGCAGATCCGAGTATTGGCCATATGGTGGTTTAGAAGAATTTATAAATTATCCAACTGTGGGTTGTCATGTTCCTTTTGATCTAAAAATATTAAACGCATCCCAAAATAGTGTAACAGTTGAGGCTTCAGCTGTGATTCATGGTAACAAAATTGTGAAAAATATAACTCTATTTGGCGACCTGCCTTTAGTTGAAGTAATATATAAGATTATTGCAAAGAATCCTGAACTTAACGTTTTAGGCGTTAACCCGTTGATACGGATAGGAGGTAGCTGTGATCAAAATCATATATTCATATTTCCAACGGAGAAAGGTTATGAAAAAAGAAGATATTTGAAAAATAGAATGTATGGAGAATTCTTTGATTTAAAGGAAGGATGGGTAGCTGGATACGATGAAGAAGAAAATATAACTCTTGTTACATTATTCCCTCCGGATGTCCCATATGTAACGCATCTTTGGATGAATACTCCACTTAACAGAGCATCCCATCACTATTATGTTGAGATTCAACCTTGGGTTAAAATCAAGGAAAATAACCCCTTATATTTCTCTTACTACATGTATGCTGAATCAGGCTTTTGGAAAGAAACAGTCGAGAAACTTAGGAAAATTAATTTAATAAGAGAAAAGAATAAACAATAAAGATAACATGTATCAAGCAGAGGACTTAGATATAATCTATAAAATTTTAAAAAATAAAATCAATATCCTAGATAAGAATAAAGAGCGCGGAACTTTAATTATCCGCCCATCTAATTCTCCATTTGAAAACATATATATTTCGTTTAAACCTATTCCTTTAAGTCTTGAAAAACTAACTGTCTTTTTCGGAGAGATACCCATTGGAGAAATAGGTACTGACACATCTGTAATTTATAAAGAGTTGAAATCTCTAGAATGTGAAATCGATTACAAAGGCTTTTTAGGAAGAAAAGTATTGTTTATATCTCGAAAAGAATTAGTTAATCTGAAGGATAAACTTAAAGGATTAAAGATAAGAAAAGATCTTACCAGCTTTTTAAATTCAGATAAAGACCTCTTAAAAGAGATTAAAAAGTTAAAGATACATAGACTTGAAATTAAGTTAAATGTTGGAGCAGATGTAGACAGTAGTTTAACCGAAGATATTAAAGATGATATAGAAAAAATTAGTCAACTGTACGAGATTTCTTCGTTTTATAACCCACCAGAGGATATTTACTGGAACGTAATTATAGAGGCATATTTAGTAAGAGGAATTCTTTATCCAAAAAAGGTCGCAACCACGTACCAAATCCTAGAAAATATAGGCTATAAGTTAATTAACTTTACTCCCCTTTTTTTAAACAGAATTAGTTAAAAAAATTATCGGTGTTAATAATATTTAATAATTTTATTTAATTTATAAAAATATTTTAATCAACATTCTCTACATAGTATATAAAATTTTTAACAAAAATATTTAAAAAATAAATGTTTTTCAAGGTTAAAAACAATTATTAAATTTTTGGGAAAAAATTTATAAGTAAATGTTAAAAAAATTAAATTATGAGCCAAGGAAAACAACCAAGTGAGTGGGTGCCTGGCTTTACTTCTCGCTCCGTTCTAATAACTCTTGTCTTGATCGTCTTTATTGGTTTATTGCAGACACATTGGTATAATTATACCAATATAGCTGTTCACTACAATCCCTGGCCCGAAGAGGGCACCTGTGGAAGCTTACATGAACCTATAGGTATGTTATTTCTTGTAATATTACTTCTTACCGTAATTTACAAGAAGGTTAATTTAACTATACAGGAATTAGCTGTTATATTTTCAGGTATTGCGCTTGCAAGTATGCCATTTGCACCTATGGGTGCAATGGTAACGATGCAGTATGTTTTTGGTACATTAAGACCTGACTACATAAAGAACATTCAATTTTTCCTACCTCACCCATGGTTCCCGCCAGCCGAAACATATATTCCCTTCTATGAATCTGGACCCGTTCCATGGGATAAAATTGGCGGGGCTTTCTCTATATGGGTGTTAACATTCCTTATATGGTCATTATTACAATTCTTCCTATCACTAGGATTTATAAGACAGGTAGTTCATGCTGAAATGTTACCCTTCCCATATGCTACACCCGCACTACACCTATTTAGAATTACTGAAGAAAAGAAAAATATTCTAAACTTTAAGGATCTAACTCTAAAAAGAGTCTGGATAGGTTTCTTAATTGGATTTATCTTCTATGTACATTTCGTCCCTGTATTGTTCTGGAAGGATTTTCCTGCTTTATGGGGACCATATCTAGCCTATGGTAGAAGAAAAATCT
Source organism: Thermoproteales archaeon (assembly GCA_021163245.1). Classification (GTDB taxonomy): domain Archaea; phylum Thermoproteota; class Thermoprotei; order Thermofilales; family Thermofilaceae; genus JAGGXB01. Next base: position 25,720 of record JAGGXB010000115.1, read on the forward strand.
TTGGCTGGCTACACTTCTATCCTGCAACTAAAACAGCTATTCCATGGTTCCCGAACAACTGGGAGATATACCCTGAACTAGTTGCAGCCACTTTATTCATACCCTTAGATATGTTAGCCACAGCCTCGATATGGTGGCTATGGGTTAACCTTATATCTCCACCTATCTTGGTTGGTCTTGGTTTAAGAAAACCATGGCCTGCTGGTGGTTATAGTGGATGGTGGAGTGCCTCTTGGGATAACTGGATGCAGCATCCAGGCAAACTAGGTCTAACATTCCAGTCCGCGATATGGGCTCTAGCCTTCTGGGAACTAATATTCAACTTTAAACCCGTATGGCAAACAATTAAAGGTATTTGGAGTCCCCCATCAGATGAATCAGAGAAGGAACCGATACCTTGTAAAATGATCTGGGGATCTGTAATAGTACTAATTATATTGTCAGCAATGATCTATTCTTACATTGGTATTCCTTTAGCATACTTCTTTGTAATACTGTTACCTTGGGCATTCCTATATTGGTATGGTGGAATAAGGCTTCATGCAGAAGTCGGTCCTGTCCAATACTGGAGAGGAGGAGGAGAAGGAAGAGACTTCCTGATATATCTTGGTGGACAAATGGGTATTCTACAGCCTAACACAAAGGAAGCATATATGGCAGTCGAACTGAGTAGAGAACTGACGTTTGGATACATTTCTAGTGTACAATGGGGAGCACTTTCAATGACTGGCTACTATATAGCAGCAAATACGAAGACTAATCCTAAAGACATATTTAAGATGCAGATTATAACTATACCTTTGGTTATAGTCTTATACTTCTTACTCGAAGTCTGGTCATTATTCTCGCTAGGCTTTGGAAAAGGATGGAAAGCAGCACCATACTGGGTACATGGTTGGAGTAATGGAGACGCAAGCAGAGCTACAGATCTTGCATCAGGATGGGCTCAGAATGTACCATATTTAGCTGGAAGCTTTGTATTATTCGGTATCTTAGTAGCTTTACGTAGATTCCTCCCATGGTGGCCTGTTCATCCATGGGGTATAGCATTACCTGGTCTATATCTCGGAATTAAGCTTGATAGCACTTTATTCGTAGCATTCGTAATAAAGAGCCTTATATTAAAAATAGGTGGATCCAGACTATTTGAAAAGTCTGTACCTGTTCTAGTTGGAGTCATTGCTGGAAGTACAGCAGGAAGAATAATATTAGAGTTAGTTGGAGCCGCCTTCGGACTACCAAGACCTTATCTTGCATAAATAAAATAAATATTTATTTTTTTAATTTATTTTATGTAAATAAAGGTGTAAATATATGTATAGGAATAGAAAGTATCTATTCGTAGTTATACTAACCCTGGTTTTATTATCTCCTGTTCTTATAAATAATACTTATTCTACTCCCATGATTAAAAGTGTAGATGATATGGATATCATTATCCCAAGACTTTTGTCAAAGATAAACTATACAAAAGTTGAAAGCCATGTAAAGTATTTTACCAGCCTTGGATCACGTATGACTGGATACCCAGGTGTATGGAAAGCAGCTGAATATATCTATAAAGAGTTCTCTAAATATGGTCTAAAAACATACTATGATAATTTTAGTGTAGTTATTCCATATGATTATGGAGCTACTTTAACTCTTGATAGTGGAGAAACTATCAAAATTTATCCATTATGGCCCAACATAGTTTGTCCACCTTCAACTCCCGGCATATCTGGAAGAATAGTTTATATCGGTGCAGGAAGCCTAAAAGAAATAAAGGGAGTGAACTTAAATAACACCATCGTTCTCATCGATTTTAATAGCAAATTTGATTGGGTTAGAACTTTAGGTTTAGGAGCTAAAGCCGTAATATTCATCGAACCAAAATTCACTACACGAACCGAAACTGAGCTAAAGAAGGTACCTATGGCAATAAACTTACCCAGATATTATATCAAAGCCTCAGATGCCTCAAAACTTTTAACTTTAATAGAGAAAAACGAGAAAGTTTTCGGGACAATAAAGGCTAGAATGGTTTGGGAGAAAAAATGGTCTCCTAACATAGTCGGTGTACTTCAAGGTGAAACAGATGAGATAATACAAATATGGGCTTACTTTGATTCTTATTCAATAGTTCCATCATTAGCGCCTGGTGTCGACGAAGCATCAGGCATTGCTAGCTTACTTGAAATAGCAAGGATTTTATCAAAGGAAAAACCCCAAAGAACAATAATGTTTGTTGCAATGTCTGGTCATTTTGTTTCCTTGTCAGGAGCAAGAGAATTTATAGAAAAATATTTCTTTGGAGAGAAAAAGGAGATAGGCGACAAAACAGTACTCATACTCGGTCTCGACTTATCTACTGATGTAAACACTATGGCTTTATATGCCGGTGTTTCGTTCTGGGCAGGAAAAACATTCTATAGCTTAGCAACTAAAGATATTGATCCTTTCAGAAAACTATCATATCTCTTATTCCAAAACGGCAACCCTATATCTGCCAACTCTATACCTGGTCTCGACATATCTGATCTATTGAATTTACAAAATATCATTGGAGACGAAAGTTTACTCTACCATATGATGAAGTCTACAAAGAGAATATATTATGCGGGAGACGGTATAGGTTTTGATTACAGATCAGGTACATTTAGCAATAATATAGCGATGGTTCCTACACTGTATATTGATACTGAGGCAGCAGCTATGGCCGGAAAATTAGCTGTGTCATTCTCTACCAGCAGAACAAGAAGGATGCATTGGAATACTCCAACTGAAACTCTAGATGATTTCGATATTAACAATCTAAAACCACAATTAGAATTCATTCTATGCTCTGTTTACTTACTGGCAAACTTGGAAAACTTAGAAGATTATGGAATTAAAAATCTGCAAGCTACACGCTTCGACACTGGAAGATATGTTGGATTTTTAACCATTGAAGGAACCGTCGTAACATACGATACAATGGAAGGAAGATATATTCCTGTACCAAACGCTTTAGTTTATGTAACTTCATATCGTCTAAACAATTATGAATTTGTGACCATAACTGATGAAGATGGTAACTTTGTAATCCATGGCGGTAGAAACTCTTTAGAACCAGTAACAGGCGGTCCTCCACATATATTCGAAGCATTCAAAATTAACGAGACTACAGGAAACGTAATTTATTCAGAAGACTATGGTGTACATGGATCCACATTTTATACATTTAACGTAGTGTTTACAGGAGAAGTAGGAAGAGTAACACTATGTATATTTAAATCTTCTACAATCGCCTTATTCGATCTAGTTGATCCTGAAAGCCTAGAATCATTAACATTCGATATAAAGGTTTTAGATTCCCGAAGCCATTCAGAACCATTACAATATGGTAAAGCTGATTTATTGATGTCTTATATTCTTAATAGATGGAGCTATAGGTCCTCTCTTGGAGACCCAGTAGGTCCTTGGCCTATCCCAGTAACAGCTGTTTTTGTACCCGAAAACATACCGGTAGAATTGCTTATTTATGCTGGGCCAAATCTGGTTGGATTCTTAACCAATAAGACCCATGGCTATACACTGAAGCAAGGAGAGTTATTAAAACTATATGTACCTTACGATGTTTTAAGAGATGTACATTCCATTGACACATCGAGATTAGACAGGTTACATAGTTCATATGTTTTCTCAGGAGGTCTTGTTGCTGAAGAACATCATGATGAAGCAAGTAAACTGCTTAATGAGTCCATAATATTGATGAAAAACGGTAAATATGATCTAGCATACGCTCGAATTGTAAAAGCATGGACCCGTGAATTAAGAGCTTATGTAGAGACCAGATCACTCTTCTATGATACAGTATTTGTAGCAATATTCTACACAAGCATTCTTCTCTTATTTGTTCCAATAGTTGAAAGCGTATTCATCGCAGCCCGTGGACTTAGAAAAATAATAAGCATAGCTAGTCTAGCAATTGTTTTTACGATCATAGTTTATTTCGTACATCCAGGCTATACACTTGCAGCAAACATATTCTTAATTCTGTTGGGATTATCAGTTATTTACCTTCTAGGTCTCACATTTTTGGTTATAATGAATGAAACAAGAGAATTTACCAAAGAAATAAGAGAAAGGTTTGTCGGAGTACATGAAGTAGCGAAAAGCAAATTTGACGCATTTATGCTGGCATTTTCATTCGGTATTGGATATATGAAAAAGAGAAAAATCAGAGCTGTCTTAACAGCAATTTCTATCATAATTACAGTATTTTCGCTTGTTATGCTTTCATCAGCCTACAGCTATACATCAGTTATACCTGCTCCCACTGAAAAGACTGTTAAGCCATTATATAATGGCTTGTTAGTTCATGCTTTAGTGGATCCATCAACACACACAATATATACCCTATCTGTCAACTTAATAGATTACCTGAAATATAATTTTCCAGATGCGTTAATTTCACCAAGAACTTATTGGCGACCTGGTTTTGCACAAGACTCATTATTAAGAATTAAGGGACCAAATGGTACTGCTTCAGTAATAGCGGTTATGGGCATGTCACCTCTAGAAGAAAATATTACTAAGATATGGTCTAAATCTGGATTATACGGTAGATGGTTTATTAAAGGAGATAGAAAAGTCTGTATTATCACAAAAGACATAGCTAAAGATGGTGGTTTCCAGTTAGGTGACCATATACAATTACTCGGAGGTATGTCATATATGATTATTGGAGTATTGGATGGAGAAGTCATGTATGATATTGAAGATCTTAACGGAGAGCCTATAACACCTTTTGATTATAACTTACTCGCCTTAAATCCCAACGTCCCAGGATTTCCACGTCTAAAACATAGCTTCATAATAATTCCCTATGAAGATTCACTTGAAATAGGAGCAGCCATAATCAATACAATAGTTGTACCTAAAAATATGACAGCCGAACAATTAGAAAAGACTGGAATCGATATATCGTTCACAACCGGCAAAGACGTATACGTTGGAGTAGGAGATTCTGTAAGATTATACAGAAGAAGCCAAGCCATAAATGTCCAGGGATGGTCAAACGTAATAGTGCCATTAGCTATAGCAATATTAGTTATGTTAGACACCATGCTTGGAAACGTGTATGAGAGAACCAGAGAATTTTCAATACTTGGAACTCTCGGCTTATCTCCGATGGAAGTCGCAGCCCTTCTATTTGGTGAATCACTTGTTTATGCTATCCTAGGAGGCTTCCTTGGATATTTAACAGCTATGATATTCTTGAAAACGTTGATATTCACTAATACACTGCCTTTAGGCATTCCGTTAAACTATTCTTCATGGTTCGTAATAGTCGTTATATTGGCTTCCATGGGTATAACAATGGCATCTACCCTATACCCAGCACTTAGAGTACATAGATCAATCACTCCCTCGCTAGCCAGAAAATGGAAGATACCTAAACCTAGAGGCGATGAATGGGAAATACGCACACCATTTGGTGCAATGGAAAGAGAAATATGGGGAGCATTAGCTTATCTAAAAGAATACTTTGAGACTCAGGGACAAGAAAGAGCTGGTCCATTCATGTTGATCGGAGACATTACTTTCAGTGAAAGCATGACAGAAGGCAGAAAAATTAAGACTATTACAACTAAAGTATCGCTGCCTCCACATGAACAGGGTGTTACTCAAGAAGTTTCGATTAGAGGAACATGGGATCCATCGAGGTCATTGTACATGTTTACGATTTATCTAAGGCATCTGACTGGTAGTTATGATCTTTGGGTTAGGCTAAATTATCCGTTTATAGATTCCCTTAGGAAACAATTATTAATATGGAGAGGCTTACAACCTAATCTTAAAAATAAATATATTGAGAAAGGTTTGGAGGAATTTGGTGGTGAGAAATAATGAGATATAAAGAAGGTTTAACACCAAGGTCGTTCCTAGCAATAATTTACGGTGCATTTATCCTACAACCAATAATAATATTCACTTTGTTATATGCTGGAGCATCCATTATAGGAGCAGTACAATACCTAGTAATTCTTGTTTTTACCGAGATTGCTCGATTATATGGTAGTAGATTGACTAAACAAGAAGTATTTATAGCATTTTATGGTCTAGGAGCAGCGGCAAGCGGAGGTGTCTTTATTTCTCTTCTCTTCAAAGGCTATTTAAGAACAAGTAGCATAACGCGCGCATTTGGAATAGCTGATAAATTACCAGTATGGGTTGCTCCTCCTTCAAGCTCAGAGGTATACTTTATTAGAACGCTGTTTCATCCCGACTGGCTCCCAGCATTAAGTATCTTACTTTTAGGAATGCTCTTCTTTATTATAGCTGATCTAGGAATAGGTATGCTTGTCGCCCAAATGTATGTTGAAGTCGAGAAATTACCCTTCCCATTGGCACAGGTAAGTGCACAAGCTATAATTACATTGACAGAAAGACCGGCTGAAAGATTAAGAATTTTTGTCTTCTCTATCATCATAGGAATGATCTATGGAGTATTACTTTATGCAATACCAATAGTAGGCGGTATCCAGGCGATACCTTATCCATGGGCTGATGCCAATGAATTTTTGGAAACAAAGCTTGGACTCTATGGTGCATCTTTTGGTGTTGCAACTGATTTAGTGTTTTTTGCAACAGGTTTTGTGATACCGTTTACTGTAGCCGTGAGTCAGTTTATTGGAGCAATGACTGTATGGTTTATTGGAAATATGGTTATATTGAAAATGGGTTTATGGCCTAGCTGGCTCCCTGGAATGAAAATACAGCTTGCTGCACTCAGGTCAGCTCTCGACTTTTGGGCATCTCCCACACTTGGCTTAATAGTTGCTGCAGCTGTAATGCCTTTAATCCTTCATCCTCGTTATCTTTCATCCAGTATAAAGTCTCTTTCAAAACTAACAGGTAGTTCAAGAGAAGCTGGATTTTTGCCATTATGGATATTATTAGCTCTTTATATTGTAGGAAGCTTTGGTAGCGTTGGTTTAACATTATATCTTGTGCCAGGATTTATGCCCTATTGGTGGACTTTGATTCTCTTAGGACCAATATGGTCTTTTATATATATCCTTGTATCAGCTAGAAGTATAGGCGAAACGGGTTATCAGTTACCAGTACCTTATTTCAGAGAAGGTTTACTTGTTTTTGTTCCCTATAAAGGAGTAGATATATGGTTTGCTCCTATTTATACACCGACAGTTATCGGAGGTATATCCAGTGTCTCTGGTCAAGGATGGGCTTCAACCGTTAAGATAGCTGAACTAACCGAAACAAAGATATCGAGTGTATTAAAGACATGGATTATTGCCACAGCATTAGCCATTGTAATGAGTTACATCTATACATCGGCTTTCTGGATGCTTGCTCCAGTTCCTTCCTCTTACTATCCTGCAACCATAATTAACTGGCCTATCTCCGCAATGTATACTGGCTTATGGGTTTCCAAAAAACTTGTAATTTTCAGGCCAACCACATTAGTAAGCGGCTTTATAATCGGCTCCATATTATTTGCAATTCAGGATCTTCTACATCTTCCGTTTTCATATGTTGGATTTGTAATAGGAGCGGCAAACTTTATTCCTATAAGCGTATCTACATTTATAGGAGCATTAATTGATAGAACACTACTCGTAAAGATATTTGGAAAAGAAAAATGGAGAAATCTAAAAAGCGTTGCAGTAGCTGGACTGCTAAGCGGCGAAGGTATCATACTTGGCTTTTCAGCAATATGGATGATCATAACAAAATCTGCATGGATTCTACCATATTAAACAAAATATTTTTTATACTAATTTTTATTTTTGACTTGTATAAAAATGAATATAAAAATTTTAAATCTAGATGAGCAACATATTGATGATCTCATCTACGTATGTTCTAGATTTCCTCCTTACAACGAACCATTGTTAACAGGTATAAAAATAAAGAAAAAATGGCTCCTTCATATGCTCAACAACTATGGATCTGTTGCTAAAATTGGATATTTTAACGATAAACCAGTGGCCCAAATTATTTATTATCCAGAAATAGCTAATCCCGTAGGATATATGAGAGAAAACGTGTTAGTCTTGCAATGTGTATATAATCCAAATCCAGAAACACGGAGAAAAGGCATAGCAAAAAGACTTATTAAAAGTCTTATTGATGAGACAAAGAAAATGGACAAATATGATTTTATAGCTACGTATGCTTTTGAAACAGGAGAATATTATTCTCAACGTGAGTTTTTATTGAAAGAAAACTTTAAACCGATAATAAATGGAGATAAAGAAGATCTATATTATCCTTTAACAGACAAAGCCTTGGATAGAGGAATCTTTAATCCATGGAGAGAGCCTGTTCAACCCTATATTCCTTTAAAAGAAGATAGAAATAGAGCAATTATATTCTATACTCCTACATGTGAAAGTAGCTATGTATTTGCTAAAAAGACATACGATGTAGTTAAAATGGTGGAACCAAATCTAAATATAACGCTAATAAATTATTGGGAAAAACCCAGAGAATTTCTTAAAAGAAACAGACACTGGTTCATAGTTAACGCAAACTCTATAAAAGCAACTATCTTTAACAAAGAACAATTAATCAAAGAAATAAAAACAGCTTTAAAAAATTAGATGAAACTATTTTTCAAATACTATAAGGTTAACGGAATGCTTAGGTATGGTTATTTTATCTAATTTAGGCTTCATAGTTTTTTCTATAGGTCTTACTTTTTCTCTATTGTCCCAATCATTTCTATCGTTTGGATGTTCACCAGTTAAAACAATTTGTTTAACAGGTTTGACATTAAAATCTTTCATGAAAATGTCACAAACATAATCTTCTTCTTTATCCCTGTTCACAATATAAACATATATTCTGTTATCATCTTCTGTAGCAGCCACATCTATATAATCTATATACTTACCAAATTTCTTAGAATAATAATAGTTTGAATAAACCCTAGATTCAATAGCATTAACTCCAAAGTTATTAGCATACATATAAAAAACATAGTATTGTGGTGTTAGCAATATCTCTCCCGTATTTTTCGTTAAAATTAAAGGAAGAACATTTACCAACTGTGCAAAATTTGCCATTTTAACCACACTGCTAAACTTTATGAAAGTATTAAGTATTGCAGCAGTTAGAATAGCATCACCTAAATCAGTAATTTGTACAAGTTCTGGTGCAACTGCTTCCTTTTTCCAAACATTCCATTCATCGTAAGCTATCCATATTTTCTTATTTAGACCTGCGTCTTTTAGACCCTCTCTAATCATATGAAATGTGTCTTCAATCTTTGTCTTTATAAGCTCTGACATCGCAACATGTTCGAGGTAGGGATTTTCACCGATATACGTATGAATTGACAAATAATCAAAATATTCTCCGGATTCACGAACCATCCAATAATTCCATATGCTGTTGTCGGCGTCACCAACCGCTATAAGTTTTATCTTTGGATCTACTTTTTTCATCTCATTTGCAAATTCTATTGTTCTTCTTGCACATTCCTTTTCGTCTAAGCAATAACCTACCTGCCATTTGCCATAAAGCTCGTTACCAATCCCCCAAAACCTGACGTTGAATGGCTTTTCATAACCGTATTTTTTCCTGAGATTTGAGTAATAGGTATTTCCATTCTTGTTTGTATATTCAACCCATTTTGCTGCCTCTTCTGGAGTACCATTTCCAGCGTTAACAACGATTAAAGGTTCCGCATCAATAAGCCTTACCCATTCAATAAATTCATTTGTACCAAACTGATTAGTTTCTTCTTGTCCCCATGCTAAATCATACCTTACAGGTCTTCTTTCCTTAGGCCCAATCCCATCCTCCCAATGGTAACCTGACGCAAAATTACCACCAGGCCATCTGACAATTGTAGGATTTATAGCCTTAACACTATCTAATACATCCTTTCTATAACCTTTTATGTTGTGCAATGAAGATGTTTCACAGGTATATATTCCCCCATAGATACATCTCCCTAAGTGCTCTATAAAATGACCAAAGATATATGGACTAACTTCACCTAATATTCGATTAGGATAAATATAAATCATGCATTTTTCAGTCATAATTATAATTTGTCATTATAAAATAATAAGTATATTCGATCACATGAAAACAAGGATTTTGAGGTACATTATTCTTACTGATTATCTATATTTCATAATTCATAATATATATATATTTTTAGATATATTTTATTTTGATTTATAAAAGTGAGAAAAATGGAAAAAGAATGGTTTAGAAAATTTTTTGACAGGTATTACTATGAGACTTATAAAGTTTATGAGCCTGAAGACAGAAATAAAAGAGAATCTGAATTCATAGTTAAAGCTCTTGGTCTTAATAAAGGTTCAAAAATATTAGATGTAGGTTGTGGCTATGCTAGGCATGCAGTGTATCTGGCAAAATTCGGATATAACGTTGTTGGTATCGATCTTAGCAGTTTTCTTTTGGAGAAAGCTAGAGAGAGATGCAGAAAATTTGGAGTTGAATTAGAACTTATTAAAGTCGATATGCGTAATATGGAATTTGAAAATGAGTTTGACGGTGCCTTCTTATTCTATACGACTTATGGGTATTTTAGTGATGAAGAGAACTTCAAAGTGCTCGAAAATGTTCATAGAGCTCTAAAACAGAATGGAAGAATTCTCATCGATATCTGGAATAAAACATATACATATGCTAAATTCTATAATGCAAGAAGTAAGATAATCAGAACCTGGTATTATGCGGGTGAATATCTAGTATTAGAGGAAATAGAATTGGATCTAATGAATGATAGGCTTAATTCAAAAAGAATATTTTTTAAAGGATCTAGACAAGTTGAGACAAAAACCTTTTCCGTAAGATTGTATAGCTTAAAAGAAATCAATGATATGTTTACAAAAATAGGCTTTGATATCTTAAAGATTTATGGCAATTATAGAGAGGAAGAATATAATGTTAATAGCCCAAAATTAATAGTTATAGCTCAAAAGACCAGATAATTATTCATCTTTTTATTAATTCACGTATCCTTTTTCTCTTTAGAAGTATATCGTTTATTTCTTGCAATGCACTCCATTTTAAGAGAATAGCTAGGTATGGTACACGTTCAATAATTATTTTTCCTTCAGATAAAACCTTTACTTTAAAACTTGGAGGAGCATAATCTAATACTTTTATATCTGGAGTAATAACAATCTCGCATTTATTTCTTACCTCGCTTTCTAACTCATCAATATATTCATTAACCTCATCATAACTTACTCTGTATCCCGTGAATACTGCAATATCTATATCTCTAAAAATTTTAGATGACGTGAATCCTCCATATATTATAGCTAATATAATCTCTTCTCTCTTAGAAAAAAAATTTCTCAATTTTTCAATTATATTCTTTCTTTCATCAATCGTAAGACTGTAAAAAGTAAATTTTTTCTCCTCTTCATACTTCCTTAGTGACAAATTCTTTTATCACCTCCATATATTTTTTAATTGTTTCTATGCCTCCTTCCTTCGCTCCTCTATATATAAGTAAATCATCTATATCCCAATATCTATGCACTATCATATTCCTTAGAGAAGCCATTTTTTCTAAACTCTTTCCAATATTTAGAGGAATAACTCCACTTAGAACAAGTTTCCTAAATACCTCTCTATAACTTTTAGCTGTTGTATTAAATTTTTTTTCAAGTATAGTTAATCCTAAGTCGGCTGCAGACTCTACAGCTTGTATAACAGAGTATCTTAAAGAAAAACGTAGAGTTCTATCTTTTATGAAAACGTCTTCATCAAAACTAGTACATTTTTCCATTTCAGAAATAGCTTCTTCTATTTCCTGTATTAAATGCTGGACAACATCTTTATCTGTCATTCCCAAGAATATTCCCCTATCCAATAAAGAGTAAAACTTGTATATAAACAATAAGACGTTTATATCTTAACAAACTATAACATTTTTGATGTTGAAAAATTGGAAATCTTTATCTTTTAGTCCTTTTATTGACGGATACTATGATACTGAAAACCAACTTCCAGCCTATATTTATAGGAAGGCAAGAAATTATTTTAGACGAGAATATGAAGAAAAGTCTCTGATAAAGACTAGAGAGGAATTTGAAGAAAGAAGAAATAGGATAAGAAGATTTTTTATTAATACGATTGGAGGGCTTCCTGAAGAAAAAACTCCTTTGAATGATAGAACTAGTCTTTTAATAGAGAAAAATGGTTATAAAATATATAAGGTATTATATGAAAGTCTACCCAAGTTTTATGTTACAGGATTATTATATATTCCAGAGAAGTTAGAGAGCGAGACGGCAGGAATTCTTTTTGTCTCTGGCCACGCAAAATCTGCTAAAGCTTATCCACCGTATCAGAAGGTTTGTATAGATCTGGTTCAGAATGAGTTTGTGGTTCTTGCTATTGATCCTATCGGTCAAGGAGAAAGACTACAATATTGGGATCCTAAGAAGGGAGAAGTTATAAGATGGGGTACATATGAGCATTCTTATGCTGGTTTACAACATTATCTTATAGGAAACAATATTGCTAAACGTTTCATATGGGATGGTATAAGAGGAATTGATTATCTTATTGAACGAAAAGAGGTGGATCCAAAGAGAATCGGTGTAACTGGCTCCTCTGGTGGAGGAACACAGACTTCTTATTTGATGCTTGTCGATGAACGCATTTCTGCAGCTGCACCATGCACATATATTACGAGCCGTGAAGAATACATGTATACTGGACAAGCACATGACGCTGAACAAAATATTTTCGGTGCAATAAAATATGGTTTAAACTATGATGATTTTCTAACGTCTTTTGCACCTAAACCATTGCTTATTGGAGCCGCCGCATATGACTTCTTCTGCATTGAAGGGACTCTAAAATCATATAATATAGCTAAGAGAATATATTCTCTCTATGGAGCAGAGGATAAAGTCAAGCTCGTTGTGGGTCCACATGTGCATATGTATTCCGACTATTTACGTGAATCCGTAGTAAACTGGTTTAGGGTTCATTTAATGGAATTAGAGCCGACATTTAAAGTAGATAAAATAAATGTTGAAGACGAAGATACATTGAGGGTGACCGCTTCTGGACAGGTTTTAGAAGATTTTCCCAGCTCTAAGACAGTATATCATCTAAATCTTGATGACTGGAACAGAGTAAAGCCTATGAGACAAAAAATAGGTGATCTTAAAAGCCTAGAGAGATACATTAAAGATAAACGCAGAGAAATCATAGAGCTACTATATTTGGATATGAATCTTAGGGATAATGAAATCTATCCGAGGATAATTTCCACAGTTAACCTAGGAGAATATATAGGCGAAAAACTTTTCTTCTTCAGTGAGCCTGGCATAACACTTACGGGTTCCGTCATCTATAATAAAAACGGTAACAGAAAAAGGCCCGCTATGATAGTCTTATTCGAAAATGGTACGGATAGTATTGAGGATGAGAGAAGCATCATTAAGAGCCTAATCCGGGAAGATAACCTAGTCTTTGTCCTTGATGTTAGAGGAGTAGGAGGTGTAAAGGTTCGTAAAATAAATCCTGCCGAAGTAAATGAGATTTATGGAACAGAGTTTAGACTGGCATATGATGCATTTATGTTAGGGACAAGTACTTTTGCTTTGAGAGTATTTGATGTTCTTCGGGGATTTGATTATTTGATAAAACGCGATGACGTCGATGCTAACAGAATTGGAATATATGGAAAAGATATAGCTTCACTCTATGCTTTTTTTGCAATGGTTCTTGAGCCAAGAATTAAAAGAGGTATATTTGAAAACATGCTTTTTTCATACGAAGACGTCGTAGAGACCAGAATATATAATAGAAAAATTGTAAATGAGAAGATTCTTGTCCCTGGAATATTGAAACATTTCGATATTGTTGACCTAATACCGATGCTAGCTGGGAGAAAAGTAGAGTTTAGAAAACTTATAGATGCAAAGGGTAGAATAGTGACAAAGGAAAAACTAGAAGAAAAATGGAATAGTGTAATCGATAGATATTATCCCGTGATAAATAAACCTACGATTATAATGTAACGATATCATATGGGTATCATATATTAGTA
>JAGGXB010000126.1 GCA_021163245.1 Thermoproteales archaeon
TAAATGCTCTCATTAGAGGGCTAAGAAAGGGTGGTGCTGATTACATTATTTTTCTAGATGGTCATGGATGGGGTGGTATTAATTTTGAGCTCATTGAGGAGGATGTTGATGTACTTTATGGAAGACCCGTGTATGCTCCTTTTGGTATAAGTGAAAAGTATGATGGAGTTGTTTTATTTGCACATCATGCTATGGCTGGTACCCAGGGAGCTAATCTTTGTCACAGTTGGTCTCATTCTACTATAGTGGAGTGTAGATTAAATGGTGAACCTATAGGTGAGATAGGCTGGTATGTTTATCTTTCAGCTTATTTCGGTATACCGGTTATACTCACTACTGGAGATGATAAGGCATGCGAGGAAGCTAGAAAATATATTCCGAATATGGAGGTAGCTGTCGTAAAGAAGGGGATAAATACGTCAATGGCCATATGTAAATCTCCAAAGATAGCTCAGAGAATAATTGAGGAATCAGCCGAAAGAGCTATGAGAAGGATTGATAGAATAAAGCCTGCTAAGTTACCAGATCCTCCGTATCAAGCAACTAGAAAGTATATTGATCCTCTATATGCTGAGAATTTTGTGAAGGGTAGGCCATGGGCTAAAAAAATTGATGAGAGAACTATTATGGTCGAAGCAGATGATTATTTAGAGTTGACTAAACTTTTCCTATAATTTGGGGTGAAAAGATAATATCTCTTTTTAAGATTAATTTCAAAGAAGGGTTTTGTAAAATATTAGATAGGATAAGCGGTGAGTTTGTAGAGATATATTATCTCTATGGACTAAATATCTATAGTTTAAATTTGAATATTAAAGGTAAAAATGAAAATGTTATATACAGTCATCGAAATATTAGTGATTTGTGCAAGGATCCTTTTTCTGCTTCAGGTGCTTTCCTTGTACCATTTGTTGGTAGAATTCCCGAGGGATATTATGTTTTTGATGGGGTAAGATATGAGTTTGAAGAAAAAAACGTGAAGCATGGTTTGTTATATGATAGGAAATGGACTATAAAGAGTGTTGATGAAAAATTCGGTCGTGTTATTTTTTCTTATAGGATTAAGGAGGATGAATTTGAAAGTTATCCATTTGATTTAAGTATAGATGTCGAATTTTCTCTCTCTACTAAGGGATTAAAAGTTGTAACGTTTTTCAAGAATACTGGTAGTAAATCTTTGCCTTTATCTTTTGGTTGGCATCCATATTTCAGGTTATTTGATGAGGATATAGATAAATATGTTTTAAAGATTCCGGCAGAGAAAATTATTGTATTGGATTATGTAAGAAAGATACCAACTGGCGTAGAGGAAAGGGTTAGAGGGTCATGTTATGATTTCAGTTATGGTAAGAAGATTAAGGAAATTGTTATGGATACTGTGTTTTCAGGTATTGTTTTTGAAGGTGATAAAGCCTTTACTTATTTAACTTGTTGTGGTAGTGGAGTAAAGATATGGCAAACTTATCCGTATAAATATATTGTTGTGTATACCCCTGCCCATAGAAAAAGTATAGCTATTGAGCCTTGGTCTTCTGCTCCAAACAGTTATAATATGCATAGATTAGGATTGATAAGGCTTGCTCCTAATCAAACTATTACTGCAAGTTTTGGGGTACAAAAGTATTCTTCATTACGGTAAATTATTTTATTTATTTTATAGCTTTGTATCCTATGAATGAATTATTTAAAATTAGGCCTATAATAATTAAACCTTCTGATCATTGGCTTCAGGATAAATGTGTTGAGGATGGTTATTGGGGGTTTATTAGATGTAGAAGTGATTATGAGAATGAGAAAGAAGTTATTGTTGAAGAGCTAAAAAAACTTGTTTCTTCTTTGAAGACGGAGGGAAAAGAAATAGAGTTGTTACCACTTTTTGAAGCTAGTAGTATAGATGATGTAATGGACAATTTTTCTTTACTTAATGAAGCATATCTAAATATTGTTTATGCGGTTTTTCCTGGTGGAGTATGGAGTGCAGGATCTTTGACATATGCTATTGCATCAGCATCAAGAATCGTTGTCTATTTTGATAAATTTAAACCAAACACATATGCTGGTACCTTGTTTAATCCTCCAGCTATAAAATATTTAGAGAAGAGAAAGATGTCAAACAATGTTTTTCTGGTTGAGGGAGATTTTGAGAAACTTAAGTCTATAATTCGTGCGTTATATGGCTTATTTAAGATTTCTAATTCTAAGCTTATATGTGTAGGTCCTATAAATGAAGCATTTGGTGGATGGCCTACACTTAGAAAGGGTATGGATCTATTTGGTTTTAAGATAAAGTTCTATAGATATGATGATTTAGTGAGTGATTTTAATGAGATGGTTGATACTAAAATTAATGATGCAAAAAAGGTTATTGATGTTTTTGTAAAGGATGCTGAACGTATTGTTGAACCAACTGAAGAGAAACTTTTCAGAGCAGCAGTATACCATTTGGTTTTAAAAAAGTATCTTGAGGAAAATGGTTCGGATTGGATTACGGTTAATTGTTTAAGTAGACTGGTCTCTGATGTAAAAGCAACCCCATGTATGTCATTTAGTATATTGAATGATATGGGATATGTTGCTACTTGTGAAGCTGATCCGACAGAGATGATTCTTCAATATATTATGAGGCATATAGCTAGTAAGCCTGCTTTCTTTAATGATCCTACAGTTAATGAAAAGGATGGAACATTGATTCTGGCTCATTGTACGTCTCCTACTAAGATGCTTGGGTTTGATAGGCCTAGATTTAAATTTGAGGTTAGGACTCATCATGAAACTAACTATGGTGCTACGCCAAAACCTGTATTTGAGAAAGGTATAGTGACTATAGCCGGTCTTTCTTTTGGCTTAGATAAAATGCTTATAATTACCGGTGAGGTCGTAAAGAGTCCAAGTTTAAGGATTTGTCGTTCACAAGTCGAAGTTAAGGTTAAGGATGCTACTAAGATACTAGAGGACTGGCAAGGCTTCCATTGGGTCATGGTATACGGTGACTACAGTAAAGAGTTAGAAACAATATGTAAGGTTAAGGGAATAAAACCAATATTACATAAATATAAATAATAATTTTATGTTTCTTTAAGAACTATCTGTAGCCATTTCCTATAAGCTTCTTCTACTAATCCTTCATCCATTTGAGGTTCATACTCCTTCAATTTAAAGGATTTCCTAATAATTTTTCTAGCTTCTTTTATATCCTTAATTTCTCCTAGAGTTAACATTTGTACTATAGCATTACCTATTGTCGTTGCCTCGGAGGGGCCGGCTATAACCTTTTTTCTAGATATATCGGCCGTGAGTTGATTTAGTAATACGTTTTTTGATCCTCCTCCAATAATATGGATAACTTCTATTTTTTCACCATTTATTTCTTCTATTTTTTCAATAATCCATTTATACTTGAAAGCTAGAGATTCAAATATTGTTCTAGCTATTTCACTGAGTGTAGTTGGTTTCTTTTGACCTGTTTTTTCACAGTATTCAATTATTCTTTGAGACATAGTTTTATGAGAAGAGTATATAAATTCCTTATAATCTGGATCTATAAAGAATCTAAAGCCTTTTTCCTTTGATGCTTTTTCTACTATTTCTGGATAGTCTATATTTCTACCATTAACATACCATTCTCTTCGTAGTTCCTGTATAAGCCATAGACCAGTCACATTTTTTAGAAATCTAAATGTTTTATTGTATCCTCCTTCATTTGTAAAGTTATATCTGAGAGATTTATTATTTATAAGTGGATGATTTATCTCTATACCTACAAGCGACCATGTTCCCGAGCTTATGTATGCGAAATTTCTAGTTGTTGCTGGAACTGCTACTACTGCTGACGCTGTGTCATGAGATGTTGTTGCTATAATTTCAAGTGGATAACCTATTTCTTCTATAATTTCTTTTCTTATTTTTCCTAATGATGTTCCTGGTTCAATAACCTCGGGGAATATCTCTATTGGTATGTTTAGCTTCTCCATTAATTCATAGCACCAATCTTGACTTCTAGGGTTATATAGTTGTGTTGTAGTGGCGTCTGTAAATTCACATTTTTTCTCACCTGTAAACCAATAATTGAAGAGGTCAGGCATCATAAGAAACTTGTCAGCTATAGTTAAAAGTGATGATTTCTCTAAAACCATAGAATATAGTTGATATAGTGTATTAATTGGAATAAACTGTATACCTGTTTTTTCATAAATATACTTCTTGCCAAGTTTTTCGACAATCTTTTCCATTATGCCTTCAGTTCTCTTATCTCTATAATGGTATGGACAAGAAATTAGTTCTCCATGCTTATCGAGAAGAGCAAAGTCTACACCCCATGTATCAATTGCTAAACTCTTAACATTTTCTTCTTTTATATTTTTTAATCCATTTATTATTTCTTCAAAAAATCTTAAGGAATTCCATCTTAGTGAAACTCTACTATCTAATGGTATTAATGTGCCTCTTGTTGGGAACCTTAATATTTCCTTTATTTCCAACTTTTCATCTTTTAAAGAAACAAGGTTAACTCTTCCACTCTCTGCGCCTAAATCAATAGCTATATGGGAAGTCATATTAATCCTCGTTTCAATATATATTCATTATTCCCTATAAAAATTGTAATTTCCTCCTCTTAATAATAAATTTGATATAAATTTATGAATTGCATACCTCTACACTATGCTTCTCGATAATCCTTTTAAAGTCACTTTTTGTGAGCAACATAAATTTTAAACTATCTTATTCTCAAGATGATATACATTTTTTATAAATTTCATTAAAATCCTGGTGTTTATTAATGGATAATGCTATTGAAGCATTACAACTTGGTAGAAAATATGGAAAAATTTGGGGGTTAAAAAATGCGACTTTTACAGCCCAATATAAAAGACTTGTTGTTATTGTTGGTCCTAATGGTGCAGGTAAAACAACGACTGTGAACATTCTAACTACTAATCTTAAACCAACTAAGGGTAGTGCTAAGGTACTAGGATATGATATTGTTAAAGAATATAAGAAGATTAGAAGAAGGATAGCCTATATGCCACAAGAATTCACGGTTGGTTGGGATCATACTCCACTTGAAGTAGTTACATGGAATCTTGTTGCTAGAGGTTGGTCTATTGTTGATTCTAAAAAACAGGCTAGGGAATGGCTTGAATTAATGGGTTTATGGAATGTTAAAGATAAACCTCTAAGGATTTTAAGCGGTGGACAACGAAGGAGAGCTACAGTTGCCACGGTCCTAGCAACGAATGCCGATGTTTTCTTTTTGGACGAGCCAACTGTTGGATTAGATGTAGAGATAAGGAATACTGTTTGGAAAGCTATAAGAGATTGTCTGAGAGAGGGATCGAGTATAATTTTGACTACTCATGATATGAAGGAAGCCCAGATGATTTCAGACAAAGTTGTGTTGATTAATAAAGGTGTGACAATTGTAGAGGATACTCCCATTAATTTGGTTAGGTCTATGCCATATAAATACAGAATAATAATTGAGAAGATTAAAGGATTAGATATCGTTAACGAGTACATAGATATTGGAGACAGGTTAATTATATATGCTACGAACTATGATGAGGCTATTGAAATAGCGAGTAGATATGGTAAGTTTACAAATATTTTTGGTATAGAAAGTATTGGTCTAGAAGATGCTTATCTAAGATTGATTTCCGGTGATAGAAATGTTTAGATATATTAGACAGATTGTAGGTATATCTTATCTTCAAATGGTTTGGATTAAACGTCAACCAACTTGGATTATGCAAGGACTAATTAGTGCTATTGGATTCACAATGCTCCTGTATGTTTGGGGAAGTCTAGACGCCCTAAGGAATCTAGTGATAGCATATATTATCACTGGTGCATGGGGTATTGGTTTAAATATTGTTGCTCAGACTATTGGATGGGATAGAATAAACCATGATATTGAGTTTTATGTGGCTTCTCCAGTGACATTATCTGTATATTTCCTTGGTACTGTTGTTGGATCAAGTCCATTTTTAGTTTCTAGTATTATTCCGTCTATCGTAGTTGCCCTAATTTTTAGAATGAGTTTGTTTCCTATAATAGTGCTTCTTCCTCTATCATTTATAGCATTACTCTTAGGTGCTTTTCTATCATTATCAATTATATTAAGGATAGAGAAGAGAACAAATATATCAGCTATCACCAACCCTCTATATACTTTGACTATTACTCTTCCCCCTATATATTATCCTCTATATGTTCTTCCATATCCACTTAGATGGATTGCTTTAATTATACCTTCTGTACCTATAATGGAGTTAGCAAGATGGATGACAGGATATGCTTCAATTGGCTGTAATCCGATGTATTCTATTATATCAGTTGTTGTATGGCTTATTGCAACCTTATATATCGTTGCCAAGAAATTTAAATGGGGACTTAAATAATATTTTAATTACACTATAATGAAAAATTATTCTTCTATGTTAGATTGCTGCCATTGTTAAAGTGTTGTTTTTTGATTAATCGAAAAATTAAAATTTTATATTTATACAGTATAATGCATCAATGTTAGAGGATGTGTATAAATGCTATCTGCAAAATTGGTATCTTTAATAATAGTTATTTTGGTAGCTGTTGGTGGGTTTGTTTACTATGAATATTTTAGTTCTTTAAAACAAAATACCTCCGAACAGGTGTCTGATAATGAAAATAGTAATGGAGTGTCCAATAATACACATGGGAATGATACTAAAAAATTTGTGAATGCTTGGAAACTTTCGGTAGATCAAGGTATGATGGAAGTAGATGAACCTTATACAATGATAGTTTATAAGGATGTTGGCTCAAACCGTTTTATTGCTGCACCTTTTATCTATTCAAATAAAATATATGAATATTCTTCTTCTACTATTAGTTTCTCTGTTTTAAAAAGTGGTTTAAAGGAGAAATTTATGTTCTATTACAGTTTTGGAAATGAATCAATTTTAGTTAAAGGAAAAGATAAAAATGATAAAACAGTAAATATTGGTACGTATAACCTATATGTTATGAGTTTAAGATATGTATCTGATGTTCGCGGAGAGTATATACTTAAAATATATATGGCTAAGCCTGAGGGGTTATGGTATATAAGGAGTTTTACAACACTAGGTTTCCAAGGTGGTGTACCTGATGCTGTTGTGATAATGGGCTTACATGAAGGTAAAAAGGAGATTAGGTATTATCCTCAAAACATTGGAAAAGAGGAATATATGCCTGTATATGAAGGCGATATTTTTGTTATAGATGACTTATACAGTATCGCTCATATTTTTAATAATGGTGTAGTATCGTTCCTTGAACCTGTTGAACTATGGGAGGATATGTATGAAATAGTTGAACAGCCTGACGGTAAAGGCTATTCATTGGATTCAGGTAGTGGGGTCTATAAAATATATTATAGCATACAGAGTGTAGGTAATGTTAGCATTAATGGATTTTATATTCCAGCGAAAAATGTAACATTTGTTGTAAAGATTGTTAAAACTGGAAAAATATTATATGATGGATATGTTATTGTCTCTCCAAATACTTTGGTTCCTATTCATTGGTATATTCATCAGCATAGGCATAAAGAGTTTGGTATTCCTAGTGAAAAAATTTATGATGTACAGCTTGTTGACGCTAAACTTAGATTAAAAAGAGGTTAACAGTTAAACTTTTTCTTTGACTATAATGTTTTGTAAAATTAATTGTTTATTCATTAATATTATCTTGGAACTAAGTATAATTTAATAGAATTAGAGATAATAACATTTTTAAGTTTTTAAAGGTATTTTAGTTTGAGTTAGGATGCCCTCTAAATCTTGTAATGAAAAAATAGTTATAAGGAAAGCTAGAAGAGAAGATTGTTCAAAAATCTTAGATATTGGAGAAGAGGCATGGTCTAAACAAGGTATGAGTTATAGGTTAAAAGAAAAATTTGGTATTGTAGGGAGTAGAACTCCTGGACAAAGAATCCGTGAGACCTTATTGGGCCTATTACAGAAAAATCTGGATAATACGCTGGTTGCTGAAGTTAATGGTAATGTTGCTGGATTCTTGATATATAGTTTTGATGATGATAGGAAGATTGGTCATATCGGATATAATGCTGTTTCTTATAGTTTTAGAGGAAAAGGTATAGGAACAAGACTTGTTCGAGAAGCACTTAGTGTTTTCAAGGAAAGGGGGATGAGATATGCTATGGTTTTCACTGATTTGGATGAAGCTCATGCGGCTGCTAGAAGAGTCTATGAGAAGTGTGGTTTTAAGCCGTTAGTTAAACATGTAACATATTTTATGAAGTTATAATTAGATACGTAGCGTTATAATGTTCTAGACAACATTTATTTTTTTAAATGTTTTATTTTTGATAGCTTTTAGCATAAACTAGGTGTATAGATGAATATAGAGAGTATTAGGAGAGATTTTGATGTTTTTAAAAAATATGTATATTTGAATACAGCTGTTTTTTCTCCACTTCCAAAAATTACTATTGAGAGTATAGAAAGGTATCTATCTATTAGAAAATATGGTATAACGGAGATAGATGAGGAAGATATTATTAACGGTGCAAGGGAAAATTTAGCGAAGATTATGAATGCTTCATGTAGTGAGATTGCTTTTACCTTAAATACAGGACATGGTTTGAATATTGTTGCTAATGGAATAGACTTTGAGAAAGATGATAACGTTATTGTTGTAGATTCTGATTTTCCCAGTGTTGTCTATCCATTTCTGAATAAAGGCATAGAAATTAGATATATCAAGAGTAGAGAAGGAGTGTTTAGTCTAAGGGATTTTGAGAAGGTAATAGATGATAAGACAAGAGTTGTAGCGGTAAGTCATGTACAGTTTACTTCCGGTTACAGGGCTAACATTAGGGAGCTGGTAAAGATTGCTCATGAACACGATGCCATAACTATAATTGATGTGGCTCAATCCTTAGGTGCTGTAAATGTAGATGTAAAGGATTGGAATGTTGATGTTGTTGTAGGTATAGGTTATAAATGGTTAATGTCTCCTACTGGTGTAGGTTTCCTTTATGTGAAGGAAGAAAGATTTAGTGATATTAAGCCTTCTTTACCAGGATGGGCATCGGTTGTGGATAGTGATGATTTTTCTACTAGGTCTTTGAACTATTTTGATGATGCACGTAAATATGAGACAGGAAATTTATGTTTGTCGTGTATTGTTGGTCTAAATGAAAGTCTAAGATATGTTGGTAGACTTGGTATGTGTAATGTTGAAGAAAGAATATTGGAGTTAAGTCGTTATGTGATTAAAAGATTGGAGGAGTTTGAAAATGTTTTTGTTTATACTCCTAAGGATAAGTGTGAAAGGGCTGGCATCGTCTTCTTTAAATTTTCAGGGATTGATTCATCAAAGGTTGTAGAAGAGTTAAAAAAATATAGTATTATTGTTTCGGAGAGGAGAGGAGGAATAAGAGTTTCTACACATTTCTATAATACACAGGAAGATATTGATAAGATGTTTTCTATAATTGATCAAATAATGTAATTTGTTCGAATAGATTCTCTAGATTGCTAATGCGTTATATTTATTGATGAAGAAAAATAGTTGATATTTCGGGAGAGTATTTTTATGATTAGGAGAGTTGTTAAAGTTGATAGCTTTGGAAATATACTTGTTGTCGATGATGAGATAAGTGATCCAGGTAAAGGAGAGATTCTAGTTAAGACCAAGTACTCTGTTATTAGCTCTGGAACAGAAGTTTCCGGAATTAAATCTAGGAGGAAGTTAAAGAATCCGAATTTAAAAAGTTATATTATAGGATATTCAAGTTCTGGAGAGGTTGTTTCTGTTGGTCCTGGAGTTAAAGGGTTTAAGGAGGGTGATAGGGTTGCGTGTATGGGTGTGGGATATGCTGTTCACGGTACTTATGGAATTGTACCACAGAATTTATGTGTTCATATTCCGGATAACGTAAGTTTTGAGGAAGCAGCTTTTAATCATCTTATTGCCACTTCTCTGAATGCTGTTAGGAGAGGTAGAGTAGAAATCGGAGAATATGTTGGTGTTGTAGGGCTAGGGTTAATAGGTCAGTTCTGTGCTCAGTTATCATATATTTCTGGTGCCCATGTTGTAGGTTTAGATTTTTATACTTTGAGGAGAGAGAAAGCCCTAGTATATGGTGCTCAAAGAGTTCTAGACCCTAGAGAGGAGAATATTATCGATAAGATAATTGAGTTTACAAGGGGTTATGGTTTGGATTCAGGTTTTATATGTTATGGAGGTAAAGGTGATGAAACATTTGATTTGCTTATTAAAACAATACATAAGGCTCCTGATAATCATGGTTTTGGTAAGATCGTAGTAGTAGGTGGTATAAAGGCTTCGTTAAGTTTTCCAACTTTTTTCGGCAATATTGACGTTTTGCCTTCCTCAAGAACTGGACCTGGATACCATGATATTATATGGGAGCATGGAGAGGATTATGTTAATTTGATTAGATGGAATACGAAGAGGAATCTTGAAGAAATAATGTGTTTTTTAGAAGAGGGTAGAATTAAGGTTAAGCATTTGATAACAGATACTTTTTCATTAGAAGAAGCTGAGAAAGCATATGAAAAAATAATATCAAATCCTTCAAAAACTCTTGGCGTCTTGTTAAAAAATTTCTAGCCTAAAGCTAAAATATTAATATTTTTAACTTTTTAATTTTTTATATCTAATAATTATTAGATATAAACTTTTTTCGAAAAATTTATAAAGATAAAATTTGAATAAATTTATTATAAGAAAAACTAAAAAACAGGTTTTAATTATGGAAAAGGAAATTAGTCAAAAAATTTCTATAAGAGTAATCGGCCTTGCTATATTGTTATTAATTGTTTGTAGTCCTCTTGGAATTGTTGTACGATGGAATAGTGGTCAAGATGCAGGAATGTTTGGTGGCTCAGGAACTGAGCTTAATAATGCTCCATATAGTGTTATATTTCTTTTGATGTTAATAATGGCTTTTATTAGTAAGAAAAGTAAATTGCGTTTGAAGCCTGAGGAATTTGGTATATTGATGGGAGTTCTTTACTTTATGTCAAATATATGGAGGTGTAGATGGCAGGCTGCTTTTTGGGATTCGTTAGTTATTGGAAATACACTTAAATCAGACTATTTAAAACTTATACCTGGATGGATGTATACTGTTGATCCAGGTGCATGGACGGGTGGAGCTCCGGTTCCATGGGGACAGGCCCTTCCCGTGGTTTATTTGTGGATATTCTACCAAGCAATTATAGTCGATGGATTAATAATTTTAGGTGCTACACTATTATGGAAGAAGTTTATAGAAATAGATAAGCTTCCCTTCCCAGGATTTATGCCAGGTATAACACTCATTAAATTGTATCAGAAGGAAGAAGATTCTAAGCCTCTTCTTTTGAAGCATAAATACTTCTGGATAGGATGGCTTCTTGGTGCTTTCTGGGCTTTTCCCTCTTCAATAAATTATTTCTACCCTATCTGGCCTGCGACACATGTATTTGGCAGAATACCATTAACACCTTACCTAGAGCCTATTTTTAGGCCTTTCCATATACAGGGTTGGTGGTTCATTGATCTAAATATGATACCATTTTATTCATTGATGCCTACTGATGTTTTGCTAACGATGATAGTTATTGATTTTATTGTATATTGGTTATATCCTGCGGTTGGTGTAATGACAGGAGCTGTATCGCCAGGTATAAGTATGTGGTCTTATTACTGGGGTAGAACTACAGGAGGTATAGCATGGCTTGCTTTCTGTTTTTATGGATGTGTGGTTCTCGGTATCGGGTTATGGGTTGTTATTACAGGGTGGAAATACTTTAAGGAAAGTCTCTCACGTGCGATAAAGGGAGTTGTCGAATCTCCTGATGATGTCCCAGATAGATGGATATGGGGAGGACTTATAATACTATCCTTGCTATATATAATATTCTGGACTGTTGCCGGTGCGCCACCTTTAATATCTATATGGTTCTTAATTCTATATTTCCTAGGTTCTATTATCGGAAGTACGTGGGTTTGGTCACAAAACCTGCTATGGCAGGCCGAACCGCTCAATTGGTATGGAGATAAATATATTTGGGGACTAGGAAATATTTTAGGTTTATATCCCAATCCTTCGGCAACCACGCAGTCGGCAATGAGTAGAGCAATAAGATTTAGTCTTGGTTACACTGAGAGTCAATGGAATGGTGTTGGAGGGATATTATATGGCTACAGATTAAAGGATGTTGCTGGTAATTCGCCTAAGACGACTTTTCTTACATACATAATTGTTCTAGTAGTTATGGCTATTATAGCCCCATTTATAGCTCTTCCAATGTTACATACTTACGGTGCTTCCGTAGTATTTAAGAAGGGTTACTCAATTCTCTCTAGTGGACAAGGTCCAGGAGTAACAACACCCATGTCATGGCATAATCCTTGGCAAATAGCTTGGGCTATAGCTGGAGTAATAAGTCCATTTATAGTAATGCCATTAAGGATGAGGTTCCCCTGGTTCTTCCTAAATCCAGCAGGTTTCTTAATATGGCCTGTATCTCATGGAATTATCCACATGGGACCAGCTCTTCTTATAAAGCTAGGTGTTCTAAAAATTGGTGGAGCTAAAGGCTATGAAAATGTTTGGGTTCCTATAGCGATAGGAATTGTTGTAGGTGCAGTAACCATCGGTTTCTTTGGATATTGGGCATTAACATTAAAGACACTATTCTAGTTTGGGGGTAAAGAAATGAATAGGAAAAAATATTATTTTATAATTTTTTTGTTGTTGGTTATATTTTCAAGTATTAGTTCACTCAATTTTAGTGCTGAGAATTTTTATGATTATTCTAATGTTATTTCTTTTATAAATGATCCATCATTTTTACATAATGTTAAAGGTAATGTTACTTTTTTATCTAATTTGGGTTCAAGGGTTACTGGCTATAGAGGATATGAAAAAGCTGCAGAATATATTGCAAAGATATTTGAAAAATATGGTTTAAAGCCAGGCGGCGATAGTAATACTTATTTTCAATATTATAATGTATCTATTCCATTTGATTTAGGTGCGAAAATACGCGTTGATAAAACAGGCAGAGTTTATAATGCTTATATATTATGGCCGAACAATGTACAGGTTTCAAAGATTATAGAGCCTGGATTAAAAGGTAGGCTTATTTATGTTGATGAGGGAAGTTTATCTGATTTAAAAGGTAAAAATATTAATGGAAGTATAGTTTTGATGAAGTTTAATTCTTACATGAACTGGTTGAATGTTGTTAAGTTTGGTGCGAAAGCTATAATATTTATAGAGCCAGAGACTAGTAATAGAATAGAGGCTGAGACCAAGTTCTTACTGACACCGATATATGTTCCTCGATTATATGTTAATCGTAGTGTAGGAGAAGAACTTATAAAGATTTCTAAAGAAACTCCTGTCGTAACGTTAGTGTCTTTAATGGAATATAGAAGAATTATTGCTAAGAATGTAATTGGTATAATGGAAGGAACTAAATATAAGAACGATATTATAGTTATTTCTTCATATTTCGATAGTTGGTCAATTGTTCCAAAAATAGCTCCTGGTGCGGATGAAGCAACCGGAATAGCATCATTATTTGAGATCATAAGATATTTTAAAAAGCATCCTCCGCAGAGAACTATATGGTTTGTAGCTTTTTCTGGACACTGGCAAGCTCTTTCTGGCTCTAGATGGTTTGTTGAGAAATATTATTTCTCGAACGCTGTACAGAGTGATAAACTAAAAATATGGGTTCATATAAATTTAGATTTCTCAACTGATAGTGATACAGTAGCTTATCTTAGCTATGGCTCTATGTATACTCATACAGGATACTATGGGCAATTTGACGGTATATTTTCTTTAATAAGTAAAGATGTATTGTCTTCTCTGGATAAGCTAGGTTTTAACACTACGCAATACATAGAGAATATTGATAGACCGAATATGTATATGTACTTTTTCCATGATGCTGAACCAACAGTTGTCGCTGGATCTGCTGGAATTACATTTAGAACTAGTCGAAGTTATAGGTTTTATTGGAATACTCCATTTAATACGTTGAAGATTGTAAAATTTACAAATCTTATTCCTCAAATGATTTTTTCTTTGTCTACTATTTATACAATCGTTAATATTGATATGTTACCATTGAAATGGTCTGAAAGTGGAGTAAAGCCTGCTAGGCGTACCTGGATAGGTTTTGGTGGAGGTAGTGCTAAAGGTTATGCGGGAGTTATCGGTGAAGTAACAAGATATGATGTTGAGAAAAAATGGTATACTTTCAGAGGATTAGAAAACTATAGTATTTTGGTTGATATCGCTGTAGCATCTAGTAGATATAATCCTTATTGTCATATTATTGTCAATACTGACAAGAATGGTAAGTTTATTGTCCCCGGTATTGGAACAGATTTCATATATCCTGAATCAGGATATACTGCTGGTGCACACTATAAATATACTGGAGAAAATGTACCTATGGCTAGAGCATATGCGTATTTATTTAATGATAAGGGAAAAATAGAATGGGTGAATGATTTCGGTATATGGGCTTGGCCTCAAAACAGAGGGTTTTTAACTGATCGACCTAATGGATGGTTACCTTTGAGAATTTCTGTATTTAAGGGTAAAGAAGTAGTTTTATTTGATGTTATAGATCCTTCTATGCTAGATTATCCTTGGGTTGACTTTAATTGGAGGTTATCTTCGTTTAATAGGTTTAAAGTCTCTAGTTTACAAGGAGATCCTATTTATTTACCTCAGATTATGGTCGAGGTGCGTGATTTCGATACCCATGCTATACCTTTGTATTATTTTGTACAAAGTCCTATGGATACTGCTGAGCCTATAGCTCAAATATTTATTCCCGAAAATATAAGGTTTGAAATCTTGATATATAATCCTACTGGAATTGTCGGCATCTTGATAAATGCTAGTGAAAGCTTTCCTGAGGGGCAAGGTTATAATACTTCTGAAAATCTACGTTTCTATGTTCCTTTGGAAGCGGCAAAGAATCTTTATTATCTGAATGAGAAGCGATATAATCTTTTGAGGAAATATGGGTTCTTTAGTTTTTGGGAAGAAAAAGCAAGGACGTATGCAAAAAAACATTATCTTTATGCTTTAAAGGCTTTTAGCGAGCTTGATTATAAAAAGGCACATGGTGCTTCTTTGTTATTCTGGGGCTGGGAAACAAAAGTATATTATGAAACAAAGAACTTAATATATAATTTAACTACTACTTTCATATTCTTTGGTGTGTTGCTTGTACCATTTAGTCTTTTGCTTGATAGATTATTATTTAATTCTCAAGGTAAAAAGAGAATAATAACTTTATCTTTATCTTTTATTGTTCCATATATTTTTCTGGCATTGATTCATCCGGGATTCGCTTTTGCTTTAAATGCGCCGATAGCTACTGAGGCTTTTATATTGATGTTCTTTGCATTATTAACTGTATTGATTCTTTCAGGACATTTTGGTTCTATTCTTAAAGAAATTCGTAAGAAGACAATTGGGGCTCATTTTGTAGAGATCAGTCGCTCAGAAGCTTTTATGATGTCATTATCCCTAGGCATTGGACAGATGAAGCGACGTAAGATCAGGTCATTTCTTGTACTTTTAACGGTAATGTTAGTTACTTTTGCACTAGTAATGTTAACATCCGCTTCTGGAACATTTATTAGTGGTGCAAAGGTTACAGGTTCTAAGCCTACATATGAGGGTATGCTTGTTGAGAATAGACAAGGAATAGATATATTGTCTATCGGTATAGTAGAAGCGATTAATGGATTTGAAAATAAGACCATTATTGGCAGTGAAAGAATATGGATATATCCTACTCCTTTTAGCACAATAGATCCATTAACCGAGAAACCAGCTTTCTATATTAGTGCGAACGGAAGAAAATATGAGATTTGGGGTGTATTGGGTTTAGGTATAAATGAACCTAATGTTACTGGTTTTGATAAAGCGATGACAACACCTATCTGGTTTAATCCATGGTATAAGAATGTATGTATAATTAGTAAGAAGACTGCTGAAGAATTAGGTGTAGATATTGGCTCAACTATAACTTTTTCGAGCGGAGTAAAACTAACCGTTATAGGGTTTATAAATGAGGAAATAGAGCCCATGTTATATGATTTAGATGGCTCTCTATTTACACCAGTAGATTTTGCTGAGCTTCAACGAGAATTAGCTGGTGCACCTCTAACGCCAGAAATGATGCGGGAACTGGCTGTAAAAATTAAAATACCTCTAGATAGGATTGTAATAATTCCGGCAAGTCTTGCACGTGATTTAGGTGGATCTCTCCGTGGATATGCATTTAGAATTATAGGAAAAGAAGAAAAGTTTTCTCCTATTGCTAGCGAGATAACATTATTGCATACGACATTGGCATCATTTATAGGAACACCTCAATCAGAAAAGACTTATCTCTATACATTATCATTAATGGTTATAACGCAGGGTTGGCAGTTTATATGGATGCCTTTGATAATTTCAGCTCTAATAATATTTAATACGGTTATGGGGGCTATTTATGAAAGGACACGTGAGATAAAAATTATGAGTGCATTGGGTCTAGCTCCGATTCATGTCGGTGGAATATTTCTGTCTGAGACATTTATATATTCGGTTATTGGTAGTACGCTAGGTTATCTCTTTGGTATTCTAGGAACCCGTATATTTGTCGAATTAAAAATGTTGCCTCCTAATTTTGTGCCTAGCTTTGCCTCTATATATGCTATAGTTATTGTTCTTTTAATATTAGCTTTTACATTGCTTTCAGTTCTATATCCTGTATATAAGGCATCAACGTTGGTTATTCCTTCGTTTGAAAGAAGATTCAAGATAAAGAGTAAGCCCAAAGAAACATTATGGGAAATAACGACACCGTTCTCTTTAGCTAAAGAAGAAATACGTGGCTTTATGGCTTTTATGAAAGAATATTTTGAGGCTTTTATGGTACAGGATTCAGCTCATTCATTTACCACTTTAGTGAAACCTGTTTATCAAGAAGATGTTTCAAGTTTCTATGACAGAAGATATATTGAAACTAAGGTTATACTTGTTCCTTATGACGCTAATATTACTCAGGATGTAAAAATTATTGCAGCTACTAGAACAGGTGGAAGGAGATATAATGTTAATATTGTAATGGAATTATTAACTGGAAGCATAAGTAACTGGCGGAATGCTAACCAGCGATTTATCCGCGAGGTTAGGAAACAATTGTTGTTATGGAGAGGTTTGTCAGATAGTGAAAAGTTACATTATCTTAAGATTGGTGAAAGTTTAGGGTGAGATAGTTATATGTCTAAAAATATTGTTTTAAAACCGGGTCTTACTTGGAGAACATATATGGCTTTGGTTTATGCCGCTATATTAGTTGCTCCTATAGATGTATTTTTACTATTGCATATGGGTACTACTTTTCTAAGTAGTGGTCCTGGTTTTACTATAGCACCACCTGCACTCTATGTTATACTTATTCTATTTACGGAGATAGCGAGATTGACTATGTCTCCATTAACACGACAAGAAGTTTTCATAATATATAATCTTTTAGGAGTTGCAATGAACGAGGTATTATTTTCTATGCTTATATACCAGGGTTACTTTAGAATATCTCATCTTTCTTGGTTTTTAACTGATATAAGTGGAAAAAGGCTTATTGAGTCTATTCCTACCTGGTATGCTCCTCCGAGAAACATCTTTTTAATGAGAAGCTTCTTGAACAGTGGATGGGCCATTCCTATTGCTGTAATGTTAATGGCTTTACTATTTACATTAATTTCTGAAGTAGGATTGGGTCTTTTGATGGGATATTTGTTTGTTGAAGTTGAAAATCTACCTTTTCCAACAGCTCCTGTAGCAGCCGAAGGTATCCTTACTATATCAGAACGTGACCCTCTACGGGTAAAGATTTTTGCTCTTTCAGCTGTTATAAGCATAGTTTGGTCAGCACTGACATTCGGTGTACCGACACCTATAGGAGGAAGTATCGGTATTCGTCAGGGATTATTATCATTTATTGACATAACTCCTTGGTTAAGCAAGTTCATGCCAGGAGCTATTATGGGTGTTACCTTTGAGCCATTTCCTTATACTTTCGGGTTTATTCTGCCCGGGTTAAAGTATGTGTTGAGTATGTTAGCTGCATCCTATGCAATTTGGTTTTTCGGTAACTGGCTGGTATTAAGAATAAAGGCACCTATGTTTTCGGATATACAGAAAATATATACACCTACTATGACCACTGGTTTACTCCAGTATTGGTCATATAATTTTGTTTGGGCTAGTTTTCTTATGGGAGCAGCATTGGGCGTAACTATTATCCTCGTTATAAGGGGATGGAAATTCTTGGCAAAAGCAATTGTTTCGTTATCCAAGCTTAAATCGATAGGACAAAGTGGTTATCTGCCTTTATCGTTTATTATGATGTTATGGATTGGTGGTGTAATTGGATATGCGACTTTAATTATGTTGCTTGTTCCAGATTTTCCAAAGATTATACTTATTCTATTTTTAGTTTTGCTTCCATTTTTGAATGCTCTACTTAATGCTAGAGGTTTAGGTGAGGTTGGATTCGGCGTATCTATACCTTATCCCAAACAGTTAATGATTCTTGTATCTGGATATAATGGAACAAATATCTGGTATGCACCAATTTATCCATTTGGATATGGTATGGGTAATGTAGCGGCACAATATACATATACTATTAAGGTTGCAAAGCTTACAGAGACAAATCCTTTAGATTACTTTAAGGCTTTATTCTTTATTATACCTATTACATGGATAATGAGCTTTATTGTTACTTCTCTATTCTGGCAAATGGCACCAATTCCTTCACAGGTATACCCGGCAACAACAACGATATGGCCTGAAAGCATGACTAGATTTGTTTTCTTTATGAAGAATTTTAGACATATTTATAAGTTTGAATTAATTGGGATAGGTTTCGTCATAATGAGTATATTAGCTTTACTAAGTTCTATACTGCCTATTCCTCTCCAAGTAATGGCTATGATGTGGGGATTTAATTTAATGCCTTATCATGCGAATGCTTTGGCCATTGGATGGCTTGTTGGTAAGATATTGTTTGAGAAAAAGTTTGGTAAGGAGAAATGGAATACTTATAAAAATGTCGTATTAGCTGGTATTACATGCGGCTATGGTGTAGTTGCAGCTGTAGCAGCTACAACATTGTTAATTTCAAGAGCATTATGGCATACAGTTGCTAGTTATTAAACAAAAACTTTTTTTACCTAATATTTAAGGTGAGACTATGAACACATATATAGTTAAAACTGTTAATAGTTCTTTTAGCAGACTTAAACCTATTCCCCTAGAAAAAGTTAGATTGAAGAATGGTTTTTGGAAAAAATACATTGATAAGTTGGTCAATGTTACTTTGCCGTCCCAGTATGATATACTTGAAGAAACTGGAAGAATAGATAATTTTAGAAGGGCTGCTGGTAAAATTTCAAAGGAATTTAGCGGGTTTTATTTCAATGACTCAGATGTATATAAATGGGTTGAAGCTGCCTCTTTAGCTCTAGCATATGAGAAAAATGAGTATCTTTTTAAAAAATTATTTAACGTAGTAAAGGAGATAATTGATGCTCAAGATGAAGATGGTTATTTAGATACTTATTTTGTATTTGATAGAAAGAGGGATAGATGGAGGGATTTACAGCATAAACATGAGCTTTATTGTGCAGGACATTTGATACAGGCAGCCATTGCTTATAGGAGAGCTCTGGGTAAAGATGATTTATTTGATACGGCTGTCAGTTTTGCAGATCATATCTATGATACATTTGGTTACGGTAAGAAGCTTGGTGTTCCTGGGCATCCAGAAATCGAGATGGCGTTAGTTGAGTTGTATCGTGAGACTAGTGATACAAAGTATTTAGAGCTTTCAAAGTTTTTTGTTGAAAGTAGAGGAAAAGGATTAATTGGTGGAAGTGAGAATCAATTGGATCATAAACCTTTTCTTCAACTAGATGAGATTGTTGGACATGTTGTTAGAGCTCTATATCTTTGTTGTGGAGCCACTGACATATATATGGAAACAGGTGAACAGGTTTTTATGGAGACTTTATTAAGATTGTGGCACGATGCTGTGTATAGAAAGATGTACATAACTGGAGGTATGGGGTCAAGATATATTGGTGAATCATTTGGAGAGAGATACGAATTGCCTAATCGAAGAGCATATCAAGAAACTTGTGCCTCCATAGCCAACATTATGTGGAATTGGAGAATGTTACTGGCTTTAGGAGATGCAAAATATGCGGATGTCATGGAGCTTGCCATATATAATGGAGCTTTGGCTGGAATATCACTGAGTGGGAAAGAATATTTTTATGTAAATCCCTTAGAGGATAGAGGAAAGCATAGGAGGCAAAAATGGTTTAGTTGTGCATGTTGTCCGACAAATATTA
>JAGGXB010000109.1 GCA_021163245.1 Thermoproteales archaeon
CCTCACACGGCGGTGGTCCCGGGTTCGAATCCCGGCGGGCCCACTATTATAAAAAGAAAGATAGTATATGATAACTTAAAGCTCCAATGCTAAACGCTAATAATAACTGATAAAGGAGCAGTAAAAATGTATACTTTGCTTTTCTTGTTTCTTGGTAAAATGCAGCTATCGTTGGAATGCAAGGAGTATAAATAGTCATTATAAGTAAATATGATATTATTTGAGGAAATGATAAATTTAGCGATCTTATAGCATGGATAGGGTTATTATAACCTGTGGCTAACACAAGTGATTCTATCATACCTTCCTTAGCTATAAATCCGGCTTCAAAGGAAAGCATTATTTTCCAATCATCTAGTCCCGTTATACTTCCTAATGAAACAAGCATGTTTCCGATGATAGCAGCATAGCTTTCGTCTACATGACTAACTTCACCTACTGGACCATAATACAATAAAAACCAGGTTACGATAGATAATGCTAAAATAATTGTTCCAGCCTTCTTTAAGAAATGTGAGCTTCTATCCCATGCATGCCATAATAAAACTCTGATACTAGGCCTATGATAAGGAGGTAATTCGATTAAAAGATCCGGCACAATATAGTCTTTAAATAAAATTTTTCTGAAAATAAAGCTTAATACAACTATCAGTATCATAGAGATTATATATATGATTGTTATAATTAGAGCCTGTATTATCGGACTTGAGAAAAAGGCAGACACAAACGCAATCATAACAAAAAGCCTGGCCTGACAAGGTATTAATGGAGCTAAAAGGTTGGCTAATAATTTTTCTTTATCATCCTCTAGTATCCTTGTACCTATTATTGCTGGAACATTACATCCAAAGCCTAAAATAAGCGGTATAACAGCCTTTCCACTAAGTCCAATTCTTCTTGCCATTCTATCGCTTATAACTGCTATTCTTGCCATTAAGCCAGAGTCTTCGAGTGCTCCAAATGCTAAGTAAACCATAAGAATAAGAGGATAAAAACCTAAGACGCTACCGATTCCGGCTATGATACCATCTGTTATTAAATCTATAATTTCTCGAGGCATGTTAATGGCTGTTAGACTGTATCGAACTATATCTCCGACAATTGAAAAAAAGGTCCCGAGTAATCCCGATAAACTATTTTCTTCAATCCATTCAGCAATATTTTCTAGTCCTATATGTTTGAAGAGTATATTTAGGGGAAAGCCAGTGTTTATTGAAAAAATTATTAGAAGTGTTAAAACTAGAAGTGCTATTGATGCTAATGGGCCAATAAATCTATGTAGAAATAATTTATCAAGTTTCTCAACTAGAGTAGGACTAGCTACTTTTTCTGTCTTTATGACTTGGTTTACAATAGAGGATATGTAATTGTATCTTATCGCAATTGAAAGTATTTCGGGAGTAGTTCCTAGTTCTTGTTTTGATCTGTTTGATAGCTCTTTAATTTTTTTGATGATGCCATCACATTTTTGTTCTATAGTTTTTTCGAGATAGTTATCGCCTTCTAGTAATCTGATTGCAGTCCATCTAATAGGGTAATCTAAGTCGTGACACTTTTTAAGTATCTTCTCTATCTCCTTTATATATTCTTCTAAACCATCATAGTCAAGTGAAAATGTCTTTGTTTTTATTCTATCATTCGATACATCTAATACTCTTTCAACCAAATTGTGGAGACCTATACGATGTAGAGCCGAGATTGGAACTACTGGGACTTGTAAAATTTTTTGAAGCTTTGAA
Source organism: Thermoproteales archaeon (assembly GCA_021163245.1). Lineage (GTDB taxonomy): Archaea > Thermoproteota > Thermoprotei > Thermofilales > Thermofilaceae > JAGGXB01. The sequence continues at coordinate 1,740 of JAGGXB010000109.1, forward strand.
TGATGTACGTGTATACCTCTTTTTTCAGCTGCATCTATTTTATTGAGCGCTATGACTACTTTTGGTGTTAATTCAAGGATTTGTAATGCCAAGTATAGACTTTGGCTTAGCTCTACTGCATTTATAACAACTATAACTACATCTGGTTTCTCTTTTACTATAAATTCCCTAGTGATTATTTCTTCTTCACTGAGAGCTCCTAGGCTATATGTTCCGGGTAGATCTACAACTTTTATCTTTATTCCATGATGTTCAAGACTTCCTTCGTATCTCTCAACTGTTTTACCGGGCCAATTTCCTACATGTTGTCTACTACCAGTTAAATTGTTAAAAAGTGTGCTTTTACCTACATTAGGGCTTCCGACAAGAGCTATAATTAGCTCTTTTTTGCTCGTTTATAACACCTCAACGTATATCTTTCTTGCATGGCCTCTACCTATCGCAAAAATACTTCCTCTTACTTCTAAGATTATTGGTCCAGTGTTCTTGTTAATTATCCTAATGATAGTTCCAGGCGTGATACCTATTTCTAAGAGTCTTCTACTCATTCCCCAGCCTCCTTTAATTGTTATAACGCGTAGAGGAACACCTTGAGGAGCAGATATCAATGGAATGGCCCTATTCATTTTTCTTCACTTGACGCCACATATTTATCTAAAACTATCTAGATAGATAATGAATTAAAAATGTTTATATCTTTGAATGTATGAAGTCCATTGAATAGAATTATGGATTATGAGCAAATCAAAATTAGTGGTATATTAGAAACTAATTTCTATACTGTAATTCAAAAAGATGATCAAGCAAGCTTCCTAGTTGAGAAAGGTTATGGTATAATTGAGAAAGATAAGATATATCTCGACCCAACAGAGACTTTGTATCTCGTATATAAAGATATTCTCAAAGTAATGAGTAAGGAGGGTTTCATTTATACATTTGATGAGTTGCTAGAATTTTTCAGTAACAGAGATCCACTTGTATGGGTAAAGCTCAATTTATATTCAAATCTTAGAAAAAGGGGTTTTATAGTAAAAAAGGGAATTGGGGGAGAAATTAGCTTTTTTGTTGAGAAAAAACATAGGGATCACATTAAACGTTTTTTGGTTGTGGGTGTTAGTGAAGGTGCTCGAATTGGCTTCGTTGAGCTAGAAGGTCTTTTCAGGAGATCTCTAGAGTCTGGACGTGATTTAATTCTTGCAATTATTGACAAGGAGGGTAATATAACATATTATATGGTAAATAAATTATCACTGGTCGAGGAGTATGGAGAAAAAGTCTCTGATATCTAGTAGATATGTTATAAGTAAACGGGATAAACGACAACTCTTACAAAAGATAAATAAATATTATAAAGGCAAAATTTTGGAATATATTAGCTCTGCTAAAAAGGTCGAAGTGGTAAAAACTAGGATTGAAGGTATAGTTATCATAATGGTGAATTCCAGACCTTTATTATTTAGTATTAAAGATAAATTTGTTCCTACAGTGATTGGATATATAAAGTATGGTTTGGACTTGGATATTCCTAGAATATATGTAGATTCTGGGGCGGTTCCACATATATTAAATGGAGCTGATATAATGGCTCCTGGAATAGTTAGAGCATCAAGAGAGTTTGATAAAGGTGAAATAGTATATGTTGGGGAGGATGAGACTGATCGTATTTTTTCTGTAGGGGAAACCTTGATGAGCTATAAAGAGGTATTTGATATTAGGAGAGGTAAGGCTATAAAAAATCTACATTATGCCGGGGATAAAATATGGAAACTTATAATTAATGAATTATTATAATAGTCTTAATGCGTCTAAATTTCTGGGAGTATATACATCGTAATTAAATTGTTTACGGACATATCTTGCAAAGTCCATCATTTTTGTTTTTTCACCGTGGTTTAAAATAACTTTTTTAGGCTGTGGTGATATATGTTTCAAATATCCTAATAGTTGTCGCCTATCGCTATGTCCTGAGAATCCTTCTACTCTATGAATCTCCATTTTTAGATTTCTCACTTCAAGTTTTCCTCTATTATCGATAAACGTGAGTTTTTTCAGTCCCTGTAATATTTTTCTACCTAATGTACCTTCGACCTGATAGCTAACAAATACTAGAGAGCTTTTATCATCGTCAGCTAAAAGTCTAAGATATTCTAGCACTGGACCTCCAGTTAACATGCCAGAAGTTGCTAGAATTATAGATGGTCTAGTATTTACTACACTTTCTCTCTCTTCTCCTTTCAGTATAATTACGTTAGGGGCAGTAAAGGGATTTTCTCCTCGATAAACAAGTTCACGTATTTCTTGCGACAAATATTCAGGAAATGTTGTGTGAATTGCTGCTACTTCATTTATCATACCCTCAATAAAGATAGGTGCTTCGGGAATAATTTTCTTATCCATAGCTCTTTTTAAGACGAGTAGTACTTCTTGAGCTCTTCCAACTGCTAAAACAGGTATTAGAACAACTCCTCCTCTCCTAAATGTTCTGACTACTATTTCAGATAAAATCATCTCTGCTTCAACACGGTTTGGTAAGATGTCTTCATATCCGCTATATGTACTTTCCATTAAAAGTACTTCAACTCTAGGAAATTTATAAATTGCAGGATCGAGAAGTGCTGTTCTAGCAAACTTAAAGTCTCCTGTATAAACAATATTGATTAATCCGTTCCCGATATGTAGGTGAACTATTGCTGAACCTAAAATGTGTCCAGATCTATATAGTGTTAATCTTACATCGGGTGCAATATCGGTTACCTCACCATAGTCAAGTGTATAGGTATGTAAAACTGCGTCAGCTATATCTCTTTGAGTGAAAGGTAAAGGTCTACCGTCTTTTTCAGCGATTTTGAGGTAATCTTCAAGTAATAATTTTGTTAAGTGAAGTGTTGGTTCAGTCATATATACTGGGCCTCTATAGCCGTATTTGTAGAGATATGGTAGCATGCCACAATGGTCTAAGTGAGCATGTGTAATGATCACTGCATCAAGTTTTTCAACATCTAACTCATCTATGTCAAAATATGGGAATTCATCACCATTGGAAGTTGTTTTTACGCCAGAGTCCAACAATATTCTGCTTTCTGGTGTCTGAACTAGGATTGCGCTTCTTCCGACTTCTTGAAATGAACCCAGTCCGATTATCCTAACATAATCATCTTTGAAAAGTTGCGTCCTATATATGCTTAATCCAAGGTCTCTTAAGAAGTTTAATCTTTCTTCAGCCTTTGACCTATAAAGTTCTCTTACTTCAGTAATTGTTCTTGAGCTAATTGGTGGTTTTCGGCTTACTTTGGGATACCACAATGTTTTAGCAAGTATGGCTTTAAAAGTTTGACCATCTTTTCCTATAACATAACCAGGCTTCTCAGCTTCTATCTCTGCTTCTCCAGTTATATTATTGAAATATATTGCATAAAGACCTGCTTCTTCGGGAACTATTTCTCTTATTATTTTTTCTGCCTGTCTTTCGTTTAATCGGGTGTCTGGATCTCCCCGTACTACTATTCTCTTCTTAAGTATTTTGACTATGTTTTTAATGGTTTCTTCATTATTGTTAAAGAATATATGGGGTTTTTTCGAGTATATAACTATTCTAGGCCCCTCAAATTCTATTTTTGTGATTTCTGCTTCTTTTGGCAAGTTCTCGAATATCACTTTTCTAATTTCGATAATATTACGTATTATTGTCTCCATTTTTTCACCAATTAGCTAAAAATAATTGTATTTTTTTATTATTGAATACTAATTTCTTCACCTTTCAAAAACCTGATGCCATCTTTGGATATAATAGCTATATCTACTCCTTCACCACTACCGGGATCCCTACGCATAGCGGCTCTAACTGCTCTAATAACAAGTTTTATTGCTTCTTCTTGATTAAGATTTTTGTCATAACCATTTTCTAAAATGCTAATAGCATATGGAGTTCCTGATCCTGATGCCGTATAGGTTTCTTTTGTAACAGTTCCGAGCCAATCAACACTGTAGAGTTGACTTCCATCATTGTCATAGCCGCCTACAAGCATTTGGACTATGAGGATAGGGCGATATTGAAATAAGATTATTGATGCTAGAGTAGCTAATGAATTAATACTTATTGGTTCTCCAGTAGATAGCTTATAGTTGGCTGCTTCAATTCTTAATTGTTCAACTAGCCATTGAGCATCTCCGACAGCTCCTGCTATTGTTACCGTTGCATGTTCATCTACTTTATGGATTTTCTTTGCTTTTTTATGTGCTATAAAGTGACCGCTTGTAGCTCTTCTATCAGCAGCAAGTATAGTGAAATCTTTAAATGCTGCTCCAACTGTTGTAGTTCCTTTTAAAATTTTCATAATTTTTTGATCTTCTTTTTTATTTTGAAACAATCATATCCCCTATATTCTAGAAGTATACATAGAACTGATTACGTTATTCTCATTAATGTTTTATATAAGTTTCTATTAAATTTAATCATTTAATTAAGAGAATGATATAGTTTATACCTTTGTACTACTATATATTTTGGTTTTATTCATTGTTCAACAGACGTGAAGTCTTATGGCTAGACAAGTCTTAACATTGGTTACTCCAACTCAAGCTAAAAAAGGAGCAATTTTCTCTGTTAGGATACTTCCAAAGTGTAAAAAATGTAGTTTTTACAAAGTTTGTGTAGGAAAATTACGTGAGGGAATTAGGTATAAAGTTATGGAGGTACGCAATGTCAAGCATAGATGTCCAGTTATCAATGACTTAATGTATGTTGCAGTTGTTGAAGAAATGCCTGCTATGGTAGCAGTTGAAAAGAGAAAAGCAGTTGATGGGTTGTCGTTTCGGTATGAAAAAATAAAGTGTGACAAATATTCTTGTCCTTATTATAAGTATTGTGTAGATGTTCCTGTTAAGGATGGAGAAAAAATTGTAATTAAAAAAATATTAAAATCTATTCCTTGTTCTCGGAGGCTTCAACTTGTTCTTGTTGAGGCTGAGATTCTTGGTTAGATTCTTTTTCTTCAGATTTTTCCTCCTCCTTTTTTAGCGGGAATATTTCTACAAATTTTAACGTTTCTATTTCAGATATATACTTTGTAACATCCCGTTGGAAGCCTCTCAATAAAAGTCCTATTCTGTCAATGAAGAATATAGATTCTGGTACTTCTAAGATCAGGGTTTTATCTTCTCTTTGTACCTTAATCTCTTCTTTTGGTATATTACTGACCCATCTATGAAATAGTTCCTGAATCTTTTTTTCAAATTCTTCGATTATTTCTAAAACTTTTATATGATAAACTAATGTTTTTCCCGCTAATGGATGATTAAGGTCAACTATTACTCTACCTCCACCAACAGATACTATAGTACCTCTTTTACCGCCTATTTCGACTTCTAGCCCTGGACGTGGAATTATTCCTCTCATTGAAAATTCTCGTGCAGAGTAAACTTTAATCTTATTAGGGTCTCTGGAGCCAAAGGCTTCTTCTGGTGAAAGTTCTATATCTTTTTCCTCGTCCTTTTCTAATCCTATAAGTTTTTCTTCAAGACTTTTTAGTAGGAATCCTTCACCAACAATAACGAGAAGAGGTTCATATCTAGTTTTTTCACTAAAAATACCTGCTTTTTCTGCTTCTTCACGAATGTTTGTGTCTAGTATTTTTTCCTGGTCTTTTATTTTCATTGTATAGTTTATCAGTATAAAGTCCCCACTTTTTATAGGCATAATTAACACCTACACATCGTAAGCCTAAAAATTATTTAAGGATTTGCTTATATCAATATAGGGTTTTAGCGGAATATATTCAAAAAATGCTTTAAATAGAGTTGTGATTATTTATAATTCAATAGATTGTGTTGTTGCATTGAATATTGTTCTGATAAAGGTGTTTGTGAATTGAGAAGAAATAAGAACGATAACGAAGATGAGGGTATTGAGTTAAGAGTGTTAGAAGTTCGACAGAACGAAGCTGGTAGAGGTAGGGTTAGAATTGATGAAGAAGTTATGGAAAGACTAGGTATAACTGCAGGGGATGTTGTTGAAATAGAGGGAAGACGTAAGACTGTTGCTATTGCATGGCCAGGATATTCTGAGGATAGGGGTTCTCGGGTCATTAGAATGGATGGGTGGACAAGAAAAAATGCCGGTGTCAGTATAGGGGAAAAAGTTAAAGTTAGAAGGGCTAAAGTTAGGCCAGCAAATATTGTGCGTCTTGCACCGACGTCAATGACATTGACTGTGGATGAGAATTTTGTTGCATATGTAAAGAAAAGATTAATTGATAGACCTTTAATGGAAGGTGACATTGTACAAGTTCCCGTTCTTGGACAAACCATTCCATTTACAGTGGTATCTGTTAAACCCAATGGTCCTGTTTTAATAACTGAGACTTCTCATGTTGTTATTCTTGAAAAGCCTACTGAGGCAGGTAGAATTCCTAAAGTTACATATGAAGACATTGGAGATTTAGAAGAGGCTAAGCGTAAAATACGTGAAATGGTCGAATTACCCTTAAAGCATCCAGAATTGTTTAAAAAACTTGGTATTGAACCTCCTAAGGGTATTTTGTTGTATGGTCCTCCTGGTTGTGGTAAGACTCTTCTCGCAAAGGCTGTAGCTAATGAGACAGAAGCATACTTTATTGCTATTAATGGTCCTGAGATTATGAGTAAGTTTTATGGTGAGAGTGAGCAAAGATTAAGGGAGATATTTGAAGAGGCTAAAGAACATGCTCCTTCTATTATTTTTATCGATGAGATTGATGCTATTGCTCCTAAAAGGGAGGAGGTGACAGGGGAAGTTGAGAAAAGAGTTGTTGCGCAACTACTAGCTCTTATGGATGGCTTAGAAGCCAGAGGAGATGTTATAGTTATTGGTGCTACCAATAGGCCCAATGCTTTAGATCCAGCTTTAAGGAGACCTGGAAGGTTTGATAGAGAAATAGAAATAGGTGTTCCGGATAAAAAAGGTAGGTATGAGATATTGCTTGTTCATACAAGGGGAATGCCGTTAGCAAAAGATGTTGATCTTCATAAAATTGCTGAAATTACACATGGTTTTGTTGGAGCAGATCTTGTAGCGTTATGTAGGGAGGCCGCTATGAAAGCTTTAAGAAGAATACTGCCGAAAATTGATTTAGAAAAGGAGGAAATTCCTCCAGAAATTCTTGATTCATTAGAAGTAACATATGAAGATTTTATGAATGCTTTCAGAGAAATTATACCTACTGCATTAAGAGAAATAGAAGTTGAGGTACCTACGGTTCATTGGAATGATATTGGTGGTCTAGAAGATGTTAAACAACAACTTAGAGAAGCTGTTGAATGGCCTTTAAAATATTCTGAATCTTATCAAAGGATTGGAATCGATCCTCCTAAGGGTATTTTGTTGTATGGTCCTCCTGGTTGTGGTAAGACTCTTCTCGCAAAGGCTGTAGCTACAGAAAGCGAAGCTAATTTTGTAAGTATTAAGGGGCCTGAGATATTTAGTAAATGGGTAGGAGAAAGCGAGAGAGCTATAAGAGAGTTATTCAGAAAGGCTAGACAGGTAGCTCCAAGTGTTATTTTTATCGATGAGCTGGATTCTATTGCACCAATGAGAGGCATTGGAATCGGAGACTCTATGGTTACAGAACGAGTAGTTAGTCAGTTGCTTACTGAGATGGATGGGTTAGAACGCTTGGAGGGTGTTGTTGTTGTTGGTGCTACTAATAGGCCTGATATTATTGATCCTGCTTTGCTTAGGCCTGGTCGTTTTGATAGGATTATATATGTTCCTCCTCCTGATCTTAGGGCTAGGGTTGAGATCTTGA
>JAGGXB010000072.1 GCA_021163245.1 Thermoproteales archaeon
ATCTATTTTTTCAAATAATACAATGGACATTAAAGTAATTTCGTTCGACTTAGATAAAACGATAATTGATACGCCTCATCCAGCTGAGATAATAAGATTATATTTAAGGAAAAACGGAATCAAAGCTAGCAAAAATAGAATTTTAGATATTCTCAAAAAAGTAAATATAGAAAGAGAAATTGTAGATCCAGAAAAATATTATATTTTGATAAACCATGAGATTCTTAAAAAATTCGGTTTAACAGAATTAAAATATGCAAAAGAATTATTGAGATTTTGGTTTTCTCCAATGAATTATAGCCTTTTTCCCGATGTCAAAATAACATTAGAGAAATTAAGCGAAAAATATGAACTAGTAATTATAAGCAATAATTTATCCTGGGAAATCAATCAAGTATTGAAACATACCTCTCTATCCAAATATTTTAAAAATGTTTTTTCACCCGACATAACAAATAGTTTTAAGCCATCAATCGAGGTTTTTAAGTACGTCTCTAACACATTAAAGTTTAATTTACATGATCTTCTTCATATCGGCGATAGTCTTGAAGAAGATTACGAGGCAGCTATAAAAGCAGGAGCACAAGCATTGTTAATTAAAAGATATTTAGGCGTTAAAGAATCTTATATATTGAAGAAAAAAAGAATTCCCTACATTACAAGTCTAACCCAGCTGCTTGAGATGATATAAATGGAAAATAATTGGTATAGAATGAAAGAAAATTCTATAAAAAAACTTAAACATGATATTAAGATTAGACGCGTTGACAGAGATATAGTTTGGATTCTAAACATTATAAACTCTCTTGAAAACTATTATACAACTTCAAGTTGCAGTGGTAGAATACAGGTAACGGCCAATACTTTACCGGGAGAAAAATTTAGTTTAATTACATTGGCCAAATGGCACCATGTAATAAAATTAAAAGACCTTCTCATAGTTCTTGAGAAATCTCCTGAAGAAAATATGTGGTTTGCTGTACAGCCACCTATAATTCATATCGCTTGTCGAGATCTAGAGTCTGCTATAGATATGCTTAAACATGCTCGGAATAATGGTTTTAAACATGCTGGTATCCAAGGTGTAAAGGAAAACAGAGTAATGATAGAGATTACTTCTACTGAAAGAATAGAGACACCATTAAGACTGGACGGTCATGACTTATATAGAAAGGAACATCTCGGTAAACTTGTCAAAGCAGCAAATAACCTTTTAATAAAATCAAAAACAAGAATGGTAAACTTTGGCTCCTCGCTAACAAAGAAATTTTTTGAAAATAAATTACCCAATATCAAACCTAGAAACAATACGCCATAAATCCACTTCTTTGGTCTCGGTTCTCTTCTTTTCCTTTCTCCTAGGAATTCTTAATTTAGGTTTTTTATCTATACTTTCAATCTTCTTGATAATATCTCTTTTAGCTATAAAGTTAGTATTATATTCTCCTTTAACAAACTGCTCATCATTAAAAACAACCTTATGCAAATAGATATTTGTTGTAACCCCTTCTACAATAGTCTCATCCAGTACACGAAGCATCCTTTTTATTGCTACTCTCCTACTATCTCCCCAAACAATTACCTTAAAAAGCAACGGGTCATAAAAAGACGTTACTTCAACACCTTCATAAACACCACTATCTACCCTAACCCAAGGACCCGAAGGAATCCATAAACGTTTAATCACACCAATAGAAGGCATAAAATTGTTTAATGGATCTTCCGCATATATCCTTGCCTCGATGCTATGTCCTTTCCTAACTATTTCATTCTGTCTAAACCTCAAAGATAAACCTTCAGCTATATTTATCTGTTCCCTCACAATATCTATACCAGTAACCATCTCAGTTATAGGATGCTCAACCTGTATCCTAGAATTAACCTCAAGAAAATAAAATTCTCTATTATTAGGAGAATATATAAATTCGAAAGTCCCGGCATTAGTATATCCACATATTTTCGCTGCTTTAACCGCCAATTTATAAAGCCTTTCCTGTAAATCTTTGTTTAGAGCAGGAGACGGTGTTTCTTCCAAAACTTTTTGAAACCTTCTCTGCACAGAGCATTCCCGTTCAAATAAATGAATAACATTACCAAATTTATCGGCAAGTATCTGTACCTCAATATGTCTTGCATCAGGAAAATATTTCTCCACATACACCTCCTTAACTCCAAAAGCACTTTTACTTAAATCCTCAGCTCTTTTAAAAGACTTTTTTAGATCTTTCTCCTCCCATACAATTGACATACCAATGCCTCCACCACCACCTGCAGGCTTAACTATCACCGGATATCCTATTTCCTCAGCTATCCCCTCTACATCATTTATATTTACAGGCTCAAATGTTCCAGGAGCAACTGGAATTCCTTGACTATGAAAAAGTTTCCTAGCCCCCAGCTTATTACCAACTATTTTCTGAACTTTTGACGACGGCCCAATAAATATAATACCTTTTTCCTCCAATGCTTTAATAAACTTTGGATTTTGTGCAAGAAAACCATATCCTGGATGAACAGCATCTACACCATATTGCTCTGCTACATCAACGATTTTATCTATAGCTAAATAACTTTTTTCAGGCAGAGAAGAACCTATATACACTTTTTCATCAGCCATTAATGTATGTAGAGAATTTAAATCAGCATCAGAATAGATAGCTACAGTTTTAATATCCATCTCTCTTGCTGTCCTAATGATTCTTACAGCTATTTCTCCTCTATTAGCAATAAGTATCTTCCTAATATCTTTCATTAGTCTTCACTTCTATATCTCTTATCGCGAAACAGTATAATAATCATTAATATCATAGTAATAAGAATAAGTGCAACTATCACTAACTGAAAACCGAGTTCTCCCCATGCAAAAACCAAAGGAATAGGACCAATAAAAATAATTACACTGCCCGACGATGATAAATCACCATGAATAAACATTTCAAAAATTAAAAAAATGAAACCTGCAAGTATCAGTAGAAAACCAATGGTTATTAGAGATACAGCAATCTTTGCACTATACATATCATACAAAATTTCTTTTCAAACCTTTAAAATTTATCATGTCTAAGATATCATCTGTTATTTTTCTATAAATATGCTCACGGTTATCCAACGTTAATTCATATACTATAATATCACTTCGAGCCAGTAATCTTTTCCCAAATGGATAACGCCTAGCTTTAAAATGAATAGTTGCTACAATTGGTTTATCAGAATTAAAAGCCTCTAGTACAATTTTTTTGAAGACATTAGATAACAGTTCCATAGGACCTATTTCATCTATTACGACAATATTAGATGACTCTAATGCCCTTTTAATAGATGATACACCTACATTCTCCAAATTATCTAAGTTTACAATATATTTTCCTATTCGAGGCCCATTATCATATCTTGTTGAGGCAAGATAAACTTCTTCCATCTCAGGAAAAGTTTGTATTAAAAATCCGATTCTTTTTCCACGCTCTCTAACCTCTCTTGTTATAAATCCACCTATTCTTAACCCTTGTTTAGACAATAAAGATATTATTCTAAGTACACATGTAGTCTTACCTATACCTGGCCTCCCAGTAATAAGAAAATTTTTTATTATCATAATTCTACATTTGTTAATTGCTCCTTTATTCTATTTTTCACAATTTCAGGAGACTCTAAACCATCTATTATTTTGCCTTTTTCCATAACCTTCACAAGTAAAGGCTTCATCTTCCCTCCGCAAATCGGACATTGAGGCTCATCTGAATCGTATAATGTAACTATATCAATCTTACATTTATTACATCTATAGAGTTGTTTAATACCTGATAATTTTCCTCTTTTAGCGATAGGCTTCCATTTGTCCTTTACTTTCACTGCTGAAATATCCATAGCAAAATCCACCAAAGGTGCATTAGCTATAGCACTACCAACACCAAAAGCATCAACATTAACCTTAGAAAGTTCCTTAATACTATATTCATTTAAGCCGCCCGATACAACAATTTTCACATTATCTAACCCCAATGCCTTTAGTTTCCATTTAACTTCTCTTATGATATCTGCGAAATTACCTCTCCGACTACCAGGTGTGTCTAACCTGATACCCCAAAGCCTATCTTTTAATAATTCTGCCGCCCTCAAAGCTTCCTCCGTCTCATCCCAAAACGTATCAATTAACACAATTCTAGGGACATTTTTATCTACAACTTCGTCAAAGGCTAACCAAGCTTTTGTATGATCCCCTAGAGTAGCTTTAAATATGATCATTAAACTGTGCGGCATTGTACCAGTTGGTTTTATACCTAGGATTTCAGCCCCTTTAATGCATGATACCGCATCTGCACCTCCAATATAGGCATAAAATGATATAGTAGGCGCAATTGCCGGATGATTCCTTCTCGCACCAAATGATAAAACAAGCTTATCTCCAGCAGCCTTCTTTATTCTTGCAGCTTTAGTCGCTATACCAGATGCAAACGCAAGGAAACCTAAGATAGGGGTCTCATATATAATAAACTCACTATAAGGACCTACAATCCTCATAACAGGAATTTTATAACCATAAAAATCTCTTTCAGTAAAAATTGTCCCCTCACGAAGTGAATAAACATCAACGTTCTTACCTTCTAATAATTTTAATACCTCTCTTAGCCCAGCAAATATACTCCATTTATAATTTTTAGGAAGTGAACTAGGAGTAAACTCAGCGTTAACCATTACGTTATCAAAACCTTTTTCTCTAAGAATCCTTAAAGTTCTCTCAAAATATACATCAGTCGTTGAACCATTTCTAACTTCATCACCAGAGGCAAATAGAAAATCTTTTTCCATGTATTTATCACCCATTATTGCACAGGATTCCTACTTATAAACATTAAGTCATTTAAATATATTTCAATTCTTCAAAGTCTTTCTCCTCCCTTTTTTAGATCGAATTTCATAAGACCTAAATGACAGCTAAATTATCAGCCATAATACCTAGCTTTTAGTAAGTGTCTTAATGCAATGATATGAAAGATTTAAATCCTTTATACCAGAGAAATATAACTAGACCTATAACATTGATTATTATATTAATTAGGTGTATTGATGGAAAAAATTCTAGAATATCTTCATCCAACAATAAAAAAATTATGGTATGAAAAAGGCTTTATTAATCCTACAATGCCCCAAAGAAAAGCTATACCTTTGATAGCTGAAGGAAAAAATGTTCTACTCGTAGCACCTACAGGTACCGGAAAAACAGAGGCAGCGTTCTTACCTCTTCTTTCAAAAATTTTATATAATAAGGAAAAACAGGGTATAAAGATATTATATATTTCACCGTTAAGAACTCTCAATAGAGATCTTTTAGCTAGACTCCAGTGGTGGTGCTTAAAAACAGATCTAAAGTTATCTGTCAGGCACGGTGATACAGCACAAAGTGAACGGCGACTTCAAGCATTAAAACCACCGGATATATTAATTACTACACCTGAAACTCTACAGTTACTGCTTATAGGAAAAAGACTTAGAGAAACAATAAAATCTCTACAATTTATCATAGTTGACGAAATACATGAGATCGCTGATAGTAAAAGGGGTACGCAACTCTCTATATTATTAAAAAAATTGTATGAATTCCTAAATAGAAAAAAACTTCAGATAATTGGTTTATCTGCGACGATTGGAAACCCATTTATCGTAGCGAAATATATTTTTTCTTTTACGGAGGATTACGAAATCGTGTATGCTCCAGTGTCAAAATTGTTCGAGATAAAAATCGAATGGCCAGATATCTCAGATAAAGACCATTTTTTAGCCGATAAAATTAATACGATACCTTCAGTAGCATCTAGAGCCAGATATATTGAAGAAATCATTAAAAAATCAAGGAGCGTTTTAATTTTTACAAACACTAGACCGACCGCAGAGATATTAGGAAGCAGATTACATCTAGTGAATGAAAAACTACCAATATATGTTCATCATGGAAGTTTATCTCAAAACCAGAGAATAAAAATTGAGGAAATGCTAAGAAAAGGTGAAATAAAAGGAATAGTATGTACTTCGTCCATGGAACTCGGAATAGATATTGGGTTCATTGAAAAAGTTATTCAATATAATTCTCCAAGGGAAGTTAAGAGACTTATCCAACGTATCGGACGATCTGGCCATTCAATAGGTGAGAAAAGTAAAGGTATAATTATTGTGAGTAATACAAATGAGGCATTAGAGTCCATAGCTTTACTTAAAAAATTAAGAGATGAAAATATTGAACCAGCCAATCCCTATTTTAAACCTTTAGATGTATTAACACATGAAATCATAGGATTTCTCTTATCAAACTTAAGAAAAATCAATGAAATTTATCAAATAATAAGATCAACTCCAGCTTATAGAGAATTAATAAAAAAAGAATTTTACTCGTTATTAAACTTTCTTGAGCAAATAGATCTTCTTAGGATAATAAATGAGGAAATATTAATCCCAGCACAAAGATCATTTGAGTACTTTTATAACAATTTGTCAACAATACCTGAAATTAGACAATATTTAGTAAAAGATGAAAACAATAATGTTATAGGTTTACTCGATGATTTCTTCGTATCAGAATATGTTGAACCGGGTATAACTTTTTTAATGGGTGGTCAACCCTGGGAAGTTATCGCTTTAGGCGAAAAAGATATAATAGTAAAAGAATCCCAAGATTACTTTGGTGCTATTCCAAGCTGGATTGGCGAAGAAATACCTGTTCCTTATGATACAGCTCAAACCGTTGGAGAGTTAAGGGAGAAAATGAGAAAATATATTCTTGAAGGGCTTAACCTAGAAGAGGCAGTTGATAAACTTGCTAAGACTTTAAATATTCATAAAAAGGTTTTATTAAAATCATTTATATCATTTTACGAAAATCTAATAAAAGGATATAATGTACCAACTTCTGAAAACATAGTTGTTGAAAAATGCAAAGATAACATAATAATTTATTCTCATTTCGGTACAAAGATTAACAGAACTCTAGGAAAATATATCTCATATAAACTAGCAAAAATACTAGCTTCTCCAATATATGTTTTAGAGAAACCCTATTATATACTCTTAAAAAATGAAAACATTGAATTACAAGACGTTGTAAATATTTTAAAAAATACATCGCCAGAAAAATTTGAAACAGAGATTCTTATAGCAGCAATCAATAGTAAACTGTTTAGATGGAGGTTGCAGCAAATAGCTAGAAAAATGGGAGTTATCGAGCATGATAAAACATTAAAAAAAGCTGAACTAGACCGATTAAATATAGCTTTACGTGACACGCCTGTCTGGAATCAAGCTTTATACGAAACATTAAATAGAGACTTAGATATTCCACAGACATTAAAAGTGATAAGAGAAATATATGAAAAAAGAATAAAAATATATACAAATCTTGCATGCTCACCTTTTACCAAGGAAATATTATCAATAACAGAAGAATATATGGAAATAGTGAAACCGGAAAAGAAAAAATTACTAGAAAAACTTATACTTAAATCTAAAATTCTTTCTTCTTTCATAACATTCTCATGTAATGAATGTGGATATATAGAGGAAATTCCTTATCTAAAAATAAGAAACAATGAAAAATTTATATGTCCTATTTGTGGCTCTGAGAATATTGCCTTCGATATAGTAGGCGAAAAAGAAATGAATCTGAGGTATCATAGATGCAGAAAATCTAAAAAAGGTAGAGGATGCAGAAAATATCATAAAAGTATATTATTGTTAAAAAAATATGGTAAAAAAGCAGTAATAGCGCGAATTGCAGGTTTAAGCTTTCAGGAAATCAATGAGTTTTTAAAGAAATATTCTTCATCGAACGAAGAAATATTTTTTGGCATGCTTCTTCAAACTTTAAACTTAAAAAAGTTTAAAAAAACTAAATAATGCCTTTATCAGAAATATCACATACAAATACTCTATTACTCACCTTTTTAAGAGCCTTAAACACGTTTTCATAATCTTTTTTGTAACATAATGCAACTATAAAACCGCCTCCACCAGCTCCAGTTATTTTAGCACCTAAAGCACCATTCTCCCTAGCTACATAAACCAATTCCTCCAGCTTTCTGTTTGATACACCGATAGCACTAAGGAGACCATGGTTAATATTCATTAACTCTCCAAGACGTTCAAAATCCATATTTTCAATTGCCTTCGCTGCTTCTATAGCCAAATGTCCAGCACTATAATAAAGAGGATCAAATATTCTTTCATACTTATTTTTTAACCTAAGAACTTTTCTCACCAAGTTTCCCGTATTCCGTGAAATCTCCGAATCAGCTAAAATAACCTTTACATCACTAAAATTGCTTATTAGCTTCAAAAACCCCTCGGATTTCCTGAAAATAATAGACCCCCCATAAGTTGATATAGTGTTGTCTATACCACTCGGCTTACCATGGACTATTTCTTCAGCCTTATATGCTATTTTGGAAATCTTCTCTTTATTTAATTCTCTTCTATATATTTTTAATATAGCACCAATTGTTGCCACTGATACAGCAGCTGATGAGCCCATGCCTGCAGATGGTGGAATCTCTGAATCAATTATAATCTCGAGTCCACTTGTTTCTATGTTTAAACTTTTTAAGGCTTCTTTTGCGGCATAATAAATTGGATAAAGAGGAGATTTAATATTTATATTACCTTCGCTAAAATAGTCTTTAATTCCTAGATTCTTGGAAAAAATGAGAATTTTATCATTTTTAGACTCTCTAGCAGTCACATGCGCTCTAAGGTTAATAGCTATAGCTATAGCCGGCTGGTTCTCAACAACAAAATGTTCACCTATAAGAATTGCCTTTCCTGGAGCCGACGCACTTACAGACAAGTAATTCACCTATTTATGCTGTACTGTCGCAAACTGAGACTCGTAGAGCTTAGCATATAACCCTTTCTTCTTAAGAAGCTCACTATGTTTTCCTTCCTCAACGATCTTTCCATTATGGATAACTATAATTCTATCTGAGTTTATTATAGTTTGTAATCTATGAGCAATAGTTATCATCGTTCTACCTTTAGACATTTTTTCTAACGCTTTCTGAAGCTTCTCTTCAGTATATAAATCTAAACTACTAGTAGCCTCATCTAAAACAAGAATCCTAGGATTTGAAATTAAAGCTCTTATAAATGAAATAACCTGTCTTTGCCCCATCGATATGTTCTTACCACCTTCAAGTATCTTTGTATCCAATCCTTCAGGGAGCGACTCTATAAGATCTCTAAGATCAAGAAAGTCAAGCAATTTCAATACCTCCTCCTTCGAAACGTTTTCCGAAGATAAAATCATATTTTCATACACTGTACCATTAAACAGTATAGGTTCCTGCGGAACAAATGCTATAGTCCTCCTAAGAACTCTAAGCCTATATTTTCTAATATCAATACCATCAAGTAGAATTTCTCCACTCCACGGGTCATAGAATCTTAAAAGCAAATTGACTAGCGTTGTTTTACCTGAACCTGTAGGACCCACAATAGCAACCTTCTCACCAGGACTAACCCTAAAACTAACATCCTTTATTACCGGAACATTTTCCTCATATCCAAATACGACATTTCTATATTCAATCTCACCTAATCCCTTAACCTCATTTAGTTCACCTTTATCTTCTTCCACTTCCCATCTTAAGAAATCTGTTACTCTTTCAGCCGCTGCAAGCGTAGACTGTAGAGTATTATAAAACATAGTTATCGTCATTATGGGACGGAAAAACATATCGACATAACCATAAAATGCGACTAAAGTTCCCAGCTTCAATCTTCCATAGCCTACAAGTATGCCACCAAACCAAATTATTAACGCTATACCCATTGCTCTAATTATACTCATCGTTGGTCCAATGGAAGATATAACTTTATTCGCTTGCACATTTACCTCTAAATTCTCTCTATTAATACGTGAAAAGCTTTCGATATTTTTCTGCCTTCTATAAGAAAATGCCTGTACAACTTTAGCACCAGAAACATTTTGTTCAATTTTACTTGTTACTTCAGCAATCTTTTTACGTGATTCTCTAAAAGCTTTACGGGCTCGCCGTGCAAAATACCAGCTTGACAAAATTATTAAAGGTATGAGCGAAAGCACAACTATACTTAACTCAATACTCAAACTAAACATTATAAATATAGCACCGAATAACTGGAAGAGATTAGCCAAAGTATCGATGAGTCCAGATGTAAAAGCATTACCAATAGTATCTACATCATTTGTCAATCTAGAAACCAACTTCCCTGTCTCCTGCCCACCAAAATATTTTTGCTTTATCCTAATAAGATGCCAATACATTTTATTTCTAATATCATATATCAAAGTTTGTCCGAGCCATGAGTTTAAATATGTCTGGCTAGAGCTCAACAAAAGATTAAATAAAACAACACTTAGAAAAACAACAGAATAAGTGAATAAACCTGGAATATCTTGATCTACAATACTATCAATAATAAATTTCGTCACCAATGGAATAACCAGGTTAACAAATATACCTGAAAAAATAACTATTGCAAGTAGGAAAACCCTAAGCTTATATGGTTTAACAAATTCAAGTAAAGTCCTAAAAACTTCTCTTTGCGGAATATTTAGTTTCTCACCCTCCTCAAGTTCAGCTAACCTCCTAAAATGCCAACCCATATCACTCACCCCTTACACTAGCTGATAATTCTTTCTCAAATATACTTTTGAAAAACTCGCTTTTTCCTATAAGATCTTCAAAACTTCCTTCTTCAGCAACTTTCCCGTTCTTCAAAACAATTATTCTATCAGCCAACTTCAAAGTAGATAAACGATGAGAAATTATGATAACCGTTTTACCCTCAAAATATTTTGATAATGCATCATATATCGCTTTTTCTGTATCAGCATCTATGTTAGAAGTCGAATCATCCAATATTATGATTTTTGGATCTGTTATTAAAGTGCGTGCTATAGCCAACCTCTGTCTTTGACCACCTGAAAGAGTTATTCCTCTCTCTCCTATAATTGTATCATATTTTCTTGGTAAAGAATCTATAAAATCATGAAGTCTAGCTATTTTAGCAACTTTTATTACTTCACTAAGCTTAGCATCGGGTTTACCGTATGAGATATTATTCTTTATTGTGTCAGGGAATAAGTAAATATCTTGATGTACAATTCCTATGTTTCTCCTAAGAGAATCAATTTTTACTTTTCTAATATCGATACCATCAATCAAAATTTTTCCTTTTTGAGGATCAAAAAATCTTGGCAATAACTGAACAAGTGTTGTTTTACCTGAACCTGTAGGACCCACAATAGCAACCTTCTCACCAGGACTAACCCTAAAACTAACACCTCTAAGAATCCACTTACTCTTATTATCATATCTGAACCATACATCATCGAAAACAACTTCACCTTTAACATTCTTAAGCTGAATAGCATTAGGATCCTCTTTTACTTCACTTTTCATTTCAAGTATTTCAAATACTCTTTTAGCAGATATCATTGCCCTCTCATAACTTACAGTAAAAAAGCTTAAAGCTACCATAGGCCACGTAATCATACCAACATAAATTGAAAACGCCACCACATCACCAATCCTGATCTTACCAGACATAACTTGCAATCCTCCATACCAATAAACTGCTAAAGTTGCTAGAGAAACTAAAAGTCCTACAACAGGCCATACAAGAGCTCTCATTTTTCCAACATTAATAAGATATTCCTTATAGCTTGTGTTTAAATCAGTAAACTTCTCATCAAATAATTCTTCTGCAGTGAACGACTTGATTATCTTTATTCCGATAACTGTCTCACGTATTAGCCCAGTAAAGACACTATATATTTCCCTCGCATTCTGGAACATTTTTCTAACTCTTCTAGCAAATAATCTAACAACTAAAGCAACAAATGGAAATATTGTAAGAACCATAAGTGTCAGAACCCAATCCAAATATAACATAATACCTATAGCTGATATTAACGTTATCAATGCTCCTACAAAGCCTCTAAACGTAAAACCTATAAATCCCTTTATTCTCTCAACATCGGATGTAGCTCTAGCAATAATTTGACCACTATCAGTCTTGCTATAAAAACTATATGAAAGATTTTGTAGCGTAACATATACATCATTCCTTATATCAAAGACTATCGATTCAGATAAGAGTGCCGAATAATACCTTGTTCCAAAACTTATTAAACCCTGAATGACTGTAAAAGCTATTATTCCAAGTGCATATGACCAAACATCTTTGAAATCTCCAGCTGCCAAAAGATTAATTGAGGATCTGGCAAATAGAGGTACAATGAGGCCTGTTAAAGAACTAAGTATAGATAAAGTAAAAGTTATGAACAATAACTTTTTCCTCTGAAAAACATAACGTAATAGCTTCCTAGTAGGATTCATTAAAATCACCTAAATATTCTTTTATTTTATTTAAAATATTCTTAAATTCATCATCCTCAGACA
>JAGGXB010000024.1 GCA_021163245.1 Thermoproteales archaeon
TCTCCCCAGACATCGAGGTTCTAGATATAGTGCTTCAAGGTAGAACACTTGTTTTATCCGATATACATATTGGCTTACCCCATTCAAGAGTTAGAGATGCAGAAAGACTTATTGTCAAATTAAGGCCAGACAACATAGTCTTTCTCGGCGACATAATAGACTTTGACAATAGACAGTATCCCAATGAGAATACCGCGATATTCGAAGCCATAAACATTGTTAATCCCAGAGTTTTCGCCGGTGTAAGGGGCGAGGCAGAAGATACACGTAGATTATATAGTGTTCTCGACAATGCCGTCGGCATAGGGTTTGAATCAAACTATCAGGCTCCTTATCTTTTAGGGTTCATAACATTATATAAATACTATAGGGTTATCAAGCCTCAGCTTACGGCATATCTGCCAGATAATACAAGAGCTGTGTTTATACACGGGCATCAGATTAAGGGTCCTCACACAGTCAAATGGCTTAGAAAAGAATTAGGTGTCGAATGGATTTTCCATGGACATACACATAGGTTTCATATAGATAACAGAGAGAAAATCGTCAATACTGGTTGCTGGCTTGAAGAGGAGTGGGAGAGAAAGTTTAATAATAGAGTGGTTGATTCTGGAAAAGCAGTTCTTATCGAGAAAGATGGAGCATTAACTGAGATAGACTATACTGACTACCTGTAGAATTGCAGTTGGTGATAACCAATGATTTGTTTCACTTACATATTGTGAGAAAAGAATCATTGGAAAAAGGAGAAATAAAGAAGATGACGCCGTCAGCACATACACCTGAGGAATGGATGATTCCAAAAGTGCTAAGAGTTGCTTGGAGATGTTGTTCCCTGGGTATATGATGAAAAAAGTAAAAATAATTACGAGGTGGTATAAAGAGTGATGAATAAAAGAGAGTTAAGATATTTTCTTAGGAAGATTTTCAAGGAAAAGAATAAAAAAATTATTACCGAGAAGGAGTTATTTATGGAGCTTAAAAAGAGAGGTTTTAGTGATGATGAAGTTGTTGAGCTATATAATTTAGCTGCAGAATATAAGATAATTCAGTCTGGTTTTATCCCGAGAATTGATAAGGAGACCGGTGAAATAGGGGGAGATATTGTTGTTGAGTATATGACTGCTGATGACTGGGCTGCTCTCAGGGCTGTGGAGAAGGCTACTGAACCCGAAGAGGATCTGAAATGGCTGCTACATGAATGGGATAACATACCACCAAAAGAAAGAGAAAAAAAGCTAAAAGAAATATCCAAAAAGTTTAGACAAATATAAGCTTATTTAATCAACTACCATTTTCTCCAACATCTTAAAAATGGACCCCGAAACCTAGTCCGTCCACAAAATACCACGATGTTACCCAGTAAGACGCCTACTAAGCTAAAAACAAAAAAGTTCTAGAACTACATAATAAGCATACCAAGAATAAAACTATCACCACAGAGAAAAATATTAAAAACTAGAAAACAGCATACACTAAGAGTAAAAACAGCAAAAGTTCCAAACTTTTTCTTAAATTAAAAAGTTTATATTATTGTAATTTATCTAAGCACCTGTTCCGTTAATGATTATTACTTAAATACTAACGAGCTAAAAAGTCATAAAATTGGTATCAGCAATGCCTAAGTTGGCAAGCATTATCTAAATAAATATAATTAATATTTTTGCTAAACTTTTTCTCAGGCTCTAATATAGAAAGATATCTATTATTCTAAGTAAATTAAAGATAATTATCTTCATCTATTAGCAACTCTAATTTAGTAATTAGACAAAAATACTAAATTTATATAAGATAAAGAGTATGATATCCAGTAACAGTAGAAAATAAAAATACTAAAAATAAGAGTAAACATATACATGGAAATATTTCATATTTTCTATGATGTTGTAAATGGGGCAGTTTAAGAAAAAGCTAACTATCGAAAGAAGCCTGAACAGAAAAAGATTTTTAGATTATAGGAATAAAAAGTTGAAACTACTTAATTCTTTAAACAAAGTCAGAGCTAATATTAATTTATATCATTGGTGGGATGAACCAGATAATGTTTCTAGAATCTTAGACAGAAAAAGATTTTTTACTATAATAAATGAGAAAATTCAAAAAGCGAAAGCCAGAGACTTTAAAGACTTATTGTCAAAAAATAAGATAGACAAAAATAAGATTTCGGGTTATTTATATTGGCTTTATAGGGATCCACTAAGAGTAAAAACAGGCAAACTTAAAAAACTATGTAAATATTTACATATACCATATATTAAGATTGAAAAAATAATAATAGACAGAGATTTTCCAATAGACTTGAATTCTGAAGTAGTTGTAAAGCTATTCACACATATTTTAAATGAAGGACATATCAGATTATACAAAGGAAAAATTAGAAACATATTATATGTGAATCAAGATCCAGTTCTCATACACAGAGTTAAATTTCTAATAGAGAAGCTGGGAGGTTATGTCTTTCTACCCCCTCCTTCAAAAGAAGCATTTGAACTAAAAAGTGATTATTTAACAGCTAGGATAATGAATAAGGCAGGAATACCAGCCGGCTCCAAAACAATAGCCGACTTTTCTTTACATCCTGTAATATTAAATAGTGAAAAACTAATGTTAAATCATTTGAAGTGGACTTTTATTGAAGAAGGAACGATAGGTTTGCTTTTTGACCGTCATGGATTTTTAAAACTATACTTAAGTCTGAGTAGAAGCAAGGATATAACTAATTTATTCCCGCAACATATAATTAAAATTTTTCAAAGCAAATATAAAGGAAAATCAATAAGCGTATTCTCTGAAGATATTCCTCAAAATATTAGAGCTAGAATCCTTCTATCATTTCCAAAAGTTTTAGAACAAGAAACGGATTTCATTTTAAAAATGTTAGAAAAAAGAGAAAGTTAAGATAAGAGTATCTTTTATTCATATAAGCAAAAAAGGAAATATTACAGCAAATTATAGCATTAGGTTCGCTAGTGAAAAAGCAGTAGAATATATTGCAGAAAATATTATTTTAAAAGATTATTATGGAACATGGAAAGAACAACGAATGAAAAAATTCTTAAAGTTATATAATGAATTTAAAGGAGTTAAATTATCGCTATCGCAAAGAAATGAGATTTTAGAGATAAGAAATCAATACACCCATATACCGTTAAAATGGGCTCTTGAAAA
The DNA here is from genome assembly GCA_021163245.1 of Thermoproteales archaeon. Classification (GTDB taxonomy): domain Archaea; phylum Thermoproteota; class Thermoprotei; order Thermofilales; family Thermofilaceae; genus JAGGXB01. The sequence goes on from JAGGXB010000024.1 coordinate 3,169, forward strand.
AGCAAGAAGTCTTTTTCCCAGCGTTAAATGGCTTTATAAGGATGAATACATAGATAAATTATGGAAAAGAAGGGAGAGATAATGGAAGAAGAAAAAGTGATACAGATCCTCTTCCAAGCATTTAAATACTATAACAGGGACACTATCACGCTAACAGAACTAAAAAACTACCTAAAAACAAAGAAAATAGACATAGACCCAGATGCGATGTGGGACCTAGCGGGAAGAAAAGGAATCATAGAGGCAGGAGCAATAAAATACATCGAGAAAAACAAGATAAAAACAGACATCTACATAGAACTCAAAAAACAATACACCAAAAAGATCCTAAAAAACAATAAATAAAGTATACACGCTTATAAACACTACCAAATATAAAAATGAGGTTAAGCCTCAACGTAGTCAGTAATCTTCGGCAAACGCTTCGACAACCCCTTACGCTCACGAATCTTCATAATAAAGTCCAACAACATACCCTGAGGAACAGGAGCCCAATGACTAAACTCATAGCTCCAGAACGCCTTCCCCTGGGTCTGCTCCCTAATCTCATCAGCAAGATTAAAGCTCTCACTAACAGGAATCTCACCAATCACACGCATCAACAAACCATGCTCCTCCATACCAAGAATCTTACCACGATGCTTCGTAATAACACTAAGCACACCATTAAGCCAATCATGAGGAACACGAGCATCAATCTTCAAAATCGGCTCCA
>JAGGXB010000074.1 GCA_021163245.1 Thermoproteales archaeon
GATACAAGAAGAGCCAAGAGCAATAATAACTCTTACAAAGAGAGGAATAGAGGTTGCAAAAGTTATAGAGAAATTAATAGAGATATATGATGAAGATTTAAAGAAGATGGGTATAAAAATGGAATTTGTTTTAGATTAATCCTAGTTTCATCTTGACTTTTTCCATCTTTTCTTCTGTTATAGCTTCACGTAGATCTCTTATTATCTTTCTTATTTTTTCTTCAGATATGTTATATTTTCTTAAATAATGTTCAACTAGATCGATAGCATCCCTGAATCCGTCTTCATAGCTCATTTTTTTCACCCGGGTTTTATTCTGATATGCATGTATTTAAAGTATGAATGGTGGTTGGGGGGAGAGGGGGGTCTACAAAAAACAGTAACAATATATATAATGTTCAATAAAACAAAAAACTAAAATTTTAGGAATGAAAATATATCATTTTCGGCTTTTTTAACCGATAAAACAATCCAAAATTCCAGAATTATACCGATAATCTTCCTTGAAAACAATTACTGAAAGTAATTTTATTATCGGTCAAATATACCGATAAACAAAAAGTGTGTATATACGCACCTTTAAAAAATAATATTATTTTCCGGTTTCTCTATATAGTAGAAACGCAGCCACTAGATAAAAGAAAGAGAATATTGGTGGACGGTACACTCCGTTCATAATGTTTAGTATTGTATTCATAGAGAATACTAGGATTGATGCTATAAGCAGTAATAGGTACTGTTTTGTATAGAGGAGCAGTATCAAGGCTATATTTATCCCTATGGCGAAAAGGATACCTGTATCCCTATACATCGTGTAGAAGACTATGTTTATAACTGTTCCCAGCCCTATCCAGAAATATAGGAATTTCTCCTGCCATCTTAAACCCATATATTTTATTCAGACACTGTTATTTTATACTATAACTTTTAAAATAATGGTACAAAAATTTGTGAAAAGAGATTATATCTATGAAAATACTGATAGATTAACAAAGTCAAGAAAACAATTACTACAAACATCAATAATAGAATAGGAATAAAAAATATTATTTTACGGGAAACAACATCAATCACTATAACAAAGAAAACAATATACAATAAATACAGTATAAAGATCAACGAACGTATAACTTATACACCTCTTCAAGCCTCTTCAACTCGCTCTCAATCCTCTCAATCTCACGTCGAAGCCTACGCCTAAGATCCCTAATCTGAATATGTAGACTCATAATCTTAGCATCAATCTCATCTATTCTATCTCCACCCTTACTTCTGGCCATACACCCACCTTTTTACCATCACCCTTCTCAAGCTTCCTAATCTGACTGTCAAGATAATCCTGTCTAAGCTCAAGCAATGTTATACGCCTGTATAGTGATGATATTGTTTCTTCAGTAGCCTTCTTCTCACCATACAACTTTTTCTTCAATCTATACTTCAACAACAATAAATATAGAGGAGCCTCAAATCTAGGAACCCTAAAAGACAAGACTCTACCAGCAATATAACATAGCGTGGGAGTCCATCCCCCTATAAACACAGTCAAAACCTCAAATATATTGAATGTATATACTGTGAAGCCGTCGCCACTATAGATGTGTTCAACGCCTGTAACCCTCTGAGTAATTCTAACTGTTTGATTATTGAGAAACATACTGAACTTGTATGGCTGTGAGACAGCCTTCAACATTATCAATGCAGGACTATATAAGGCCAAGGCAAAACCATATAGGAAAACATTCACCATAACCATATACAGCATCATCTCCCTAGCAACACCGTCACGCCTATGCAATATTCCCAGAATAAAAAACCCTAAACCAAAAACAACATATCCCAGAAAAATAATTTCAAGCAACACGATTCACCTTATACAAACTATAAAGATTCTGAACAAACTCGTTCTCAAAACTAAAACCTAAACCCCTAAGAATCCTCTTTATCTCAACAACATTAAAACCACTATTAACAAGAACAAAGACCGCGGTCTCAACAAGCTTACGTCTAAGCCTCTTAGGCAGAAGCTTAAACTGTCTATTAACAAGAATCTCAGCAACACTCTCAATCTCATCCTCATCAATAATATCATAGCAATCAATGAGATTCCTAGGCCTAACAGGCGGATCAGGAATATAATAATGCTGCTCAAACTTATCCATCCATACAGCCAACATCTCCTTCTTAGCATTTATATCATGGTTAATCAATGCACGAAAAGTAAGATCACGTAGAATCCTTACCCCCTCGCTGCTAACAACATTCCTAATCTCTCTATACTCTGTCTTTTCACGGAGCATAACACTCTTAAACATTAGAAGAGGACTATTAGCCCTAAAAACTGGAGCCACAAGCTTCAGGTACTGGCTAAGAATAAAGATTGTTATATGTGCACTATAAACACCATATTTCTCATAGACATGTGCTATACCAGTATAATAATGAACATCAACAAGGTTACGAGCCATACTAGCACTCCAGCTAAGAGTCCTACCAACATCATCAATAATAAAAAACTGGTAGGGACGCTTAACCATGTCAATATTATCATCAAAACTATGAATAATATCTGCAAAACTCCTACTATACCATACAGCTATATCATCACCATAAAGATTCTCAAGCCGTTTAGCCATAATCATAGCCATAGTAGTCTTACCAGTCCTCATACTCCCAATAACAATACTACTACTATACTCTATACGACCAAGCCTACGTAAGTCAACCAATTTATTAGCATAAATAAATCGGCCGAGTCTACCACTTATACCTTTAACTTCCTCTATAATATTCTCTTCACTCATAGAACCCTCTCTTCAGGCTTCTTCGGTATATAAATCAACAAACCGTGACGATACAATACATCAATCAAAGCATGTTGGAAAAGACGTGCATAATGCTTAGTCTTCCTAGCATCATATATTTCATTAGCAATACGTTGAAGAAAACCATCATTGACAATAGGAACCTCTTCATCAAAACCATTCTCCTTTATCAATTTATCCCATTTCTTCATGACTTCGTCACGAAGCTCATCCCATAAGAGATCAAAAACGGCTCGTAGAGCATCTATATAACCATACGCATCACCATCAAGTCTGAGAATCCTAGCATCATGTAAAGCATTTATTATCTCCTGTTGATACCCTATAAGCCTATCATAGAAACCAGCAGTCCATTTCGTCTGGCTCATGGCAACAACCCCTGACCAGTAGGAACCTTACCGCCACCACCTATAACAGTCATAAGTATAGCAAAAGCCACCATCAATAACACAGCAAACATACCTATATACAATAAAGGCTTAATATCAAAACCTGTCTTAGTCTGACTCTGAGCAATAGCAGCCTTATACATATCAAACACACTAGCAAGCTTTGTAGGAGTCACAGGATTAGGACTCAGAACCTTAGCCTTATGAAGAGGAACAAGCCGAATAGGAACATTTCCATCTCCACCATTATAAACCTTTAACACTATTAGAGGCTCATTATCCTGAACCTTATTTTTCAACTGCTCTGGAATAGCTGTCTTATCAGCAAAAGCAATAAGACTCATATCATGACTATTAAGAATCCTAGCATATAGCTCGGTTGCAACACCTATACTAGCACCACCAATATTATAGAAACACTCCCTATCTCCCTCAAACATCATCTCACTCTTCTTAGTAGGCTTAAAGAAAATATTAGTATCCTTACCGACACCACGAACCTCTAAAACATCAAGCTTACCATCTTCTCGAGCCAAGATAACACCAGTACTCTTCTTAATAGCTATCCAAAACAATCTGCTTACAGGCTTAGGCATAAACATAAACAATAGAAACACTCCTACACCCATACCCGCAAAAAACGTACCTATAATAACTTCCTCAAACATTCTGCTCACCCCGTAAACGAGACAAAAGCCCGGGTTTACGACTCTGACGCTGTTCCTGAACAACTACACTAATCTCCTTGCTCAACATCTCGCGTTCATGACCATGCAATCCACGGCGAAGATGACTTATAAGCCATGCACTTATACCAGCCTCATCACGGAGATAACCGAGATTTTTATCTGTTATAAGCATGTCTGTAAGACTGAAATATACCTGTGCAAACCAGAACACGCTATTAACTGCTCTTTCATCTAGTACACTTAGTTCATGTGTACGGCTCATAAAAGGCCAAAGAGCAGTTCTATCACTCTCAGGTATTTTCTCGTCTTCAAGAATATAAGGTATAACAACTGATTCAGCTAGACTCTCTCTCAATCTCCTATAATATTGTTGTCTACTATATTCATCCATGCTCATCTAGGCATCACCCTTTTACTATATACTATAAGCCACCAATACAATGAGTAAATGAAAGCGAAACCAGCAAGAAGATAGAATATAGCTGCTAGACTTGGGTCACCTACTCTCATAAGTGTACATTCATTACTTGTACATGCTAGAACATCTACCTGTAGCCATAATACTCCTGTTATAACAAACATTGGTATACTAGCCATAACCCATAGTATAGCGTCATCATCCTTGTCACGGTAATGATATCCATAAAAGAACAAGAAAAGAGAAAAAATAGTAAAAAAATAAACAATATTTTCATACATCGGGGCTATCCCCTCGCAACGAACATCTTCCAGAGCAGACCTAGAACAATTGTAGCAAATCCTACAATCACTATAATCTTAGTCCAGTCAAGAGCACCAATCAAACCTTGATATAAACTCTGAGCACTCTCATTAGCAGTAGAATCAGTAATATTTACATTCTCATATATATTACTGGAGATATATAACCCGATTATAACAGCAGCAATTATAAATACAACAGAGACAACAGCGACAGCAACCTGAGTAAAACCTTTTTTACTGAAAGTCGTCTCAACAAGACTCGGCTTATAGTGGACCGTCAATACCGCTAATACTCTAGCCTTATGACCTCTCATTCTATCAACCTTTTCTTTTTTACAAATATATTTAGAAAAAAGAACTATTTTTAGAGTTAAACTAGTTAAACATATTTAACCTACAGGTTTAAGCAGCCAGTAAATCAATGTAGCTATTCCAACCGCTAGACTGAGAAAACCTATAATGTGTACAGGAGCAGGCATCAAGAAACTGAAAACACCAAATAGTACACTTGCAGCAGTCAAACCTATAGGAGTCTTAGTCTTCATATAGAATACTGCACTAATAGCAATATATATTCCAGCATAGAAATATGGTCCAAGAATACTCGTATATAAATCAAATGCTTGTTTAATCCATTCAAGCATTATGCACCACCCGTAAACACGTTTTTACTAATCCATTGTACTGCCATTATAAAGAACAACAATAGAACAACACTTATGATTATCTGTGGCCATGGACTAGGAACAAAGTTTAACATGTTTAACAATTCTGGAATATAATGTATAGGCCAAGTAAGATATGTTGTAATCATCTTCCATCCCCAGATAAAGTCACCGAATACACCGAGACTTGGATCAGGATTATACTCTGGAACACTTGGCGGCTGATACTGTGATAAACCTAGAGTATACATCCATCCAGTATTCATAAAGCTTGCAACGTATAAACCCATGCTTAAAGCAACCGTAAACAAGAATACATAATAGTACTTCATTTCACTATCCCTAAAAATAAAAAAGAAAAAAGATATTTTTAGAGTTATGAACCACGGTTCTTAGCCATCGCAACAAGTAAACCAACAACTATTAATCCTGAAGATATAGTAGGATTAATAACCGTGTTCCATCCTATGATCCATGTATATATTAAAGATATGCCAGAAGCAATAAAGCCCATTTCGAGGAAACGTGGTATAGCAAGTGTAAGAAATATAACCATAGCGATAAAAATACTTATTATATTTCCCCATCCTATACCCTTAAGATCTTCAGGTAGTTCAACTGTACGACCAATAACCCCGGGAATATTACTGGACTCGTTCTGTGGCGGTGACGGAACACCGAAACTTTTAGCTATAGTACCATTAACATCTTCTCTCAAAACCTTTATATTCACTATATATGTTCCCTCTGGGTCTGCTCCCATATATGTATAACTATATGATAGTATATTGTATGATGTATCGTTTACAATCAAGTCATTTGTCTCATTATATATCAAAAGATTAACCTTTGTAAAACTGACATTGTCAAGACTTGAGACAGTTGCTATTAGTCCAGAACTATTAAGAGTAATACCATAGCTAATCTTGTCACGGAACATTTCTGGAGTCTTAGGCCTTATACCTATTATGAAAGTTTTATCATAATCTGTATCGGCTAGAAGATATCCTAGTCCACGCTCCTCTACATTATTCTTTATACTTATAGTGTATATTTTACCATATGTTAAATATACTCCGCTTAACCCAGTGGTATTAAAGTAATATAAATAGTATCCCTTACTGTTCTTAAGTATAAGAGTACTGTTTTCGAAATCCCCAGTATAATCCTTAACAGTAATAGTGTAGAGTAAAGCTCTGTCAGGCGGCGACAAACCTATATCCATATAGCTACCTGTTCTCAATATATAATTCTCAAAGTATACTGTACTAAAGATTAAATAGTTAAAATCCTCAACCACAACAATCTGACTAGAACTCAAACCATAGTTATTGATAGTACCATTCTCATAAACAATACTAAGATTATATTCAAAATCTATTTGATGTAGATTATAGTCATTATATATATTCATCAAAGTATAAGTCAAATCATGAACACTATACACTTGTTTCTTTGTCATTGTTGCCTTGTCTTCATCAATTTTTATTATTACTGGCCACAGTACTGCATCGTTTGGCGGAACAGGTGCGATTGGTCCAGCCTCACTACCACTGTATGTTACCTGTTCATCCTCATAATATATACGTATCCTAAGCCTAGCCTTGTTTATATTCGTGTAGTCGCTGTAGGGTGGCATCTTAACTGCGAAACCTACACGGTACTTGGTGCCGTAGCGGGAAGAATATGTTATCGGGGAAATTAAACCAGAATTACCAACATTCAGACTAGGTGTTTCTCCCTGTTCATCTATGTTCCATACAGCAAGTGCTTTCCAAGGAGCAGAATCATCCCCCCATATATCATAAGCTGTTGTACCATCTAAGAAGTATAGTTTGGAACCCCATGCTCCGCATATCCATGAATTATCTAAAAGGTTCCTACCGAAGAAACATTTGAAGACTGACCCATCCCAACTTTTCAACTCTAATATATTCATACTATCAGGCACCATTACCTCATACTTGACCCATTGCCCCACGTCCACACGGAACCAATCGTTAATTATACTATCACCATCACTCCAACCATCTGCCTCTGATATTATAATTCCAACTTCAGCAATATTTGATAAATCAGGAGTTCCGACTTCATAGTCTCCTTTCCTTAATGGGAACACTAACTGTTTCCATCCACTAAAATTGTCATAGAAATACCATTCCTGTCTATTATCCCAGTTCGGAGCAGATAAAAAGATAGATATTTTCCTACCTGTATTTTGACCATACCAGTTAATAACTAGAAAGTCCTTACTGCTCCAGTCTTGGTTCGTAGAATATACTCTTTTGACTTTAACCCATTTACAACTTCCGCTAGTAATACTTACTTTAATTGCATAACTACCATGATAAACAGGGCTTGTAACCTTAGATAATGTGAAATCTAAACTTCCCGTCCCACCTTTTGTTAATGTTATAACACTATCATCGTCGTCCCATATCACGACACTGTTATGCTCCACTGCATCGTTCTCGATGGTGAACTCCCATTGCACGTACTTGTTCACCTTATCAACAATATAGTTGCCATATTGGAAAATGGCATAAGGCGGAAGAATAGTGTATTTCTCATCGTTCAGAACCAAATAAGTCTTGTTTGAGTACTCGGCATCATTTATGAGAACACTGGGCAGAAAGCTGTCTATACTGTTCTTTGTGACTTCTTCAAAGTATGGTTCACTGTTATAATAGTTTAATAGATAATAATCGTATCCAGTAGCCTTTACATACAACAGACTGTTGTTAGCAATTATCGGGGGACTAACTAGACTGCTATCATAATCTACTCCATAATCAACATCTAAATTGTCTGTAGATTTATACCATTTCTCAAGATAGGTACTTGTATAGCTCATATTGATATATGTCCAGCTATCTGGAACAGGCCAGTTATAACCCATCCTATAGGTATTTGATGGACAAGTATAGTTCAGCTTGTAGTAAGTTGTGTTCTCTGTAAGAGTAACATATACTGGAACATCTACATCTAACGTGAATGTATTAGAGAACATATAGTCTATATACATCCATGTACTCATACCAGCCAAAGATGAGCTTCCAATCTTATTATCCAGTCTTAGTTTTATCGTGAAACTATTACTATTCCCTAGATGAACATCTATCTGTGTCCAAGAGTTTGTAGGGTCATAGCTCTGATAAACCTGCGTGTCGTTTACATATACTCTATAGTTATCTACCTGTCCACTTCCATCAGTACGGGTATATATATAAAACGTTATATCTGTCACATTATAATCAAGACTATAACTTAATGTCAATTCAGCGTAGTCATTATCGTTAAGTGTCGAACCCATAGTAAGTTTGACATACAAGCTATAACTATTATGATACTTGTAGCTATTATCATAACCCCATTCTGCTGAGCCACCAGACGAAGTATCCTTACTAAAGCTTGTTGAAGCCCATGTAGAACTCTCATAGTCATCTTGATACCTCAACAAAACATTACCATTCACAGATAAACTAGGAAGACCATAATCACCACTATGAATAATTATATCTGGAGAAGCTGTCTTCTCTATAACTGTAGGCTCTCCTAAAACATTAACCGTTATAAAAATAATCAATAATAAAGAAAAAAGAAAGAGTTTTTTCATCTTCTCTCACCCGCCACTTCCCGTCTATAAACATACAGTATAAGCCATGTAATCATAATGAAAAAAGCCATGTATGGTATAGTCTTCCATAAATCATAAAGAAGCGAATATTCTTCCTGTGCATAGTCTGGAATCTCATTATTAGGCCAGATAGAAGTATCATTAAACCATGAATACAGTCTCTCAACAAGAGGAGTAGTAGCAATAAACAATACAGCAAGCATAATCAAACCAAGCATAAAACCTACAACCGCTGCAACACCACCCTTCCTACCCCGCTTACTCCTCTTTCTACTCTTCCTATTTTTCTTCTTCAAAGGCTTAAATAAATCACCTATAGGATTAATATAGCTCCACTGCCTATACCCTATACCGCCGAAAACAAAACCCAGTAACCCACCGCCACCCAGAGGAATATTTCCCTCAACTGGACCGCCTTTACTCTTCTTAGGCTTCTCTGGAATATATGGATAACCTATATCTATAATATCTATAGACGGGATAACTGTCTCAATAGGAGTCTGAACCTGTATAGTTTCTTGACCAGTCTTAGCACCAGTAGACACAACAGTTCTAGGAGTAGACTTAAAAACTGGACTAGATATATCCTCTATACCAACCGATAAAACATTATTGAAATGCTCCATTGAAGGCATAGATGTAACATCTTTACTCTTTTCCTCAAACATTATAGATTTATCACCCATAATCTTAGTGACAGGCATCCTACCAACATCCTTTTTAAGATCCTCTATAGATGCAGGCTTTACAACATTTACAAGATTGGTAGAGGTCTTAGTCTCAGTCTTGGGGAAAAGTATTGTTTCAGCTTTCTCCGCAGGCTTACCAACATCTATTTTTACGATTCCTAATAGACCTGACAGTTTTGACAAGGCCGATTTCTCAATCTTTGAGACACCTAAAACCTTAAACAGACTTGTCTTCAAAGATTGTTTACCAGTCTCCTCTAAAACATTTGTAATCCCGGGACCGCCGCCACCCTTACTGAAAAATGATACTCCTTTACCTATATCCTTTACATCTTCTCCATATCCTAAAAGGCTCTTAACCTTTAATCTCCCTTTTAACCTATCAAAACCCTTGAATCGGTAAACATTAAAACTCTTCATCTTACTACCCTGTTTAAACCATATACTCATCGCTTCCTCACTCGTATAGAATCCCTTTAAACCATGCTTACCCTTACCAGCCACAAGTCCAAGAGCCTCTTCCTGACTACTAACACGCTCTAACTGTGTCAGAAACGGGCTATGATACTCTAATTCTAAACCTTCCTCTGTCACACCCTTTAAACCCGTGATAAGCCTACGCTTACTTAATTCTTCAATCAACTCCTTATACTCAGAGGGCTTTATCCTCTCTTTACCAAGCCTAAGCTCAGCAACCTCATATGTCTTATTAGGAGTAAGCAATGTATCAAACTCTAACTCCTCAGCCGTAATCTTATAGTATTGCTCCTCTGTTGGAAGATAACCTGAAATTTTTCTACTTATCCTCTGACCTATCCTCGTCTTTGATAAACGGGAAAACACAGGTGAAAAAACCTTCCCTAAAGCACTGCCAAGAATATTCATCTCCCAGTCAGCTAGAAGATTACCGACAACTTCACCGACACCGAGACCAATCCAATACTCCCATCCAACATTGTTAAAACTCTCAAATTTTTTCATAGTCAACTCCTGCCATCTGTCAAGCTTCTCAGGAGTGATTCCTTTATCGAGACCCGCCTCTTTCCAAGCCTCTTCCATCAACTGCACCCTTCTATAAGACAATGATTGTGTAGTAGCTGTCTTAGGCTTCCATAAACCGAAGCTAGCCTCATAACCAAGCTGTGAAAATAAACCTTGTAGAAATCCTCTTCCCTGAAACTGTCTCTCAGCCTCTAAACTCTCCTTTATAATCTTATCATAATCCTTTCCCTGTCTAGCATATGCCTGTCTAATAATCATGTCAGGATTAATATTAGGATTATACGGCTCCTTTCTCTCAACCTTTATAACATCCCCCCTATAGAACTCTTCTAGTTTCCTAGCCAAGTCAACGGGAATAGGAACTTTTTCTTGAGCCATATGTAGAATCCTAGCCTTCAATCTAGCAGCCTCAAGAACATCCTGATAATGCTGTCTCCAGAAACTAGTAGTATCCAAACCCTTCCTCTTCACTTCCTCTCTAATCTGCTCAAAGAAATACACTTCTGCACTCGTCTCACTTCCATAAGCACCAGTCACAGGATCAACATGATACTGTAGCTCTGGTGGAGTCTCTATATTTAGATAAGTAATGTTTCTGGAAACATACTGTTTAGCTTTCATCCTCTGCTCTTCCCAACTAGGAGTACCAACTGGATATTCTAAAGATTGAACTGTTTTTCCACTAGGCATTGTTTTTGATATTGGTCTAGGCTTCTTCTTTTGCTGTCTCTGAACAACCTTGTCAAGATCCTCTTGTGTATATTTTACCCATGTGACAACTTTCTGACCATTAATGTAATAGACTTTAGGCTGACTCAAAGAAAATCACCTCTTCCTCTTCTTATTTAATTTTGGACGTATACTTTCATCGATAAAGTTACGAACAACCTTTTTCTCCCATTGTGAAAGCATACTGTTCCGCTGTGTAGCAAGCTCGAGAAGATTAAGACGGGTAACAGCAAGCTTTCTACTAATCCTATGCTCCTCAAAATCTCTCAATATAGCTTTAGCAATATCTTTACCCTCAATATAACTGTCATACCCGGGCTTACCCCTATCCTTCACTTTCTTACCTAGATACTTGTATCTCCTCTTAGGCTTAACACTAGAAACCTTTACACGCCTAACTGAAACACTTCTAATCCTCATACTAGAATAAAAATTAATAACGCGTGATTTTTAGACCGTCTAAAAATACTACCGTTTTACCGTTACCGAAAACATATCATATATTATAATATATCAGGGCTTCCTTTCTCTTGACAACCATAACCTTCTTATAAGCCTTATTCCCCCGAGGAGTATAAACACTGCGTACATCAACAATATAATATCCTTTCATATCAGCATATTTCTTAACAGTATTCCAAAAAACACTAAAATCATTCTTGACATATTTCATCTTATTCCTAGTAGCCCATATCCTAAAACTCTTAAAACTGACAGTAAAAACATTACGACTATGAGAATCAAGATAATCAAGCCATTTAACAACAACATTCTCAAAACTAGCCAACGCTCTCACCCAAGAATTGTTTCAACCAGTTTGAATACTTTCGGTATTCTCTAACCGCTGTAGGCAACAGGTTAAGATAATGTTGCACCAATATGCTCCGAGGTGTCCTACCCTGAATAAAATCTATGACCTCGGCACTTATACCTAGCTCAAAACACTTTGTTGCAAAGAATTTTCTAACATATTTGGCTGGTAGAAGACCGTGTTTCTGTCTTATCTTCTTATAATAGTTCATAGATGCTTTCTCTTTCCCAAGCCATATAGGTGTAAATGCATAGAATACTTTCTTAGATCCACGCTCCATTCCAAGCTTATATACTCTGACATTGTCATAATCATTGTATCCGGGCGAATTATTTAGCAAGTAGTGTACTTCTACTGCTCTAAGCCCTGTAACCAACAAGAATATAAAGAATGTTTTAGCCCTAGGATAATCTCGTAATACTTTCAGTGTACTATATATTTCATCAATACTAGGAACTCTTAGATCCACGCCACTCCTAGGAACCTTGAGTTTCTCAAGAAAACGGTTAACCTCTAAACCATATGTCTCATGAAGATAATGTAGAAACAGCCGATGACTCCTTATACTCCAACTGTTATCCAATAGATGTTTCTGGATATAACCTACATATTGTCTAGCAGTCTTAACACTAACACCACGTTTTTTAACCAACCAAGAGAAGAAATCATCAACATACTCGTTTGTTAAAAACTTGTTCTTAAGATTTTCCAACTCCTTCTTCCAACGCTCCTCTCTGCCACGCCTAGAGTTAACGTGCTCTCGAGCCGGTGATCCCGGGTTCAAATCCCGGCCGGGGCATTAATAAATTATTCTTTAAATTTGTTTTCTAAGGCTGTTTTTATTATTTCTGCTACAGCGTCAAATTTTAGGTTGGTTGTGTTTATGAGTAAATCGTAAAGAGTTGGGTCGAGCCAATTCTTTTTATAAAGTCTTCTTACTAGGCTGCTTCTATCTTCATCGCTTATACTCACAGCTTCATCTGCTTCTTCAAGGGATATTTGTCTTCTTTTGGAGATCCTATGTACCCTAAAATCTCTATCGGCAAACAGGAAGACCTTGATATCAGTTACTTTATCTAAAACTATAAAGGCTGTTCTGCCTTCAACAATGACGTTACCTTCATTTAAATAATCTAAGACGACACTCTTCACTAATTCTTCTAAATTAATTTCGCCTGATAATGTCATGGCTTCTAATTGTTTAAAAGTTAGTCGTTCTTCAGTTACAATCCTTTTAACTATTTTCTCAGTATTTACATACTTTATATTTAATTTATTTGCTAATTTTTCAGCCACCTTTGTACAACCGGCGCCAAGCATCCCTGGAATTAAAATAATTTTATTCATAACTCTCACCAAGATATATAATATATACCAGCTTCTAAAATATTACTTAGAGTATCTATCAGGTGAGAAAATGTTTCCTTTATACGACGAAAACAGGCCTCTAAGTAAGCCTATCGTAAACTATGCGTTAATTCTATCAAATATAGTTATATTTTTTTATTTTTATTTTCAAGGATATACAGAATTCAACAAAGCGGTCTTTAAATACGGTCTTATACCAATATATGTTCTAAATGGAAAAAACTTATACACTATTATAACAAGTATGTTTATGCATGGTGGATTGATGCATCTTTTTGGTAATATGCTATATCTTTACATTTTTGGTGATAACGTAGAGGATGCACTTGGACATTTTAGGTATCTAATTTTCTACTTTCTTGGTGGTATTGGTGCTTCTCTCCTACATATTCTATCAATATTATTAATGCCTGAATATCTCATGATTACTAGTCTAAAAATACCTTCGGTTGGAGCTTCCGGAGCTATTTCAGCTGTTTTAGGTGCATATATGTTACTTTATCCTTATGCAAGGATTAGAACTCTGGTTTTATATTGGTGGATTACTGTTATTTCAATCCCAGCATATTACTACATTGGTTTTTGGTTTATATATCAGTTATTTATGGGGATAATGGCTCTTCAATTACCTATGGGTGTGGCTTTTTGGGCGCATGTTGGAGGTTTTGTCACTGGAGTTATCTTTGTTAAAGCTTTCCAGATTAGACCAAAACCGAGGAGGAGGATTATAATGCCTTTTTATATACCTGTTGAATGATTTAGACTAATTATTTTTATTTCATTATCTTCGATAACTAATGCTTTTGGAGATTCTATTGGATAATATCTGCAGCTAAAAATCGTGATAACTTTCTCATCGAAATAAGTTCTATATCCAGTATAGAAATATTCATGAGCTCTAATAATTTTCTTTAATTTATTTTGTGTGAGAAATTTTTCGACAGCCTTTTTGCCAAAAAGAAATATGCCTTCTCCTCTAGGACTTGGAGCATAAAAATCTACACTTTCATCAGGATCATTCCACAAAAGTTGAAATGAAATATTATTTTTTGGAATAATATCATTTTTTGGAAGGTTTAAGATTTCTTCAACATAACTTAAATCCTTTGCTATTCCACCATGGACAAGAAATATTTCGTTGTTTACAATGGAACTGTATGGAAGGTTTGAAAATATTTTTTGGATTAAAGTATAAAAAACATGCCAATTATTGCCGAGTTTATTTTTTAAGTCTAATATGAATCCATAATATTTGTTCATTAAGGGGGATTCATGATTACCTCTTAAGAGAATAATTTTTTTCTCATCATATAAATAAGCTAATAGTAATAAAATAAGATTTTCAAATTGATATGGACCTCTATCAACGTAATCACCTAGAAAAATTATCTGGTCTATTTTATTTTTAAGGGCATATATAGATGTATGCACATCTCCATGTGTGTCTCCAACAATGAGAATATCTCCATGAAGTCTAATAAGTTGTGGTGTTTTCTCTAAGATTTTTAGTGATTTTTCTAAAATTTTAAATAATATTTTTTTGTCATAACTAAGTATTTTTTCAGGTTTTTTAAGTGAGTTATAATAAATATCTTCTAGA
>JAGGXB010000056.1 GCA_021163245.1 Thermoproteales archaeon
AGAAACAACTAAGAAAGAATTGAAAGAGCACAGAATCCTCTGACTCCGCGACCGCGAAACTCATACAGAAATAACTAAGAAAGAATCGAATATAGTTGTTTGAATTCAAAAGATTTTATGATATAAAGATTTTTATCTCATATTTACGTTTTATATTATTCTGTTTGGGGGTTGTTTGTTTTTAGGTGTGTTTTATGGTTTGTATTGTGGTGTTGAGTATTCTTTGGACTGCTTCCCATGTGTTGTATGCTATGTGTGGGGTTAGTATTACGTTGGGGTGTTTTGATAGTAGGTGGGCTTGTAGTGCTTTTCGTAGTTGTTCGGTGGGTGGGCGTGTATTCCTTGGAGGACGTCGTCTTCTTCTTTGAGTGCCCATTCGCCTTCTATTACGTCTAGTGTTGCTCCTTCTATTTTTCCTGTGTCTAGGGCTTTTAGTAGTGTTTCTGTGTCTATTAGTGCTCCTCTTGTGGTGTTTATTGGTAGGGCGCTGTTTTATTTTCTGTATCTGTTTGGTTTTGTCGTAGGGCTCTTTAGAGTATGATAGGTTTTAGGTCTTTAGTAGTTCTGGATTATGATAGTTGAGTTTCTTTTGACATTTTGTACAATAGTGTGCAGGTTTTCTATCTACGTCATATATAGAGTTGCTAAATCTCATGACACAAAGATTTTGACAGTGGGTTAATCCATAGCTGTGGCCTAACTCATGTAGTGTTTCCTTAAATATTCTTAGCCTATATAGATAGTCATCGTATTCCTCTCCATAGAATAATGGGTTAAGTCTTGTTGTAAAAACTATGCCTCCTATACCAGGGTTAGAGATACCGAAAACGAAGTTTAGTCCCTCGACGTATCCATCTATATTGGCTAAAACAAGCATCCTACTGTTCGGTGGAAATGATATATTTTCAGAAAGCCAATAGATTAATTTACTCGCATTAACCTGTTTTCTCATGGGATTATAGAATTGAACTATATCTTTCCATTCTAGATAATTAAGTGATAGTTTTGCGTTAAATGTTGTTTTAAGCGACTGGATTAAGTCTTCCAATATTCGATCCTCAACTCCGGTTGAATAAATCTGTATTAGATATTTGTGTCTCATATCTGCCAGATAAAATATAGGTGGATAGATAAAAATCATTTATATTTTACTCATTTAAATAGAGGAAAACTGGTTATATACAATAAAATCTATAACACGGCCTTTCTCAGATCCTTTAATAAAAATCACATAAAGTTATGATACGTGGATTTTCATTGGATAAAAAGGTTTGTTTATATGGGATCTATTAGATGCCTTCAAGTGTTTCTTTTGCGGGATATGTGACCTCGAACTCGAAATATATCTCTTTCTCTTCTCCAGGGTTAAGCTCTAGCTCCCATTTTAAGATACCCATGTCTGGCTTCTCTGCAAGCTGTGGATTAACCTCTTTGAGCTCAACCTCTATTTCTGGGTCTTCACTAACAGGTATCCTATCATAAACCTCTACTCTAACTTTATCCTTATAATGGCTTTTGAGAAACAGCCTATAACCTCTTCTCAATACTGCTTTTCCACCAATGAAAGTTTTTGATGCCTCTCCAACAACTTGTCTCTTTCTAGTCTCCAATAGGTCTGCTTCTGTTAAAGCCAATTCCATTTCTTGTCCCGGTGAAATAGGTCCTAAATCTGTTTCTCCTACGAATATGTTACCTTTATAAACTTTGGCCGGACCCCTAGGCAAACTAGAATCACTCGTGTTCTTAAACTTTATAAACTCTATAGGACTGTGTTGTGTAAAAGCATCCCAGAAGATCCTTACTTCACCCTTAAAGCTATAATCCGATAAGAGGATTAATAGAGGCCTATTCGGCTCCAGGTCAACTGGGGAAGGTGCCTTAAAAGAGATATATTCTCCTATAATAACTTCAGCTTTCTGAAAACTAGGTTTTGGAACCGTCTTCTTCACTCTCCGTGGTGCCGGTGGTACTGCTCTAAGAGCCCTCTCTTCTTTTTCTGCTGCCATAACCATCTCTTCCTCATATCTATATAGACTTATATACCAGGGAGCTGCCTCCACTTTTTCTACTCTTCCGATTCTCTTTGAGGTAATATAGGGTCTAACATTCTTCCAGACATTACCAGTACCCTGTATAAGTCTCGCATACATGTTAACACTTACCTTTTCTCCATCGACAAATACGTCAAAGAACGGGCTCCAATAAGCGTTCCAGACAACATAGCTTACTCCCAATTCTAGCCTGTCACTTGACACACCCTCTATATCTATGATAATCTTACCGACGTCTACAAGCTTGGGTTCACGTTTCAGTCTACTTTCGAGAGATTTTATCTCATTTTCAACTTCTTCAAGACTAAACTTGGCTTCAACCAGCTCACCTAGGGCTTTTTCTCTGTCTTCAAGTAGTCTGCGGGCCGATTCTAAGACACTGTTTGGCTCGGCTTTTCCAACAGATACAGTCGCCATAAAAGCTGTTATCGCTGAACTAAACCCTTGATCTATGCTTGAAATATATGTTTCAAGTCCCTTTATTCTAGAAGATAAAATTTCTTTCTTACGCTTTAGCTCCTTTAGTCTTCTAGTTAACTCTATTTCTTCAATTTCCTCCTTTTCAGGCTTTTTCTTATATTTCTCATAGCTGATATTTCTTACATAGCCGTCTGAAAGATATGCCTTTATGCTTTTTGGATCAATGCTATCCTCCACATTATCTAGGATAACTCTTGCCTGTCTTAGACCTCCATCTATAACGGCTTTCCGTGTAACAACTGCACCGTTAGTATAGAAGGTTACCTCTTCTATATGTGAGTCAACCATTATTTTTTCCATAACTTTTCACTTTAAACTAAATATAAGTAGGGAACAATGTATTTATCTTCTTCTATATATGAAGTTAAGGATCAACATAAGGACATGAAGATTTTAGGTGGGTATCTTACAATATTATGTTATAATGTTTTCTATCCGATTGGTCTTCTAGATAAAAAATAGTCTTATATTGTAGTCAGATGTGATAAAAAGATATCTAATGTGATTGTTAGAGTTTATATGTTTTTTCTTCTTCTATAGTTATTTTGCCTGTTAATCTAATGTCTCTTGACGAAGCGCCTATCCTTATTTCATATTCTCCTGCTTCTAGAAGCCATTCCCCGCCGTCAAAACTTGTAATGTCGCGTAGCGGTATTTCTAGCTTTATCTTCTCTTCTTCTCCAGGCATTAATAGCTTTGTTTTATAGAAAGCCTTTAGTTCTTGGAGAGGTTTATCAAGCTTGCCTCGTGGTGCACTGATATAGACTTGTGCCACTTCTTTCCCCTTCCTTCTTCCCGTGTTTTTGACTGTGAAAGACACTATTAATACGTCATTTTTTAGCTCTGTTTTCAAGTCTCTATACTCGAATGTGGTATAGCTTAGTCCATAGCCAAAAGGATATGAAGGCTCTATGCCAAAGGTATCATAGTATCTGTAACCGACATATATGTCTTCAAAATAAACTACTTTCTTAGGATCTTCTGGCGGTGTTCCCGGAAAGTTCCAAGATGGAACGTCTGAATAGTCTTTAGGGAAAGTTACCGGAAGCTTTCCCGACGGATTTATCTCGCCTATCAATGCATCGGCAACTATATGGCCTGCTTCCTGTCCAGGCTGCCAGATTAAAAGTATAGCGTCAACTAAGTTTTTCCAGCTTTCTATCTCTATAGGTGCACCAATGTTTAGTATTACGATAACCTTTTTACCGTATCTATGAAATGTCTTTGATACCTTTTCTAGTAGGTTTTTCTCATCATCACTGAGATAAAAGTCTCCCTTTATAGGTTTTCTATCATAATTTTCACCCGATATTCTAGATATAACTATTACCGCGACATCGTTCCGCTGAGCATATTTCTCTACTTCATCTTCTGTAATGATATCCTGGGGAAGTGATGGAATTATGGGTGACCAAGGTACTCCTTTAGGCTTATACTCATCCTTCTGTCTCATCTCGTCAACATATTTTTTGTATCGGTTGGATAACTCTCTATCTATCCTAAAACCTTTTAGATCTAGGCCGCTTAATATGTTTATCACGTATCTTGGATGTGTATCACCGCTTCCTGTCCCTCCTTTTATTGTCTCTATCTGCCCTGTTCCAAATAGGGCTATTCTCTCATTTTTGTCTAAAGGTAACACGCCTCTATTCTCCAATAAGACCAGTCCCTCAGCCCCGGCCTCATATGATATTTTTGCATGATCATCTAGGTCGGGCTTATTAGAGTACTTATAGCCTTGAAATGAGGGAGACTGAGAAAGTATACGTAGTATATTTCTGATGTTTCTGTCCAGTACATCCTCGCTTAGTCTACCCTCCTTTACAGCCGATATTATCTCTTTAATCTCATCTTTCTTACTCTTATCTACCTGATACGCTTTTCCAGGCATTATCATATCGTTTCCAGCCTTCATCTGCTCCACTGGATCGTCTCCAGCATACCAATCTGTCATAACAAATCCTTGAAAACCCCATTCTTCACGAAGCACCTTAGTTAACAACCATTTATTCTGTGAACAATAACTACCGTTAAGTTTGTTGTATGCACTCATAACGGTCCAAGGCTGTGCTTTCTTAACAACTATCTCAAAGTTACGAAGATATATTTCTCTAAGTGCTCGCTCAGACACAACTGTATCTATTGTATAACGGTTTGTCTCCTGGTTGTTAGCTACAAAGTGTTTTATACAGGCCCCTACTCCCCGCGATTGAACCCCCTTAACGAATGCTGACGCCATTTCTCCTGAAAGAAATGGGTCTTCACTATAATATTCGAAGTTTCTGCCACAGAGAGGGTTTCTATGAATATTTATTGCTGGTGCAAGCAGTATATCTACTCCATATTCCTTTACCTCTTCACCCATAGCTCTACCAACCTTGTATAATATCTCCGGGTTCCAAGTTGAAGCAAGCATGACTGCTATAGGAAATGCTGTTGCATGATATCTTTGGCTGTCTCCTTCTCTGACCGGTTTTATACGTAGTCCAGCTGGACCATCTGCAAAAACAGTAGGAGGTATCCCAAGTCTCGGTATGGGATATGTTTCGCCTGCAGCGCCTGGAACTCTTGATGGTGGGTTTCCTGATGAACCAGGCATTCCTCTACCGACAACAAGCATAGCTTTTTCTTCAAGAGATAATTGAGAAACTATCTTATCTATATCTATAGGATGTGTCATTTTAACCATGTTAAATACCATATATTTAACTAAATAACTTGACTGATATCGTATACGCGTACTTTCTTTATTATAGATATATCTTTAATCCATTATGTTTTATTGGAGGCGTTAAGTTTTTAGGTTTATTGTTTTGGCTTTTTTAATATGGGTAAAAGCAGTGTTCTAGGTAAGAAAAGTTTTAGGGTTGTTGTCATAGGCTTATTTGCTGCTCTTTGTGCAGTGTTGACGTTTTATACTGCTGTTCCTTCGCCTACCGGTGGGTATACACATATTGGTGACGTTGCAATCTATGTTGCTGGTTTATTGTTTGGTCCATATGTAGGATTTTTTGTCGGTTTGATCGGCCCCGTGACGGCTGATTTGCTTGTTAGGTATCCGCGATGGTATGTGACTCTTGTTGCTCATGGTATTCAGGGATTTGTTGTCGGTTATGGTAGAGGTAGGAAGATACATGTTCAGTTTTTGTTGTCTCTGGTTGCCGGTTTGGCTATGTGTTTGACTTATTTTATTGTTAATATTTTTGTTAAGGGGTTTGCTCCAGCTGTTCTGTCTCTTATTAGAGATTTTTTCGGCCAGACGCTGGTTTCTATCATTATCTCCATTCCTGTGGTTAAGGGTGTTGAGAAGTCTGGTATTCTGCCTGTTCAGAAATAGTTTGTTTTTAGAGCTAGGTTTTTATAGGGATTATCTGCGGGTTTTATGTTAAAGGTGGAGTTTGTTTGATTAAACTTTATGTTTCGGTTAATGGTAGAGACGAATGGTCCGGCAGACTTGCTTCTCCTAATAGTGATGGAAGTGACGGACCGTTTGCAACTTTTGAGAGAGCCCGTGACGAGTTGCGTAGATTAAAGGATGAGGGTAAGCTTAGGGATGGTGCCGTCATATATGTTAGAGAAGGTATATATGTTCGTTCTAGTCCTCTCGTACTAAGTTTTGAGGATTCTGGTTTTGATGATGTGCCGATTATATATAGGGCTTATCCTGGAGAATCTGTTCGTGTGATTGGAGGAGTTTTTGTTACTGGCTGGGAGCCTGTGAGTGATCCCGATGTCTTAAAAGTGTTGGATAAGAGAGCTCGAGGAAATGTTTTGCAGGCCGATCTAAGTGTTTTAGGTGTAAAGGATTATGGTGACCCGGACAGCGGTGTTCAGTTGTTCTATAAGGATAAACGTATGGTTTTGGCACGTTATCCTAATGAAGGCTATATGGAGATTTCTGATGTTGCGGTCTATGACCGTGATGTGCGGGGTATTAAGGGTAGTACTGTAGGCAGATTTTATTATTCTGATGATAGAGTTGGTAGATGGCTTAACGAGAAGGATCCTTGGGCACACGGCTTCTGGTTCTGGGACTGGGATGATCAGAGACAAAGGATCAAGTCTATTGATCCTGGGAATAGGCTTATTTCTATGAGCAAACCCTATCACCGTTATGGTTATAGGAAAGGTCAATGGTTCTATGGCTATAACTTATTAAGTGAACTTGATTCTCCTGGTGAATGGTATCTTGACCATGAAAAAGGTATACTTTATTTCTGGCCTCCCAAGCCTTTTAGAGAAGAATATCCTATAATTACCGTCGCTAAAAACCTTGTCGTTATGGACGATGTGTCCAATATTATTTTTGACGGATTTATATTTGAGGCTGTTAGAGAAGATTTATTCCTGATAAAGGGTGGGAGGAATAATAGGATTACTAACTGTGTTTTAAGGAATACTGGTGAATGGGCTGTAAAGATACAGGGCGGTAGCGGACATGTTGTAAGTGGATGTCACATATATAATATTGGTAACGGTGGTATACAGCTGAACGGCGGTGATAGAAAGACTTTAA